>PXQN01000069.1 GCA_003021305.1 Halobacteriales archaeon QH_10_67_22 | reverse complement strand
TCGGTCGCGTCGTCGATGACGACGACCTCCCCCGTCCCGGTGGGGAGTCGCTCGTCCAGGGAGGTCTTCATGTAGGTCGGCTGGGCCGCCTCCAGGGCCTCCAGGTCGTCCTCGGAGGTGAGCCGGTGGGAGACGATGATGTCCGACTGGGAGATGCCGACCTCGGAGATGGCGGCCGGCCGCTGGGTCGCGAGCACGAGGCTCACACCGGGCGCACGCCCCCGCGTGAGAATGGTCTCCAGCGCGGCCTCGCCGACTCCCTTGAAGAAGGCGTGGGCCTCGTCGATCAACAGCCAGGGGAGGCGGTCTATCTCTTCGTTGACCCGCGCGCGGTACAGCGACTCGCCGACGCCCCGGAGAACCGCGTTCATCGGTGCCGAGTCCAGCCCCGACACGTCGACGACGGTTATCTCGGTGCCGCCCATCGCACTCGCTGACAGCCCTTCCGGGTCGAAGATCCCCCAGGACTCGGCCAGGTCGATGTGGTTGACCGCCGCGCGCTTGTCCGTGCCGGGGGCGTCGGTCGACTCGATGTTCTCGCGCATCCCGTCCAGCGACGATCCGTCCTGGGCGGCCTGCCAGACGAGACTCCCCGCCCCGCTCTCGGGCGAGAGGTCCAGCAGCGCACACCACGACCGCGGGTCCAGCGTCGTCGGGGATATCTCCGGGTCGTCGACGACCGTCGCCGGGACGAAATCCCCCCGGGACGGCTCGGCCAGCGTGTCGAACACGCCCATCGGGTCGGCGACGACCGGCGCGATCGGGTCGGCCCGCGACAGCGCCTCCGCGACCACGCCCATCGTGTAGGACTTCCCGTAGCCGCGCTTGCCGACGATCAACATCGCGTGTGGCCCGTCGAAGTCGATGTGCAAGGGCGCGCCCTCGCTGCCGTCCAGCGCACGGTAGGTCCCCAGGTGGCCCGACGGCCCGGACTCCTCCTCACCCTCGCCGCGTCCGATTACGAATGTCACGCCAGGTGATCGTCAGCCGCGATTACTTGTAACTTCGGTTCAAGGTTTAAATACGAGGACGGAACCAAACCCGACATGCGTTCCACAGGGACGCTCTCACGGGACGACCGCGCGATAGAAGGGCTACCGATCCGGTTCGTCATCGCACTCGTCGTCGGTGTGGCGAGTCTGGCAGTAATGTTGCAGATCCTGGGGGATCGGTCCCGTCGGGTAGAAGGAAGTCGGACTCGATTACGACGGCGGTTCGGTCGTGACCGGGTGTGATGGTGGTTGTGATGTCAGCCTGGGAGCAGTGACCATGACAACGAAAGGCGGCAAACCGGTCGAGGATGCGTCGGTGACAGTCATACGGTCGTGCGTACCCAATTTCGGCAGTGTCGGTGAGGACCGGCGTTTCGGACCACGGAGACAGTCTTCTGTTTCGTGGGAATACAAAGAATTACGCACGACCGTATCAGCGTTCGGGGACGCTCGTCAGCACGTAGGCCACGTCGGCGATGTTGTGCGTGTCGGTCAGGGCCTCCGCGGCCTCCCTGACGGAGTAGTCGGCCTCGATGTCGACGCCGTAACAGCGGGCGTACAGCTCGAGGTACGCGTTCATCGCCCACTCGAGGTCGTCGAACTCTGCGGGTCCGAACCGCTCCCACTCGCCGGTCCGGGCGTCGACGTAGACGGCGACGGCCTCGCCGACGCCCTCCCTGAGGTAGGCCATCGCCTGCTGTTCGTCGGGGGGGTCGGCGGGCGGGTCGAAGGCCTCGCGTGCCGCCCTGGCGTCGGCGGCCAGTCGCTCGATGCGGTCGCGGTACGGCGACGGCACGGCTACCCTTGCTTGAACTCGACGCCCTTGCCGCCCCGCGGGTGGGTCCAGTCGGTGTCGGCGACGACGGCACAGGTCCCACACTCGACGCAGGGCTGGGTGTCCAGGCTGACGACGTGGTCCTCGCTGCCGTTGGAGCCGACGTACTCGTCGCGGTAACAGCCACCGCCGAAGTCCTTGGCGCTGACCGGACAGGCCGTGACGGCCGTCCCGCTGGCCTCGAAGGAGTTGTCCCGCAACTCGATGTGGGGGTTGCCCTCGTCGATGTCGTAGGTCAGGTCGCCGATCCGCTCGTCCAGTTCCGGCGTCTCGACCGTCGACTGGCCGGTCACGGGGGCCCCGAGTTCCTCGGCGATCACCGTCGGTAGCGTCACGTACCCGGTCTTCGTGTCGGGCAACATCCCCACCAGGAACGGCGAGTTGTACAGCGTCTCCATCGTGTCGCCCAACGAGTGGTTCCAGGGCGTCAAGGCCGTCGTCGACGTGCCGGACGGCGCCATCGAAGAGCGGTTCGACGTCGACGGGGGCGAGGGCGTCGCCCACCTGTTCTCGGGCGACCTCTTCAAGGGCGCCCGCGGTGACGGCGTGGTTCATCCCCTTGATGATCGGTCCCTGGGCCTGCATCTGGCCGGCGGCGTCGCCGACCAGCAGCAGGCGGTCGCGGTGGGGCGAGGGGTGGGCCACCTTCTTCGAGTCCGGGACGAGCTTGGCGTTGTACTCGACCTCGTGGTACTCGTCGCCGATCCAGTCCGCGAGCAGCGGGTGGGTCAGGAGATTGTCGAGCAACTCCTGGGGCTCGTAGCGGCCCTCGGCGATCGAGTCTAAGTGGAACACCGTCCCGACCGAGAGCGACGACTCGTTGGTGTAGAGGAAGCCTCCGCCCCGGGCGCCCTCGAACAGGTCGCCCGAGAACAGGTGGGCGACGCCCTCGCCCTCGTCGACGTCGAACCGCTCTTCGATGGCGCCGTCCGGCACGTCGACGACGGCCTTGACGCCCTGGAACCACTCGTTGGGCTCCTCCCAGTCCATCAGGCCGGCGTCACGCGCCAGTTCGGAGTTGACGCCGTCTGCGGCGATCACCACGTCGGCTTTGATCGGGTTCGCGCAGCAGGCCGTTGACCCGGACCTCGGTGAGCAGACCGCCGCCGGTCTCGCGGGTCATCTCGTGGACCCGATGTGCGAGCCAGGAGTCCATCTTGCGCCGGAGGACGGCGTCGGCCCACTCGGTGTCGTGGTGGTGGAGCCCGTGGAGGTCGAACGTCTTGACCGACCGCCCCGAGACGTTGTGGATGTAGTGGTCGGTGACCGGTCGCTCGGTCGCCGCCGCCCGGAAGTCGGGGAACAGCTCGTCGATGGTGTACGGCGAGGACTCCTCGGCGTAGATCAGCCCCCCCGAGACGTTCTTCGAGCCGGCGTCGACGCCCCGTTCCAGCACCAGTGTCTCTACGTCGTTGCGTGCGAGCGTGGCAGCCGCGGCGGCGCCGCCCGGTCCGGCGCCGACCACGACCGCTTCGTAGTGTTCGTAGTCGTCAGTCATCGTCGTCTCCCAGTTTGGTTGTCGGTCGGGCTGTGTCAGGACACATCAGTCGTCGCTCGCCTCCGCGACGGCCGTCGCCAGGTCGCCCCGCTCGACGGCCTCGGTCAGTCTCGGGACCACCTCGAACAGGTCGCCCTGGATGTAGTAATCCGAGAAGTCCCGAATGTCGGCGTCGGCGTCGGTGTTGATCGCGATGATCGTGTCGGACTCGTCCATCCCGACTTTGTGCTGGATCGCCCCGGAGATGCCGGCGGCGATGTACACGTCTGGTTCGACGACCTGGCCGGATTCGCCGATCTGGCGGTCCTCGCCGACGTACTGCTCGACGTGGCCCTCGAAGGAGTACGACGAGGTGATCACACCACGCGAGAGGCCGAAGGCCGCGTCGTCGAACGCCTCCACGAGGTCGAGGCCGAGTTCGATCCCCTCGGTCGGCGCCGAGCCGATACCACGACCCATCGCGACGACGACGTCGTGGCCGGTGAGGTCGACGCCGCTGTCGAGCGTGTCGTAGTCGGTGACCTCGACGCGGAACCAGTCGTCTTTCAGGTCCATCTCGTGTTCGACCACCTCGGCCTCGCGCTCGTGGTCTGCCTCGGGGACCTCGAAACTCCCCGGGATCACCGACGCGCCCTGCGGGTGGAAGTCCCTGAATGGTTTGTCGATACAGAGGATCGTCGAGTACTCGAACCCGGAGAAGTCCGGCCGCTTCATGTGGAGGATGCGCTCGAACTCCTTGCTGTCGCCGGGCACCCCCGTTTTGGCGGGGTTTGAGATCATCGTGTTCTCGATGTACAGCCCCGAACAGTCGGAAGCCAGCCCCGAGTCGAGTTCGCCTTGGACCAGCGCTGAGAGGTCCCGGCCGTTCTTCGTCGCCGGGAACACCGTGTAGCGGGGTTCGTCGTAGTCTTTCCAGTCGACGTCCGCTTTCCCCTCGGCGGCCAGTTGCCCGCCCGCGCGGGCCATGTCGGTCATGATCTCCGTGTAGGGTTTGTGCCGGAACCGGTTTAGCCTGGGGTCCTGGTGGTAGAGTACTTTGTCGGCACCGTAGGCGGTCACTTCGTCGACCAGGTCGGCCACGTCGTCGCCGATCAGCACCGCGACGACGTCCTCGTCCTCGTCGTACTGGTCGTTGTACTCGTCCATCAGTTCGCGGGCCTTGCCGAGCATCTCCCGCGAGACGTCGATGAGTTCGCCGTGCTGGGTCTCACAGTAGACCCACATGTCACGGTAGTCGCCGCCGTCTAACCCTTCGACCCACTGCTTGTCGGCGGTCGGGTGGTCCAGGTCCGGGTGTTTCTCCTCGGGCGGGACGTACTCCAGCTGTTCACCCTCGCCGTCGTCGTCGCTGCCCTCCAGCGACTCGATGCGGCTCTCGATCTGGGACTTGGCGGTCTTGCGGTCCTCGCCGTCTTGCTCCCGTCCGAGCATCTCCTCCAGAACGGCGACGTCGTCGACGTCCCGGACGAGGTTCGCGATGTCGGCGACGGTCAGCTCCCCCAGATCGACCGATTCGGGGTCGACCTCCCCGCCCTCGTCCTCGACGGTCTCGATGCGGTCCTCGATGAGGGTCTTGACGGGGACGCGGTCCTCGCCGTCCTCCTCGAGTGCGAGCATCTCTCGCAACTCGTCGGCGTCGTCGACGTCTTTGATCTTCGGCCCGAGTTCGGCGATCTCCAGTTCGGTGGGGTCGATCTCTCCCATGGTCAGTCACCTGCCGCGTAGGGGGCCAGTTCGTCGACGATCTGTTCCATCTCCTCGTCGTCGTCGGGGTCGACCGTCGTGGCTTCCCGTTCGGACGGCGCCTTCGGGATCGGGTCGACGCCGGCGACGATCGTCGGCGACCCGTCCAGGCCGATGTAGTCCGGGTCGAGATTCAGGTCCTCGTGGTTCCACATGGTAAAACGGTCCCACTCGGTGGGTTCTTTCTCGGTATCGTCGTCGAGATACTCGCCGAACTCGGCGGCCCGGGCCTGGGTCTGGCGGCGCAGGTCCTTGTGTTTCAGCCGGTGGGAAGCCTTGTAGTAGGACTGCTCGAACTCGGGGTCGGCGACGATACAGGCCGGCAGCGGCGCCTCGACGGTCTCTATCTCCTCGACGTCGCCCTCGACCAGCCGTTTGGCGTGGACGCGACCCGCCTCCTCGTCGACATCCAGCGAGATGACGTGCGTGATGAGGGGCATGTCGAGACACCACTCCGTCTGGGGACCGGTGTGGCCGGTCTCCCCGTCGGCGGTCTTGAACCCCGCGAACACGAGGTCGGGCTGTTCGTCGAGGTTGTCGATACCGGTCGCGACGGCCATGGCCGTCGCCCAGGTGTCGGCGGCGCCCATCTCGCGGTCCGACAGCAGGTAGAGGTCGTCGGCGTACACGTCGGCCATCCCCTCCTGGAGGACCTCCATGTACCCCGGGGGGCCCATACTCATCAGCGAGACCGTTCCCCCGTTGCGGACTTTCGTCTGGAACGCCGCCCGCAGAGCGTGTTTGTCGTTTGGATTCATCACCGTCGGCGTCTTCCCGCGCTCCAGGTGGCCGTCCTCGTCGAAAGAAACCTGGCCCTCCCGGAAGTCGGGGACACCCTTCGTCAGTACCACACTGCGCATAGTTGTCACACTCCTACGTCAAACGGGGGACGGGGGGAGCCTAAGCTTTTCGTCCCGGAAAGATCGTGCACGTTACGCGTCCCAACTGTGGAACGTCTACGGCCGCGTTCTCACCGGGTCGCGGCCCCGGGACTGGCGGTCACGAGCGACAGAACGGTCGCGTGTACAGAAGGGAGCGGGCCGGGACAGGGTCCGACTAGATCCGGCCGGCGCGGCCGGGGTCGACGTCGATCGCGTCGACCGGACAGACGTCGACACAGAGCATGCAGTCGATACACTGGTCCTCGTGGGCGGGGTCGGCCTTGATCTCGCTTTCGGGGTGGTCGGGCGTGTCGACCCACTCGAAGACGTCGACGGGACAGTCCTCCAGACAGGCGCCGTCGGCGATACAGAGGTCGAAGTCGACGGCGACGTGCGTGCCGTGGATCCCCAGCGTCTCCGGTTCCTCGACCGGTCCCCACACCTCGTGGCCGTCGTGTTCCTTTGCGGTCTCGCGGTTCTGCTCGAACTCCGGGTCGATGGCCATAGTTGAGCGAACCGCCCGTGCGCACGTAAAACTTGTCCCGGACAGCGGGGCGATCGGGACGGTCGCGCCCGGAGGACGGAGCCACGCTCTCCCCACTACCTGTCCGACGACGAAAGGACGGTGTTCGAAGACAGCGTGACGATGGCACGCCGGAGTCGCTCGGTGACCGCCTGGTCGGAGATGCCCAGTTCGTCGGCGATCTCGACCGTCTTGCAGTTCCGGGGAATGTCGTAGTACCCCTGTTCGACGGCGAGGACGAGCGCCTCGCGCTGGGGTTCGGTCAGGCCGAACCACGGCCCGATGTCCGGTTTGCTCGGGTTGAATACCCGCAACACCTCGAAGGAGACGCCCCGGTCCCCACACCGGTTCTGGAAGGCGGACATCGCGTCGTGGTCGGGAAAGCGGAGTTCGAACTCCCAGGAGTCGGCCGACCCGGTCGCGGCCAGGATGTACGCGTCGACGTGGTCGACCGACTGGAACATCCGGTCGTTCCCCGCCGACCAGGACAGCGAGTACAGCACCCTGTCATCGAAGACGTCGATGCGTGTGAGCCGCTCGACAGCGGGGTGTGACTCCGTGGCCGCCTCGAACGCCTCGAAGTCCGCGTCACACACCCAGAAGTACGGGACCACTCGTTCCCCCGTCGGGACCAGCGATTCCAGTTCGACCATCCCGGCCGCGGAGAGTTCCAGGATGCGCCCCAACTCGAAGTCGTCCGCCGGAACACTTATCTCTGCGATGACGCTCATCCTGTGCCTGTCATCCTGTTTACCTCCCCCGAACAAAGCGGATTAGCCTGACACATCATGCATCGTCGTACGACTATCAGGGCCTCTCGGAGCCAGGCATGCCGTCGATACAGGGCAGTAATTTAGAACCAGTGAAAAATAGTTTCATATCTTTTCACTCTCGACGGTGCCGAAATTTAACGACGAAACTTTTGGGCAGGGAGGACCGCCGATCCGGGCCGGTCAGGGGTGGGCGAAGTAGGCGACCAGCGGGTCGGCGTCGACGTCATCGACGCGTGCGAAGCCGACGCGTTCGAACTGGACGACATCGTCGTGGGCGTCGGCGACGCCGGGTTCGGCGTGGCCGTCGACGTCGCCGTCCATCGTTCGCAGTCGCAGGCGCGGCGCGTCTGCGGGCACCCAGTGGACGACGTCGACGTCACCCGCCCGGACCACGTCGAGGTCGTCGTCGGTCGCGACCAGTCGGTCGCCGGTGTACCGGACCGGCCCGTACCCCTTGAGCCAGACGCGCTCGCCCTCGGCGGGGAGGTCGGCCGGTTCGACCCGGACGGCCTCGTCGACCGGGATATCGCGGCGGCCGCGCTCCTCGTGTTCGGGATGGACCGGCGGGTGGCCGGCGTCGGGACCGCCCTCGACAGGGAGTGAGACTCCCTCGCGGACGAAGAAGGCCCGGTCGGCCCCGTCGTCGACCAGGTCGCGGTTGGCGGCATACACCGAGGACATCGCGAGGTCGACGTTCGACGTCGAGGTACCCAGTTCGACCATCGCGTCGACAACCGCCTCGCCGCGGATCCCCCGGCGCCGGAGACTCGCCAGCGTCGGCGCCCGCGGGTCGTCCCACCCCGTCAGTTCGCCCGCCTCGACTTTCGCTTTGATCGTCGACGTACTCAGCGGGACGTCGTAGGCGTCGACCTGGACGTGGCCCCAGTGGACGACCTCGGGGTACGCCCAGCCGAAGTAGTCGTAGACGAACGCCTGGCGCTTGGCCGAGTCCTGGAGGTCGATGCCCCGGACAATGTGGGTGATCCCGGTGAGGTGGTCGTCGACCCCGCTCTGGAAGTCGAGCATCGGCCAGCAGCGGTACTCGCTGGCGGCCTCGCGGGGGTGGGGCCGGTCTATTATCCGGAAGGCCACCCAGTCCCTGAGTGCGGGGTTCTTGTGTTCGATGTCGGTCTTGACTCGCAGGACCAGCTCGCCGGCCGAATACTCGCCGTCGACCATCGCCTCGAACTCCTCGCGGACGGTTTCGGTGTCCTTGTCCCGGTGTGGACAGGCCTCGCCGTCGTTTTTCAGTTCGGAGAAGGTCTCGCCCGGACACGAACAGGTGTAGGCCCCGCCCAGGTCGACCAGCTGGCGGGCGTGGTCGTAGTAGACGTCCAGGCGGTCGCTCGCCCGGATCACCTCGTCGGGTTCGAACCCGAGGTACTCTATCGCGTCGAGGATGGCGTCGTAGGCGTCCAGGTCGGGTCGCTTGGTCTCGGGGTCGGTGTCGTCGAACCGGCAGAGCATCCAGCCGTCGTATCGCTGCTTGTAGGTGCCGATGACCGCGGGCATCCGCGCGCTCCCGAGGTGCCAGGGCCCGTTGGGGTTGGGCGCCAGACGCATCCGTACCTCGTCGTACTCCTCGACGTTCGGAAGGTCGCCAAGCGGGCGGTCGTCGGTCTCGTCCTCGCTGTCGAGTTCGGCGAGGCGGTCGGGTGCGAGTTCGCCCAGGCGCTCGCGCTGCTCGGCCGTCGACATCCCGTTGACCCGCTCGACGACCGGCGCGACGACGCCTGCGACCCCGTCGCCGTACTCGCGAAACTCCGGGTTGTCGCCCATCAGCGGGCCCATGATGGCTCCGACCTGTGCGTCGCTGTCGTATTCGAGCGCGTTGTAGAGGGCGTCGACTTCGGCCGCCTCCTCGATGCGCTCGCGTACCTCCTCGTCCATTACCGTCGAGTTCCGGCCCGGGCGTCTAAACCTCCACGGGTTCGTCCTCGCGCGGAACGACACCGGCCCCCCGTCCCACCCCTCGCCGGCCGTCCCCGGGGCCGGTCGATATACGCCGGGTGGCGTGCAACGGGTGCTATGCGCCTCTCGACCGGTATCGCGCAGTTGGACCGGCGCTTCTCCGAGGTCGGGCGGTCGGGGCAGGGGTTGCCCCCCGGGAGTATCGTCGCCGTCCAGTCGCCGCCCGACGCGAGCGGGTCGCCGACGACCCCGACGTCGACGACTCGCGCAACATCTAGCGTCCCGGGCGAGAACGGGGTCCCGGTCGTGGCCGCCGGAGTCGAGGCGACGCTCAGTACTCGCGTTCGATCAGGTAGTCGGCGATGTCCGCGAGGACGTCACGCTGTTCGTTGTCGGGGAGAACCCCGAGGTTGTCCTTGCCGCTCTCGACCAGCGAACGGGCGCGTTCGCGGGCGAACTCGATGCTGCCGGCCTCGCGGAGGCGGTCGACGGCGGCCTCGATCTCGCGTTCGTCGACGGCGTCGACCGAGTCGGTTTCGACGAGGCCGTCGACATCGACGCCCTGCTGGCGGGCGTGTAGCGTCACGAGCGTCTGTTTGTTCTCGACGAGGTCGCTACCGCGCTGTTTGCCCAGTTTGTCGCTTGGGATCGTCAGGTCGAGCAGGTCGTCCTGGATCTGGAACGCTCGCCCGATGTCGAGTCCGTAGCCGTACAGCGCGTCGACGGTGTCGTCGTCGGCACCGACGAGTCGCGCCGGGATCGACGCCGAGGCGGCGTACAGCACCGCGGTCTTCAGTTCGACCATCTCCAGGTACTCGTCTGTCGTGACGGCGTCGCGGGACTCGAAGTCGATGTCCAGGGACTGGCCCTCGCAGATCTTCGTACACGTCGTGGCCAGGTTGCGGACGGCGTCGACCGAGCGGTCGGGGGCCGCGCCGGTGTCGACCATCGCCTCGAAGGCCTTGGAGTAGAGCGTATCGCCAGCCAGGATCGCCGTCGAGAGGTCGTACTCGCGGTGAACCGCGGGCGCCCCCCGGCGGAGGTCATCGTCGTCCATGATGTCGTCGTGGATGAGCGTGAACGTCTGGATGTTCTCGACGCTCACCGCTGCCTTCAGCAGGTCGATCTCGCCGCCTTCGGCCGGGAACGACCGGTAGTTGACGGTAGCCGCGTCGACGTCGGCGAGCGATTCCGCGACCAGCATCAGGATCGTCGGGCGCAGGCGCTTGCCGCCCGCGTCCAGCAGGTATCGCGTCGCCTCGTAGAGGCGCTCGGGTTCGACCACCGGGAGCTCGGCCAGCACGGCCTCGTTGACCGCCTCTCGCCGCGAGGCGATGGCGCGCTCGACGACGTCCTGTGACTGGCTGGTCATCTTACTCGACCAGCTGGATCATGTTCCCGTTGCGCGTGACGTGGAGATCCTCACCCATGGTGTATCCCTCGTTCTCGGCGAGGTTCACGTACGAGGAGAACCCGGACATGTCCTGGTGGGCCGGGATGACGTTGTCGGGCTGGAGCGCCTGCAGCATCTCGTAGTGGCCCTCCTGGTTGAGGTGGCCCGAGACGTGGATGTCGTCGTAGACGCGGGCTCCCTGCATCCCCAGCAGGGTCTCGCTCTGGTAGCGCTGGCCCTCGTTTGTCGGCTCGGGGATCACCCGCGCCGAGAACAGTACCTTGTCGCCGTCCTCCAGTTCGTAGGGTGTCTCGCCCCGGCCCATCCGGGTGAGCATCGCTCGCGGCTCGCCCTGGTGACCCGTCACGATGGGCAGGAAGTTCTCCTTGCCCTCGTTCATGATCCGCTTGAACGTGCGGTCGACCGATTTCCGGTGGCCATACATCCCCAGGTCCTCGGGGAAGTCGACGAAGTCCAGGCGTTCGGCGGTCCCGGAGTACTTCTCCATCGAACGGCCCAGCAGCACGGGCTGGCGGCCGATGTCGTCGGCGAACTCGACGAGCGAGCTCACGCGGGCGATGTGCGAGGAGAACGTCGTCGCGACGATCCCCCCGTCGTAGTCTTCCATGCTGTACATGACGTCCTTGAGGTGGCGCCGCGCGACCGACTCCGAGGGGGTACGGCCTTTCTTGTTGGCGTTGGTGCAGTCCTCGATGTAACAGAGGACGCCCTCACGGCCGATCTCGCGAAAGCGGTCCATGTCGATGGGGTCGCCGATGACCGGCGTGTGGTCCATGCGCTTGTCGAGGCCGTAGACGACCGCGCCCTCGGGCGTGTGGAGGACTGGGTTGATGGCGTCGATGATCGAGTGGGTGACGTTGACGAACTCGAGTTCGTTCTCGTCGCCGATGGCCATCGTCTCGCCGGCCTCCATCTTCTGGAGGTCGTTCTGGACGCCGAACTTCTCCTCGCCTTTGATCTGCTGTTTGACCAGCTCGATCGTAAAGGGCGTCCCGACGACCGGCGCGTCGTAGCGGTGGGCGAGCTTGCTGATGGCGCCGATGTGGTCCAGGTGACCGTGGGTCGGCACGATGGCTTTCACGTCGCCCTGGAGGTCGGACATCACCCGGTCGTCGGGGATAGCGCCCATGTCGATCAGGTCGAGGCTGTGCATTCGCTCTGTCTCGACGTTGTCGTGGATGAGGACCTTCGAGAGGTTCAGGCCCATGTCGAAGACCACGACGTCGTCGCCCGCACGAACGGCAGTCATCTGGCGGCCGACTTCCTCGTAGCCGCCGATAGTTGCGATTTCGATTTCCATGATTGGGTCCGAGGGAGGCTCACCCGCGCGGTGCAGTGGCGACCGGCAAACAGAGGACGCTCGCGCCCCTGACCGCCCTGCCGGGTCGCGTCGGTCCGCGACGCCACGGGCCGGGTCCGGCTCGCGGCGTCACCGACGGGACAGCAGGGCCGTCCGGACCGTCGAGGTCCAGCGTGCAGCCGGCCGCCCTCCGCGTCCCGGGCGGCCGTGTGCTCGGTTACGCCATCCTACGCGTCTCTGATTTAATAAGCGTACGGGTCCTGTCCCGTCAGCCCGTCCCGACTGAACCTCCACCATAGGCCTCGCCCGACCCGCTCATACGGTCGTGCGTACTTCTTTTGATTCCCACGAAACAGAAGACTATCTCCGTGGTCCGAAACGCCGATCCTCACCGACACTGCCGAAATTGGGTACGCACGACCGTATCATTCCTCCGGGGAGTTCGGACCGCCCATGTGTTCGTCCCCCGTCGTCCAGTCCGGACCGTCCTCTCTGTCGGTGTCGACCGACTCGTC
>PXQN01000064.1 GCA_003021305.1 Halobacteriales archaeon QH_10_67_22 | reverse complement strand
GTTCACGGAGGTGCTATTCCCGACGACGGCGTTCGACCTCGGAACGATGGCGGTGTTCGCGGTTCCGGTCTATCCTCCACAGCGTCGTCCTCGCGGCCGGTCGCCCGACGCGGTATCGGGCGCTGTGCGAGCGGATACCGTGTCCCTGTTGGGGAAACCGCGCCGTTTACCGCGCGGAGGATGTCATCTGTATCCACAGTGGCGGGATGGGTCCGTCGGTACGCGGATGACTGGTGTCTTCGAGTGAGCGCGGATTTAATACGGATAGCGGGCGAACAGCGTTATATGAGCATCGTACAGGATTCCGAACACAGTGATGGGGCTCCGACGATAGCGGGAACCGGTATCAGGGTGAAAGACGTCGCGGTCGCCTACGAGCACAGCGGGTACGAACCCGACGAGATCACCCAGTTGTATCCGGATCTTTCCCTCGGTGACGTCCACCGCGCACTCGCATACTACTACGACCACATCGACGACTTTCGCTCCGCAGACGCTGCCGAAGTATGAGACCGCTGTACAGGCGGTCAAGGCGACTGCCCCGGGGCTTGACCCCGGGGTTGAAGCCGACAGCAGTGACACGCAAATAACGTTCCAAAACACTTTTTATGTTTTAACACGTATCAAAGCGTGTGTCAAAACGATATACCGTGACAGTTCCGGACGAGGATGGAGAGTGGCTTGATGACCAGCCTCATCTCTCACCGAGTGGACTGCTACAGAAAGCAATTCGAGAACAGCGAGAAACAGAGGAATCTGACTAACAACAATGAAACACACGCTTCGCTTCCGTGCGTACCTGCCCGACGACGTGGCGAGCGAAGCGTGGCGTCACATCGACATTCTCCGGCAGATTCGCAACCATGCTGTTCGAGACTACTACCGCAGTGACTACAACGACCGCCCATCGGACTACGACCAACACGACAAGCTTACGGAGTGGGCTGACAAGTGGCCGACCTTTGCCAACCCGTCACAACACGCCGCACAACAGGCCATCAGCCAGATTCACAGCGATCTTGAAACGCTGCAAGAACGTCGGGACAAAGACCACGATGTTGGGCGGTTGCAGTGGCAAGGTGCAGGCGAATTTCGGTCGGTGTCGTACAATCAGTCCAGTCGCTTCAACGTGGATTACAACACGGGCGACGACCAATTTGTGCGACTTCGACTCGAAAAGATTGGCTGGTTCAACATTCGAGCAGAACGTGACGTACCACCAGCAGAGGATATTGACGAGGTTATCCTGAAACGAGAGACAACCGGCGAGTGGTACGTCTCACTCGTCACCACCGTCGAAGACACGCCCGAGAAACCGCCACTCAGTGAGATTGAACCAGACGACTGTGTTGGTGTTGACCTCGGCATTACCAGCTACATCCACACGTCAGAAAATCTCTCTGTGGAGACGCTTGACCTGTCTGACGAGTACGACCGCTACGCACGCGAACAGCGGAAACTCGACCGAAAAGAACACGGCTCTGCCAACTGGGAGAACCAACGCCGAAAGGTGGCCCGTGCCAAACGGAAAATCAAGCGCAAGGTGCGCGACTACCAGCACAAACTCACGACGTGGCTGGTCACAGAGTATGACGTTGTAGCTATTGAAGACTTGGACGTGAAACCAATGCTTGAGACCAGCCAAAACGCCAAAAACAAACAAGACGCCGCGTGGTCACGGTTTCTTGAATTGCTGGAATACAAAGCCGACCTACATGGCACGCACGTTGAAAAAGTGAAGCCAGCAGGCACGACGAAAGAGTGCGCGGTTTGTGGTGTTGAAACAGCCAAGCCAATCTGGGTGCGGGAACATTCCTGCCCAGCCTGCGGCCATCAAGACGACCGTGACCTCAATGCGGCGAAGAATATTCTCAATAGAGGATTGAAGCAGATAGGGGCGGGACGCTCCGAATCAACGCCTGTGCAGACTGCACTCCCTGCGTTCACGCCACAACGGGTGGCAGTGGATGCAAAGCGCGTCATTGAAGCAGGAAGCCCCGGGGCTTGACCCCGGGGTGAGTTCACCCGCTCGACGGGGTCCGTGAGACGGGTGGTCCGCGCGAGGGCAGCGAGGCGTTCGGTCGCGTCTCATACGAAACGCCGATCCTCGCCGACACTGCGGAAACCGGTTACGCACGACCGTATCAAACGGGTTCGTCGCCGAACTCGTCGATACGGTCGTGGACGTAGGCGGCCCACTCGTCTAACGTTTCGTGCATCAACTCGCGGGCTTCGGGCAGCGGGGTTCCGGAGTACTGGTAGATGTGGCCGCCGCCGTCGAGGAGACGCCGCTGGCGGTCGGCGAGTTCCTTCTCGCGCAGCGTCGACAGCGAGCGGTTGACGTTGCTCCGGTCACGGTCGAGCTCGTCGGCGAGTTCCTCGACGGTGCTCCCGGGGTTGTCCAGCAGCGTGAGATACGTCCGCACTTCGTGTTCCTGGATGCCGAACACGCAGGCGAGAACGTCCTCGAAACCCGGTTCCTCGTCGAGCATCAGTTCCCGGAAACGCTTGGGCGAAGGATCCGCGGTGACCATTACGACTTGCGGATACGCGCTCCCGACGCATAAACGGAGGCGTTACCGCGGCGTTGCCAGGTTTCGAGACACTCACCACCCTCTCGGGGACCGTCACCGACGTTCAGCGACCGTACCCCTGGTTTTCGAGGCAGGCCCGCATCTCGCTCTCGTCGTCGTGTTTGTGGAGACGCGTCGGCGTGTCACAGTAGAAGGTGTCGCCGTCCCACCGGAGCGTCACCTCGTGTTCGGACCCGAGAAACTCCGTCCGGACGACGACCCGCTGTTCGGACTTGAGCGTCTCCAGCAGCTCGTCGGTGTCCATCTCGCCCGCCGTGACGACGACTGGATCGGTCATCGGCCCTCCCTACTCGGCGCGGTGTCTTCAGTATTCGTCCCCGGCCGCGACGGCACGGCGAGTCGCCACCCGACCACCCCCAGCAGGCCGAATCCCAGCGCGTTCAACGACCCGTGGAGTGCGACCATCGTCCCGATGTCCAGTCCCAATACCGGATTTCCGGTGTAGGCACCGACGCCGTAGCCCAGCGCCAGCGCCATCGAGACTGGCAACGCGAGCGCCGACGCCCCGACCAGCACTGCCTGTCCCCGGGGCCGTCCCGGGACGACCCGCCCGACGACGTACACGCCCAGCGTCGCGACTGCGACGGTGAACCCGCCGACCGACACGAACTCGACCAGCGGCGAAAACGAGATGCCGACCGCGATCAGCGCCGGCCCGCCGACGACGACGGCGGCGAGGACTCGATACAGGCGGTCCTCGCCGTCGAGTGTCCGGCCGGCCAGTCCAGTCGCGACCGGCAGGACGAACCCGGCGTAGTGGAAGTGGACCGCCGTCAGGAGGATGATCACCCGCTCGAACCAGAACACGATGTCGAGGTGGAACATGACGAGCGCCACGCTCGCCACCGTCGGATACGCCAGGCCGGCGTCGAGGACGGTCTCGGCCGCCCGCGCCTCGCCCAGGGACCAGGGCTCCCGGTCGCTGATCCGCAGGAGCGCGGCGGCCGCCAGCAGGCCCGTGACGCCGACCCACGGGGCCGCCAGCGCGGCCGCCAGCGGTCCCGACTCGACGAGGAGCGACCCCACCAGCAGGCCCGCCGCGACGGGTTGTGCCACGACCGCGGCCGCGAACAGCTGTCCGGCGCGACTCCCGAACGGTGGCGTCGCGACCATCCCGGCCCCCAGCGGCACGAGCACTAACACTGCGAGCGCCAGCGCCCGCTCGATGGCCGAGAGGCCGCCGGCCGTGGCCGCGAGGGTCCAGCAGACCCCGCCGGCGGCCGCGCTCGCGTCGGTGACTCTGACGCCGCCGACGGTCGGAATCGCCAGGGCCGTCCTGTCGACCGTCGTCTCCGGACTCATACCGGCGGGAGCGACCCGACGGTGGTCGGGCGCAGGTCCGAGGGCACCCGTTCCATCGGTTCGGTCTTCTGGTCGAAGGTGCCCCGATACCCCAGAATGTGCCCCGCGAGCGCGCTCTCGACGGTGGCGGTGACGTGGAAGCGTTCGTCGGCCTCGTCGTAGCGGTCCCGGACCTCGATGTCGGCCCCGAGCGGCCCCGGGACCGAGAGGTAGCGCCCGCCGAGGCGGGCCCACTGGCGGCCGCCCTCGACGACCAGCGCGCCGTTCTCGACGCGGGGGTGGAGTTCGCTCGCGATGTGGCCCCCCCGCCCGAGGAAGTCCAGCAACCGGTCGTTCTCGTCGTCCCAGACGGTCAGCGAGTCGAACCGCCGGCGCGTCCCGTCGAACCGGAACGCCCGGCGGGTCGTCAGCGCCTCGTGACCGTTCTCGGTCCGGAAGCCGACCGTCGTCACGGTAAAGGGGACCTCCTCGCCGTGTTCCGGAAAGAGCAGGTTCCGCGTCGTCATCGCGTACAGGGCTGGGACCGCGAGCGTCCCGCGCGTGATGTCCATCAGTCCGCGCCCGACCCAGGCGACGTCGTCGTCGGGGCCGATGTCGTACCGGTCGCGCACCCGCGCGTGTAACTGGTCGGCCTCGTCACCGAGCGCGTGCATGTACACGCCCGTCATCGATCCGGCCCCTCCACAGTCCGGGCCACCACGCCGCCCGCGGTGTCCGTTCGACTCGCTGTCGGCGTCGACGTCTTCCCCCCCGTCCCGTCCATACGTTGTCCTTCGAACAACAGTTTATTCAAGATTGTCATCCCCGCCTACCTTTTTGTCGCGGGGATTTCCTCGCTCACTCTGTTCGCTTTGCTCACGACCACTCCTTGAAAAACGTGGGCGAAAAAGACGCGCCTCGCTACGCTCGGCGCGGAACTACTGCTCGGCCAACCAGACGAGCAGCCCTTTCTGGGCGTGCAGGCGGTTCTCGGCCTGGTCCCAGACGATGGCGTTGTCGCTCTCGACGACCTCGTCGGTGACCTCCTCGCCCCGGTGGGCGGGCAGACAGTGCATCAGTTTCCGGTCGCCGAGCAGGTCCGTCGTCACCTGGAACCCCTCGAAGGCCCGGAGTTTCTCCTCGCGTTCGTCCTCCTCGCCCATGCTGACCCAGACGTCGGTGTAGATCGCGTCGGCGTCCGCGACGGCGGCCTCGGGGTCGTGGGTGGTCTCTGGCGGGTTGCCGAAACCCTCCGCGCGTGCTATCACGTCGTCGTCAACGCCGTACCCCTCGGGGGTCGCCACCCTCAGATCCAGGCCGGTCATGGCGGCCCCGAGGACGAACGACTGGCAGACGTTGTTGCCGTCGCCGACCCACGCGACCGTCGGGTCCTCGAACTGCTCCCGGACGGTCAGGAGATCCGCCAGCGTCTGACAGGGGTGGGCCCTGTCGGTCAGGGCGTTTATGACCGGAACACTGGCGAACTCGCCCAGTTCGACCACGTCGGCGTGGTCGTACACGCGGGCCATCACCACGTCGACGTACCGCCCGAGTGCCCGCGCGATATCCTTGACCGGTTCGCGCCCGTGGAGGCCGATGTCGTCGGGCCCGAGAAAGACCGCGTGCCCGCCCAGCTGGGTCATCCCCGTCTCGAAGGAGACCCGGGTTCGCGTCGAGGGTTTCTCGAATATCATGCCGAGCGTCCGGCCGTCGAAGTGGTCGCTCGGGCCGGTCTCGCGGTAGTCGGCCTTGATCGTCGCCGCACGGTCGAGTACCGCCGCCAGTTCGTCCGTCGTGAGGTCGTCGACGTCGAGGAAGTTCATGGTTCGAGGAGTCGTTCGGTCGCGTCTTCGAGGACGGCCACGGCACGGTCTACCTCCGCCAGCGAGATGTGCTCGTCGGGCGCGTGGTCTAAGTCCGAGTCCCCGGGACCGTACGTGACCATCGGACAGTTCCATTCCTGTGCGTAGACGTTCATATCACTTGTGCCGGTCTTCCGGAGGAGGCGCGGGTCGCCCCCCGCTCGCCGGATCGCACCGCGGAACGCCCGCCCGACCGGCGTCCGGGGACTCTCCATGACCGGCTCGACCGCGTCGTACCAGTGGACGGTGCCGTTCGCGAGGTGGCCGTCAGCGAGTTCGCGCACCTGGTCGGTGCTGTACTCCGGCGGGACGCGCAACTGGACGTCCATCGTCGCCTCCACCGAGAGTCCGTCGGCGGAGGACCCGCCCTCGAACTCCGTCGGTTTGCAGGTCACCCGCTCGAAGACGGGCACCCACTCGTCGTGGCCGAACTCGGCTTCGACGCGGTTCCACCAGTCGATGGCGTCCTGGATGGCGTTGTTCTCCGGGCGCGAGGAGTGGCCCGACTCCGAGGTGGCGACGTACGTCCCGCCGAGCAGGCCGCGGTAGCCCAGCGTGATCCCGTTCCACCCCGAGGGTTCGCCGTTGACCACGGCGTCGGGCGTCTCGCGGTCGGCGACGAGGTGGAGCGACCCCCTGGAGTCGACCTCCTCGCCGACGACGCCGGCGAACGACGCCCCGGTCCGGACGGCCGCGACCGCAAGCGCCGCCAGGGCCCCCTTCGCGTCGACGCTGCCGCGACCCCACAGCTGGTCGTCACCGTCCTCGCCCGTCTCGACGCGCACCGGGATGTCCCCGGGAACGGTGTCGATGTGGGAGGTGAGCAATGCCCCGTCGTCGGCCGGTGCGCGGACGTTGCCGACCTCGTCGATCCAGGCCTCGCGGTCGTGGGCCTCGAAGAAGTCGACCAGCAGGCGCGCACACCCGTCCTCGTCGCCGGTCACCGACGGGGTCTCGACGAGGTCGACCAGCAACTCGCGGGCGGCCTCGTCTTCGTCGACGGCGGGTTCGGTCTCGTCTCCGTCGACTGTCGACTCGCTCATCCGACCACCTCCGCCAGCGCCGCGACGACGGCGTCGGCGTGCTCCTCCTCGATGGTCAGCGGCGGGAGCAGGCGCACGACGGTGCGGCCGGCCGGCAGCGCCAACACTCCGTGGTTCAGGGCGAGTTCCTTCAGCGCCCGGTTGGCGCCCCGTCCGACCTCGACGCCGACCATGAGTCCCTCGCCCCGGACCTCGCGGACCGCCTCGCCCAGTTCGGTCTCCAGGCGCTCTTTGAGGTACCCGCCCACGTCGGCGGCGTGGGTGGGGACGTCCTCCTCGACGATGGTCTCGACGGTCGCCCCGGCGGCCGCCGAGATGACCGGCCCGCCCGAGAACGTCGAGGCGTGACTGCCGTAGTCCTCGGCGATCCACTCGCGACACAGCGTCGCGCCGACCGGGAAGCCGTTGCCCAGTCCCTTGGCCGCGGTGACCATGTCCGGGACCACGTCGGCCCACTCGGCGGCCCACAGTGTCCCCGTGCGGCCCATGCCGGTCTGGACCTCGTCGAAGATCAGCGCCGCCCCGCTGGTCGCCGTCGCGACGCGGGCGGCCTGGAGGAACTCTTTCGTCGGCGGGTTGATCCCGCCCTCGCCCTGGACGGGTTCGACGATGACGGCGGCGGTGTCGTCGTCGACCGCCGCCTGCATCGCCTCGGGGTCGCCGTAGGGGACGAACTCGACGTCCCCGATCAGTGGCTCGTAGGGCTTCTTGTACTTGGACTTCCAGGTAGTCGCCAGCGCGCCCATCGTCCGGCCGTGAAAGCCCTGCATGGTGGCGACGATCTTCGAGTCGTCCGTCGCCGCGCGGGCGAACTTCAGCGCCGCCTCGTTGGCCTCGGTCCCCGAGTTACACAGCCAGGTGTAGTCGACGTCGCCCGGCGCGGTGTCGGCCAGCAACTCGTAGAGTGCCGTCCGGGCCGCGTTCGGGTAGGAGGCCTGGACGTAGGTCAGTTTCTCGAACTGTTCGGTGACGGCCTCGTGGACGGCCGGGTGGCCGTGGCCCAGCGGCACGCAGGCGTAGGACGCCCCCATGTCGAGGTACTCCGTGCCGTCCTCGCCGTAGACGTACGGGCCATCGCCCTCTTCGATGGCTATCGGCTTCTCCGAGAAGACGAATCCTGTCATGACTGTGTCTCCGTCTCGGCCGCCGTATCGCCTTCGGTGTCCAGCGCCGAGGTGTGAACGTGGGTGCCCGCACCCGAGAGCGCCCTGCTGACCGGGTCCTCGGCGTTGGCGTCGGCGACGACCACCTCCTCGGCACCGCCGGTCAGCGCCTCCTCGATGGCCATCACCTTCCGCTCCATGAACCCCTCGGCGGCCGCCTCGAGCGCCTGCCAGTCGGCGGTCGTCTCGACGGACTCGATCAGCGTCGCCGGGTCCTCGGGGTCCCGGTAGATCCCCTCGACGTCGGTCAACAGGACCAGCGTCGCCCCCAGCGCGCCCGCGACGTGGGCGGCCGAGCGGTCGGCGTCGGTGTTGACGGGGGCGACGTCCCCATCATCGGCGCCCGCCATCGGCGGACTCGCCACGGGCGTGTACCCGTCGGCAAACAGTGTCTCCAGCAGGTCGGCGTTGACCTCCCTGATACTCCCGGAGTGGTCGCCACGCCGTATCTTGCGCTTGCCGTCCTCGACGACTCTGACGGCGGACTTGCGCGGGCCGTACAGGAGTTTCCCGTCGACGCCGTTGAGGCCGACCGCGTCGACGCCCAGCGACTGCAAGGAGGCCACAAGCTGGGTGTTGAGGTGGCCGAACACCATCTCGAACACCTCCATGGTCTCGGCGTCGGTGAAGCGCCCGACGACGCCCGAGGGCGTCTCGACGTACTCGGGTTCGATACCCAGCCGTTCCAGCGTCTCGTCGACGGAGGGCGACCCGCCGTGGACGACCGCGACGTCCTCGCCGTCGGCGGTCAGCGATGCCACGTCCGCCAGTGCGCCCGCCGGGTCGACCGTGCGAGCGCCACCTATCTTGACCACTGTCGTCATGAACGGTCACTCCCTCAGGGGGCTCCGACCGGGTGCAGACCCCCGAACGCCAGCCCCGCGGTCTCCTCGATGCCGAGGGCGACGTTGGCGGCGTGGACGGCCTGCCCGGCCGAGCCTTTCATCATGTTGTCGATCGCCGAGAACACGACGAGTCGCTCGTTCTCGGGGTCCAGTTCGAACCCGACCTCCGCACGGTTGGTCCCGGCGACGGCTTTCGGTTCCGGGTAACGGTACACGCCGCCACCGCCGGCGACCAGTTCGACGAACGGTTCGTCCTCGTAGGACCCACGGTAGGCCCCCCAGAGGTCGCCCTTCGAGACTGGCCCGTCGGGGAAGACGTGACACGTCGCCGACGCGCCGCGGGTCATGTCGACCGCGTGCACGGTAAAGGAGACGTCGATACCGAGGAACTGCTCGATCTCGGCTTCGTGACGGTGGCCCGTCGGCGCGTACGGCCGGACGACCCCCGACCGCTCGGGGTGTGAGGACGCTTCCCCGCCGCCGGCCCCGCCCTCCGAGGAGCCGACCTTCACGTCGACGACGACCTGCTCGTCGCCCGATAGCACGTCGGCCTCGAACAGCGGCAGGAGACCGAGGATCGTCGCAGTGGCGTTACAGCCGCCCGAGGCGACGAGATCCGCTCCGGGCAGCTGCTCGCGGGTCAGTTCCGGCAGGGCGTAGACGGCCTCGTCCAGCAGCTCCGGGCGGGTGTGGCCGTCGTACCATTTGTCGTACTGGGCCTCGGTGTCGAGCCTGAAGTCGGCCGAGAGGTCGACGACGGTGCCGGCGGCCTCCCGGAAGGCGTCGATCCGCTCCATCGAGACGCCGTGGGGCGTCGCCGCGAACAGGACGTCGACGCTCTCCAAGTCCGCCGGCGAGGAAAAGCGCAGGTCCAGGTCCCGGAGGTTCGGGTGGGCGTGGCCGACGGTCCTGTTTTCCTTCGAGCGGGAGGTGGCCTGGCGTACCTCGAACTCGGGGTGGCCCGCGAGCAGTCTGACCAGTTCCCCGCCGGTGAAGCCGCTGGCGCCGACGACGCTTGCAGTGTAGCTCATGCGTTCGCCTCGCTCGCGTCGGTCATGTCGTGACCTCGGCTGTCTCGCTGCCGTCGCTCTCGTCCTCGGCCTGCGTTTCGAGCCAGTCGACCACCCGCGCGGGCACGTCCACGTCGACGACTTCGTTCAGTGCCTTGAACTCGACGGTGTGGTTGACCTCGTGGACGGTGTACCCCGAGGGGTCACCGTGCTCGCGGGTCGCGTCGCTCCCCGCTCGCTCCGAGGGCTCTCCGCGGTCGCCCTCGCCGTCTCCATCGACGCCGGTCTCCATGAGGTCGACGCCGAGCAGGCCGCCGCCGACGGCCTCGCTGGCCGTCTCGACCAGTTCGCGCATCTCGTCGGTCACCTCGATGGCCTCGGTCGTCGCGCCCTGTGCGGCGTTGGTCAGCCAGTGGTCCGACGAGCGGACCATCCCCGCGATGGGTTCGCCGTCGACGGCGACCACGCGGATGTCACGGCCCGGCTTGTCGACGAACTCCTGGATGTAGAAGACCTTGTGCTCGTAGTGGCCCAGCGTCTCCTTGTGTTCGAGGACCGCCTCCGCGGCCGACCGCGACTCGATCTTCGCCATCAGCCGCCCCCACGAGCCGATCACCGGCTTCAGGACACAGGGGTACCCGAACTCCTCGATGCTCTCTATGGCCGCGTCCTTGGTGAACGCCACGTCGGTGGCGGGCGTCGGGACGTCTGCTCGCTCCAGGGCGAGACTGTTTTTGACCTTGTTCGCACAGACGTCTGCGGTCTCGGCGCCGTTGACGACCGGGATGTCGTAGGCGTCGGCGAACTGGGTGGCGTACAGCGACCGGCTCGTCGCCAGACACCGGTCGACGAGCACGTCGAGGTCGGTCAGCGCTTCGGGTGGCTCGGCGATGCTGAACTGCTGTTTGCGGACGTCGACCTTCACGACGTCGTGGTCGCGCTCGCGCAACTCGGTGAGCAGCAGCTTCTCGTCGCGGCGGATCCGCGAGTAGAGGATGCCGACCCGCACCCTCACTCACCCCAGTCCTCTTCGAGCTCGGGGGCCGTCTCGAGGACTGGAGGCTCGGTGTCGACGACTTCCAGCTCCGCTCCACAGGTCGCACAGTCGACGATCTCTCCTCTCTCGATGCCGTCGTGCAGGGTGACCTCCGCCCCGCACTCGACGCAGTCTGTCATCGTACCCGCTGATCGGACAGCACGCTACTTAAATCCTTCGAACTTATCAGAAAAGAGGTACGACCTATACTGTACTCTAAGCGTGTCGGTAACCCGAAATCTGCGTCGAACGTCTCACTGTATATTTTTTCTGGTAGTTCGCCCGGGTGGGGCTCGTGGTCGTGTTCGTCCGTCCGTTTGACGGCTCCGTCTCGGTCGCCGGGTCGGGTTCGCCCGGCTCGGTTGCGGTGTGGGGTTCGTGCTGTTACACATAGGTTTCGACCTCCTCGTCGCGCCGGGTCGCCGCGTCGGCGACGGCCTCGCGGTGCCCGGAGAGTGCCGAGCGGTCGGCGGCGACCTCCTCGCGGGCGCGGTCGAGACTCGCCGCCACCGCCTCGGGTGCGGGGCCGCCCCGGGAGTCCCGCATCGCGACGCTCCCTGTGGGTTCGAGCGTCGCCGCCAGCGTCTCGCGGTCGACGTACTCGGTCAGCGACTCGCCCAGCACCTCCTCGGCAGCGGCTTCGAGCACCGCCAGGTCGGGGTCACCCTCGAGTCGCGTGGCGGCGGTCGCGACCACCTCGTGGGCGGTCCGGAACGGGACCCCCGCCATCGCCAGGCGGTCGGCGACGCCGGTCGCCGTCGAGAACCCGGCGCTCGCTTCCGCCGCGAGGACGCCCTCGTTCCAGTCGGCCGTCGCGAGCGCGCCCGTCGCGACTTCCAGTGCCTCGGGCACGGCGTCGATGGCCCGCCAGGCGTGGGGCGTCGCCTCCTGGAGGTCGATGTTGTACGACCGCGGGAGACTCTTCAGCGTCGTCAGCAGGCCCCCGAGCGCCCCCGTCGCCTCGCCCGCGGTCGCACGGACCAGTTCCAGCGTGTCGGGGTTTTTCTTCTGGGGCATGATAGACGACGTCGAGGCGTAGTCGTCGCTGATGGTGAGGTAGTCCCGGCTGCTGTAGACGACCAGGTCCTCGGCCAGCCCCGACAGCGTCGCCGACAGCGTCGCCAGCGCACTCGTCGTCTCGACGAGGAAGTCCCGGGTCGAGACGGCGTCCATCGAGTTGTCCAGCACCGAGTCGAAGCCGAGCAGGTCGGCCGTCCGCTCGCGGTCGACGTCGAACGGCGTCCCCGCGAACGCGGCCGCGCCCAGCGGCGAGCGGTTCGTCCGGTCGTAGGCCGCCAGCAACCGCTCGGTGTCCCGGGCGAGTGCGGCCTCGTAGGAGCCGACCCAGTGGGCCACTGTCACCGGCTGAGCGTACTGGAGGTGCGTAAAGCCGGGCAACAGCGTCTCGGTGTGTTCGTCCGCGACTACGAGCAGCTGCTCGCGGGCGCCGACCACCGTCTCCAGGGCGTCAAGCAAGTCCTCGCGCAGGCGGTAGCGGATGCAGGCGGCCACCTCGTCGTTGCGCGAGCGGGCGGTGTGCATCCGGCCGCCCTCGGGGCCGACCCGCCCGATGACCGCCGTCTCGATGGCCTCGTGGACGTCCTCGGCGGCGGGGAGGTCGGCGTGGCCGGCCGCCTCCACGTCCGCGAGCGCCCCGAGTATCGCGCCGGCGTCGTCGGCGTCGACGATCCCCTGCTCGGCGAGCATGACGACGTGGGCCCGGCTCACGGCCAGGTCCGCCGCGAAGATGCGCCGGTCCGCGTCGAGCGAGGACATGAACCCCCGGGCCGGCCCGCCCGAAAAGCGGTCCCGACGGACGGCCGTCCCGCCAGCCGCCGCGTGCTCCCCGGTGCCGTCGGCCGCGTCGCTCCCGGCGGGCGCGTCCCCGGCCGTGTCGTCCTCGCCGTCGGTCATGTGGTCTACTCCTCGGTGTCGCCGTCCGAGCCACCGTCGGTGGCGGCCACCTTGGCGGCCACCGAGTCGGCGACGCGGTTGGCCAGACGCGACTGGAAGCCGTGGTACTTGGCGACGCCGGTCGCGTCGGCCTGTTCGATGTCGTCGGTGACGGCCTCCTCGTCAAACGAGGCGGCGGACTCGCTGTACACCGCGTACTCGCTGTCCCGGCCCACCGGCCGGGCCTGCCCGCCGTCGAGTTTCACCGTTACTGTGCCCGTGACTTTCGTCTGGGTCTGCTCGACGAACGCTTCGAGCGCGTTCGTCAGCGGCGCGTCGACCAGGCCCTCGTAGCCTTTCTGTGCCCACCGCTGGTCGACCTGGGCCTTGAACGCGCGTTCCTCCTGGGTCAACACGAGCGCCTCCAGGGCCTCGTGGGCGTTCAACAGCACCGTCGCGGCCGGGTGTTCGTAGTTTTCCCGCACTTTGAGCCCGAGCATCCGGTCTTCCATGATGTCCGAGCGCCCGACGCCGTGTGCGCCCGCCCGCTCGTTGAGGTGTTCGACGAGCGCGACCGGGTCCATCTCCTCGCCGTCGACGGCGACGACTTCGCCGGCCTCGAAGGTGATCTCGACCGTCTCGCTGTCGACCGAGCCCGGCGGCTGGGTCCAGTCGTAGATCTCCTCGCCGGGGACGTGGCCCGGGTCTTCGAGTTCCGAACCCTCGACCGAGCGACTCCAGAGGTTCGTGTCGATGCTCCAGCGGCCGCCGTCGCCGCCCTCGACGGGCAGCCCCTTCTCGGCGGCGTACTCGCTCTCCCACTCGCGGGTGAGTCCGAGTTCGCGAACGGGCGCGATCACGTCGAGATCCGACCCCCGCCAGACCGCCTCGAACCGCAACTGGTCGTTGCCCTTGCCCGTACAGCCGTGAGCCAGCGCCGCACAGCCCTGTTCCTCGGCGACTTCGAGGATCGCGTTGGCGATGACGGGGCGTGCCAGCGCGGTCCCAAGCGGGTAGCCCTGGTAGGAGCCGTTGGCCTTGACCGACTGGAGACACAGGTCGGCGAACTCTGCCTTCGCGTCGACGACGTAGTGGTCGAGTCCGAGCGCCTCGGCGGTCTCCCCGGCCTCGTCGAACTCGGCCGCGGGCTGGCCGACGTCGACGGTGACGCCGATCACGTCGTCGTAACCGTACTCTTCTTGCAGTAGCGGGACACAGACTGTCGTGTCGAGCCCACCCGAGAAGGCGAGCGCGACGGTTCCTGTTGGGTCAGATGGCATGTGTGTGGGTGTCGGGTGTGGTGTCCGCCCGGAACCCGACGGTGGCGGTGGTTGGAGACGGGACGTGACGACGATGGGAGTGGTGTGTTCGGGCCTAACGGCCCGGTCGTCGTCGGAAAAGTCGCGGGACGGACCCGGCGGTGTCCGCCGACGGCGACGTGTCGACGCCACGGGTCCGCGTCATCTACTCGGGTGTAACCGCAGTTCGGTACTAAAAACTTCCGAACCACCCGCGAGTCGGCGATTAACGACCGTGAGGAACCGCTACTCGTCGGTCGTCCCCTCGTCGCTCTGACCGGCCTCGCCGTTCCCGTCAGCGCCGCCGGTCTCGCCGTCGGCCTGGCCGGTGTCGCCGTCGCCGTCGACTGTCTCACTGTCGTCGGTTGACCCGCCCGACTGGTTCCCGCGGTCGTCGGGGCCGCCGCGGTCATCGGGCGGACCCGTCTCGTCACCGTCGTCGGACGGTCCGCGGTCGCCGCCCGGACCGGTCCGGTCGTCGTCGTCGGGCGGCCCGCGCTCACCGGGCGGCCCGGTCCGGTTGTCGGCGCCGGGCGGGCCCCGCTCGGGACCGAGTCCCCGTCCGGCCGCCGGGCCGGAGACGTTGCGCGCGATGGCGGCGACTTCCGGGCCGGTCAGGTTCGCCGCGTCGGCCCGCAACGTCCGGAGCGCCGAGACGTTCACGCCGTTGGCCTCCAGGCGGTCGGCCGGTAGGTCCCGGGCGACCGCCTCGGTCTCGCCGGCGACGCGTTCGAGCGCACGCTGTTCGGCGTGTACCTGTGCGACCCGCGCACGGTACTGTCCCTCGGAGATGGACCCGTTCTCGCGGGCCCGCACGATACTCCGGCGCTCGGCCCTGAGTTCGTCCAGGCGCTCCTGCATGCGGGCGGTCTGGTCGCCGACGACCGCGGCCCGCGAGTCGTTGGTCCGTGCGGCCGCGACCCGCTGGCCGAACGTCCGGCGCTCCATCTCGCCCTCGACGGCGGCCCGTTCGACCCCGACGGTGCCGGCCAGGCGCTCGCCCGGCGCCATCGACCCGTTTTCCGGCGGCGCGGCCTGTGCGACACCCGGATCCTCGGCCACTGTGGTCTGGGCGGCGCCCACATCGTCGGCCACTGCCGCCAGTGGGATGCCACCGACGACGGTCGCCACGACCACGACCGCCGCGACCATAGATGCTGTCTCTGTCATCACCCGTCTCTACACCCCCCACACCACATATAAACCCGAAATACACAATCCCGATCAACCCGGATTAACCCGGATTACCGGAGGCGTGGATCCCGGCGGTTTCCTGCGGTCTGTCGCCCGGCACTGTCGAACGCGGCGCTGAACGGTCGAAAGCTACAAGTCGCTCTCCTCGGGGAGCGTGACGACGTTCTCGCGGCCGATCCGGAACGTCTCGACGGCGTCGTCCTCGCGGAGGCTCCCGACGACCTGACTGGTCTTGGCGTCGGTCCAGTCGAACTGTTCGGCGATGCGCTGCTGTTTGATCCGGCCGCTGTTGTCTTCGAGCAGGCGCAGGACCCGTTCCTCGTTGCTCAGGAGCTCCTCGGGGGGCTCCTCGGCCCCGCCGGTGCCGGCCGTCGCGGCCCCGTCGCCCGCCGCGGCCTCGTCCCCATCGCCGGCCGGGCGCGACCGGCCGCGAAGCAGGTACCAGCCGAGCCCGCCCACGGCGAGCACGACCAGCGCGACGACGCCGACCAGCGGGCCGGTGTCCCCGCTCGTTCCGCCGGTCCCGCCCGACGCGAGGACCAGCCGGGGTTGGTTCGGACCGAAGTCGAGCTGGCCCTGCCAGACGACCCCGGTCGTCCGGGTTTCGGAGGGCTCGGGCGTCGCCGACTCGACGGTGTACCCTTCGGGGTAGGCGACGACGAGGGTCGTCTCGCCGTCGAGAAAGAGTCCAGAGAGGGCGTCGCCGACCCGGATCGTCCCGTCCTCGACTGCCGCGAAGTTCGTCCACGTGAATCGGTAGGTGACGACCCCGTACTCCTGGCCGAGCTGTTCGGTCGTGGCCTCGACAGTTACGTTCTGGAGTGTCATCTCTCGGCCCGTCCGGTTCTGTGCGCTCTCGACAGTCCGCTCCATGCCGGTTGCGAACCGGTCGGTGAACGCCGACTCGTTGGCCGCGATCTCGTCCTGGAGGGATTCGAAGGCGGCCGTCGCGTTCTCGTCGTCGAGTCGCGTCCGGTAGGCGACCGACCACTCGCCGGTTCCGTCGTCGGTGACGCTCGCTCGCATCACGACCACGTCGGGGTCGACCGACGACTGGACGGCCGCGCCGGGGGCCGGTCCCGCCTGCTGGTGTGTCGTTCCGCCGACGATGGTCCCGGCACCGGCGGCGACGCCGGCCGCCAACCCGACCAGCACGACCAGCACCGCGACGACGACTCTGTGCCCGTCTCGCATCGTCCCCCGTATTGCGAACAGGCACGGATATCCCTGGCGGTGGTCGAGCCGACGCGCCGACCGCCGCAAGCGACGGGTTTTTCGCCTCGACTGCCTTCGAGTCGGGCGTGTACAGCGTCAACGTCCCCGTCCCCTCGGCGGTCGCACGGCTGGCCGGCGACCTCTCGCGGGAACTCCCGGCGGCACGCGCCCGCGAACGCGGGACCCACACGCTGGTCTGCAAGCGACTCGGGGACGGGACCGGCGACGGCAGCTACCACCGACTCGAAGCCCGCGTCCGCGAGGCCGTCTCGGGGACGCCGCCGTTTCGCGCCCGCGTGACCGGCGTCGAGCAGTTCGCCACGGCTGTCACCGACCCGTCGCCGGTCGTCTACCTCGCGGTCGAGAGTCCCGGCCTGGTCGCCCTCCACGAGCGACTCTGTGACGCGTTCGACCCCGTCGCCGACCTCGAAGGCGACGACTACGTCCCCCACGTCACCATCGCTCGCGGCGGCTCCCCCGAGCGTGCGGCGGCGCTGTGTGAGACCGACGTCGACCCCGTCGAGTGGACGGTCACGGAACTCTCGGTCCGGAGCGCCCGTCACGACCGGTCCGTGACGACCGTCTCCCTGCCGGCGTAGCGTCTTATACGGTCGTGCGTACCCAATTTCGGCAGTGTCGGTGAAGACCGGCGTTTCGGACCACGGAGAGGGCTTTCTGTTTCGTGGGAATAGCAAAGAATTACGCACGACCGTATCGGCCCCTGCCGACACGTCGAACTGAACGACCCTGTTCCCAGTGCGGACCGCCCGGTCGGCCGGTGTACTTTTCAACGGCGACGCGACGGAAGTGACCACACAGTGTGGCGGCGTGACGCCCCGGGGGCGACTGTCACGACCCGGCCGCTTGCGGCGGGATCTTCGGCCGTTCGACCGTCCATCGTCCGTCTGTGCTGCAGGCGGAGACGACAGTCGGTCTTTCATCGAACAGAAGAGCAATATAGGAGCGGTGACAGCCTCGAACAATGGCCCTCTCGGACGTGTTTCTCACCCCCCTGGGGTTGGCAGCCCTGGGGTTCGCGATACCGGTCGTCGTCCTCTACCTGATCCGGCCCGACCCCGACCGGGTCAAACTGCCGACATTCAGGTTCCTGCGCGAACAGCAGCGACAGCGCTCGACGACGCCGCTGCTCGAACGAGTCTCGCGGAGTCTCCTCCTCATCATCCAGTTGCTCGCGCTGGTGTTGCTGGCGACGTCGCTGGCGACGCCGTACGTCCCGGTCGACGAGCGCCGGGTCGTCGAGGAGACGGTGCTCGTCGTCGACACGAGCGCGAGCATGACCGCCGGCGACGGCGAGGCGACGCGGTTCGAGCGCGCCGTCGCGGCCGCGAGCGAGGAGGTGACCGACACGACGTCCATCGTGACGACCGGCGGTGGGGGGCGGGTCCTGTTGCGCCGCGGGGCGCGGACGGCCGCCGAGAACGAACTCGCGGAGCTGTCGGTGACAGAAGCCCCAGGTGATCTTCAAAGCGCCGTCGCACAGGCGCGTGCGCTGGCCGACGAGGACGTCCGGATCGTGGTGTTGAGCGACTTCGCCGGCGACGCCTGGACCGACACCGTCGCGACCGCCAGGGGACAGGACCTCTCGGTGACGTTGCGCCAGTTCGACGGCGGCGGCCGCGAGAACGTCGGGTTCGTCGACCGGCGGTTCTCGGGAACGAACGTGACGCTGTCGGTCAAAAACTACGCCGACGAGCAGGTCACGCGGACGGTCGCGCTCGGCCAGTCCCGGGCGACCGTCGAACTCGGCCCCGACGACGTGGCGTCGGTCAGACTGCCGGTGCCGCCGGGCGGGGGGCAGGCGACGCTGTCGCCCGGCGACGACTTCCCGACCGACGACACCGTCCCGGTCGCGGCGCCCGACGACCTGACGATCGACGTGCTCGTGTTGACCAACGACGAGAACCGCTTTCTGACGACGGCGCTGTCGGTCGTCGACCGCATCGACGTGACCGTCGACAACCCGCCGACGACGGTCGAGGACGGTTACGACGTGATCGTCTACAGCAACATCGAACCCGGCTCGCTGTTGCCGGGGAACCTGGAGGCGGGTCGCGACGTGGTCGCCGACGGCGGCGGCGTCGCGGTCCAGGCCCAGCCGGACATGCCCGACTACGGCGACCTGTCGCTGGTCGACCCGACCGGGACGGCGACCGCGGCGACGATCCGCAGGACCGAGGAGACCGACCTCACTCGCGAGATCAACTTCCAGGCGCCGACCGAGTACGTCACCGGCCCGCTCCGACGGGGGACGCCACTCGTCCAACTGGGCGACGGGTCGCCGCTGATCGCGACCACAAACCGCTCTGACGGGCGACTCCTGTACTACGGCTACATCGAGGAGCAGTCGAGTTTCAAGTTCAACTACCAGTACCCGGTGTTCTGGAAGCGGGCGGTGTTCCACCTCGCCGACCGCGAACCGCTGGCGGGGCTGAACCACGAGACCGGCGAGACGGTGACGTTCGACAGCGAGCGCATCGAGGGCCCCGACGGCCCGCTCAGAGGACCGACGCTGACGCTCCGGCAGGCCGGCGTCTACCGGACAGAAAAGCGAATCGAGAGCGCCGCCCTGCTCGACGAGAGCGAGTCGGCCGTCGACGTCGCCTCGCTGGACGACCGCCCGGACACGGTCCGCAACTTCTCCCAGACCGAACAGCGGACGGTCCCGCGCCGGCTCACCGAGTTCGGCGTCATCGCGGTGTTGCTCGTGCTCGTCCTCGAAGTCGCCTATCTCCGCCGACGGGGTGACCTGTGACCATGGCGGGGCCGCTCGCGTGGGCCGTGCCCGCCGCGGATGCGGTCGCCTCTGTCTCGTATACGGTCTCGGAGAACCTGACCGTCGGCCTCGAACGCCTGTGGCCGCTGGCGGCGTTGCCGGTCGTCGCGGCGCTGCTGGCCGTGCTGGTTCTCCGGGAGGGTGGCGACCGGTCGGCCTCGACCCGGAGTCGACGCCTCCTGTTCGCGAGTCGCGTCCTCGTGGCGGCGCTGCTGGTCGTCGGGGCGGCGGGACCCTACACCGTCCAGGACCGCGAGACACCGGGCGAACCGCGGGTCACGATGCTGACCGACGAGTCGGCCAGTATGGGCGTCTACCCTAACGCGACGGGCGAACTCGTCGCCGACGTCGAGGACGCGGGCGTGCCGGTGTCGAGCGCGACGATCGCCGCCGGCAGGGAGTCGCGGGTCGGTGACGGCATCGTCGCGAACCTCCGGGAGAACGGGACGGTCGTCGTCGTCTCGGACGGGCAGGTGACCGACGGGCGGAGCATCGCGGGCGCGACCGAGACCGCGCGCAACCTCAACGCGACGGTGAGCGTCGTCGACCTGTCGGCCGACGAGGGCGAGACGGCCGTCTCGGTCGTCGGCCCCGAGACGGCGACCGTCGGACTGGAGACGACGTTCAGTATCTCGCTGGAGAGCGTCGGCGCCGACCAGCGGGTGCCGGTGAGCGTCACCGTCGACGGCGAGGTCGTCCGCAACGACACGATAGACCCCGACGGCGGCTTTACGATCACGGAGACGTTCGAGGAGGAGGGACCACACCGCGTGACCGCCCGGATCGAGAGCGACGACGTCTACGACCGCAACGACGTGTTCTACCGGACCGTGCGCGTCGTCGAGAAACCGGACGTGCTGTACGTCGGCGGGCGGTATCCGCTGCGGGAGTACCTCGACTCGCTGTACAACGTGACCGAACGCGAGACGGTGCCCTCGGACCTCGAGGACTACTCGGCGGTCGTCCTCCAGGACAGGTCGGCGGGGAGCGTGGGCAACACCAGCGCGCTCCAGGACCACGTCGTCGACGGGGGCGGACTGGTCGTCGTCGGCGGCGACGACGCCTACGAGTCCGGCGGGTACGAGGAGTCGCCGCTCGCGCCGATGCTCCCCGTGCGGATCGGCAACGCGACCGGCGGGACGGCGAACATCGTCCTGCTGGTCGACATCTCCGGCAGCGCGGCCGAGGGGCTCTCCACCCAGAAGGCCGTCGCGCTGGACGTCCTCTCACAGCTCGACGACCAGAACCGCGTCGGCGTCGTCGCGTTCAACAACAAGGCCTACCGGGTCGCGAACCTCCAGGGGCTGTCGGGCAACCGCGAGGTCATCGCCGACCGGATCCGCCGGCTCGCGACCGGTCGGGGCGGCACGCACATCGACATCGGGCTCCAGGGCTCCCGTGATCTGCTGGGCGAGCGCGACGGGACGGTCATCCTGCTGAGTGACGGCGTCGACGACGCCGACCGGGCCGCGGTCGCCGCGAGTCAACTGGGCGAACGGGGGATCCGCGTCATCACCGTCGGGACGGGCGACAACGTCAAAGAGGAGACGTTGCGACGGGTCGCCAGCGAGTCCGACGGGACGTACTTCTCCTCGGAGGAGACCGAGCGGTTGCGGCTCCTCTTCGGCGGTGGCTCCCGCGAGTACGAGGGCGAGAACCTCACTGTCGTCACGCGCAACACCTTCATCACGTCGGGGCTGAGCCTCACCGCGAGTCCGGGCCAGGCCAACCAGGTGGCCGTCAAGTCCGGCGCCGACTACCAGGTCGCGACCAGCGACGGGACGCCCGCGGTGACGTCCTGGCGGTTCGGCCTCGGGCGCGTGGTCGCGGTGACCGCCTACGACGACGGCGGGGGGCTGGGACCCGTCCTCGAAGAACCCGACTCCCTACTGGTAACGCGGTCGGTCAACTACGCGGTCGGCGACCCCAGGGAGCGACTGACCGGCGTCACGTCGGTCGAGAACGTCCGGGTCGGACGGACCGCCACGCTGACCTACCGCGGGGAGACGCGCCCGAGCGCGCCGGGGGTGAGTTTCCGGCGGGTCAGCGAGGACCGGTTCCGCGGCGAGTTCACCGCCGAGGAAGCCGGGTATAGCGACGTGCTCGACACCGAGTACGCGGTCAACTACCCGCGCGAGTACGCCCAGTTCGGCCCGAACCCGCGGCTGTCGGGGATGGTCGCGGCGACCGACGGCCAGGTGTTCACGGCCGACGAGGGCGAGGCAATCGCCCGGCTGGCCCGCGACCAGGCGACGCGGGTCCGGACCATCCGTGACAGGTGGGCCTGGCTGGCCATCGCGCTGGGCCTGTTGCTGTTCGTCGCGGAAGTCGTCGCCCGGCGGGTTCAAGTGTATCGGGGTCGCACCTCCCTTGAGAGTGGTCTACCGTGAGTGCCCTCCAACAACGCCTTAGCATCGGACTGGTCGCACTGGTCGCGCTCGCCATCGTCGGCACCGCCGGCGCGACGGTCGTCTACCAGGTGTCGGCCGAACAGCTACGCGGCGAGAACGACCAACTCAGGTCCGACCGGGCCGATCTCATCGCAGAACTCAACGAGACGAACCAGCAACTCAACGAGACGCGACAGGAACTCAACGAGACCAGAGAGACGCTGTCGACGCGGACCCAGGACGTCGACCAGGTCGCGCGCGAGCTGAACCGGACCGAGCGCCAGCTCAACATCACCGAGACGCGACTCGCCGAGAGCCGCCAGCGGGCCGCCTCGCTCCAGAGTGACGTCGAAGACCTCGAAGCGGAACGGGACGAACTCGAACAGGAGGTCCGAGAACTGGACAAGAAACGCGTCGAACTCGAACAGGAAGTCAACACGCTCAATCAGACCGTGACCCAACTCGATGACAAAGTCGGCGAATTGCAGGAGAAACGCAAAGACCTCGAACTGGCCGTCGACAAACGCGACGAGTGGCTCAAGGAGAACATATCGGAACTCGAAAAGAAAGAGGACAAGATCTCCGAACTCAACAAGAAAAATGAGGACCTGACAGAGCGAAACGAGGACCTGAAATCGAAGAACACCGATCTGCGGGGCGACATTAAGACACTCTGTAACAACATCAACAATTCCGACCAGTACGACGCGTGTTAGACTGACATGACAGGACCCGACGACTCCGAGAACGCGGACGAGCGCCCGGACGACGAGCGTCGGGACGCCGAGAGCGGGTCCGAACCCCGGAAACGGGAGAAGGTCGACCCCGACGAGATACCGCCCGACGAACGGGTCCCCAGAAAGACCGCCGACGCGGGCGGCCAGCCGACGACGGCGGACGCCGGTGGACAGTCGAACACGGCCAACGCTGGCGGACAGACGGAGCCCGAGGAGGCCGGTGGGCAGGGGGAACCCACCAGAGCAGGCGGGCAGGGGGAATCCAGCAAGGCAGGCGGGCAGACGGAACCCGCGGAGAGTGGCGGTCGGGACAGCCCCGAGAGGGGCGGTGGTCAGGGAGAGCCCGGCAGATCGGGTGGGCAGGAACAGAAAGCCGGCGGCCAGGGAGGGAAAGCCGGCGGCCAGGGTTCGGCGAGCGAGGCGGCCGGTCGAGCGGACCCCACCCGAACCGACGCGCCGACGGTCGAGGGCGAGCCGGACGGGCCGGCTGTCACCAGCGAGCCCAGGGCGGCGGCGAACATCGAGACACCGGAGGAGGCCGACGAGTCCGAGGCCCGCGAGCGGCCGGAGTACGGGGACGAGACCGAGGTCCGCGAGCGCATCGAGGCGGCGCTGACGGAGGTGCGCCGCGAGGGCCTGAAGGCGGCGGTCATCTACGCCGTCGTCGACGGGGTCGCGCTGTTCTTGCTGGTGAACTTCGTGCTGGTCCTGCTCGACCCGGCGTTTTTGCCGACGCGGGTGGCGCTACCGGGGTCGGAACTGGCCCTGCCGGGGTCGGCGCTGGTCGGGGCGGCGGTCGGCGTCGCCGGCGGCGGCGGCGAACTCTGGTGGCGGAGCCAGCAGTCTATCGTCGAACAGTTCGAGGCGGTCAATCCGCCGGTCGCCGAGTCGCTGCGGACCGCCCGCGACGCCGTGGCGGCCGACGCGAACTCGCGGATGGCGGTGCGCCTCTACGAGGACGTTCTCTCGGGCTTGCGCGAGAGTTCGAGCGTGGCGCTGGTCGCCTGGAAGCGGGTCGGCGCCACGCTCGCCGTGGCCGTGGTCGTGAGCCTCGTGACGCTCCAGGTCGCGGCCACCCCGACCGCGGTGTTCGGGCCGACGGTGGCTGACAACGAGACGCGCGAGGGGGCGGTCCAGAACTACACCGGGCTCAAGGACGGCGACGACGTCCTCGGCGCGCCGGAGGTGGTGTCCAACGGCAGCGAGACGCGGACCGCCCGCGTCGAGTCCAGTGGCGGGGGGCGGGAACTCGACGACGAAGAGCAGTTCCCGGGTGACGTCGGGGCCGGCGGCGGCGGAGGCGGCGGCGACGGGAGCGTCGACAGCCAGCAGGCCGGTTTCGCGGCACCCGACCGCGTCGAGGACGCGGACCTGGTCCGCGAGTACAACGAGCGCATCCGCGAGGACGCGAACGCAGACGAGGACGACTCATAACATGTCACAGGACGAGATAGCGGAGATACAGGCGAAAGTCGAACAGGCACGCGAACAGGTCACCCGGCGGATCGTCGGGCAGAAAGAGGTCCTCGAACAGCTGTTCGTCTGCATCCTGGCCGACGGCAACGCCCTGCTCGAGTCGAACCCGGGACTGGGCAAGACGACGATGGTCCGGACGGTCGCGGAGGTGACCGACCTGGCGTTTTCGCGGGTGCAGAACACCCCCGACCTGATGCCATCGGACATCACCGGGACGGAGATCATCCGCGAGACCGAGGACGGCCGGGAGTTCGTCTTCGAGAAAGGCCCCATCTTCGCCAACGTGGTGCTGGCCGACGAGATAAACCGCGCGACGCCAAAGACCCAGGCCGCACTCCTGGAGGCGATGCAGGAACGGCAGGTGACCGCCGCCGGCGAGACCTACCAGCTGCCCGACCCCTTCTTCGTGCTGGCGACACAGAACCCCATCGACCAGGGGGGGACCTACGCGTTGCCCGAGGCCCAGACCGACCGCTTCATGCTGAAGTTGCTCGTCGACTACCCCGGCTACGACGAGGAACAGGACATCGTCGACCGCTACACCGGCAGCACCGAGACCATCCCGGTCGAGAAGGCCCTGACCCGCGAGGAGATCCGCGAGGCCCAGACGCTCGTCCGCGAGGTACCGATCGCCGAGGACCTGCGCGACCGGGCGGTCGAGCTGGTCCGGGAGACCAGAAACACCGAGGATGTCGAGTTCGGCGCGAGTCCGCGGGCGAGCATGGCGCTGGTCGTCGCGGCGAAAGCGCGAGCGTTCCTGCACGGGAGAGCGCACGTCGCCAGCGAGGACATCGAGGCGCTGGCCCCGCCCGTGTTGCGCCACCGGATCATCCTCGACTTCCGGGCCGAACGTGAGGGCAAGACTCCCGACGACGTCGTCGAGTCACTGCTGGAATGATAGAACCGGACTTCCTGGCCGAACTCGACCGGTTCGACGCCGCCCTCGAACGGGAGACGACCGCCATGCTCCAGGGCGAACAGGAGTCGCCCCGCGTCGGCGAGGGGCTCACCTTCAGCGACTACCGGCGCTACGCCCCCGGCGACGACACCCGCCTCATCGACTGGAAACTGTACGCCCGGACCGAGGAGTTCTACATCAAACAGTTTGAAGAAGAGCGCAATCTCACCGTCCACGTGCTGCTCGATTCGACGGCCTCGATGGACTACGGCGAGGGCCCAGCCCACAAGTTCGAGTACGCCGCCAAACTCGGGCTGGGCTTTGCTTACCTGACCGCCGAGGACAACAACGATTTCCGCTTTAGCACGTTCCGCGACACCGACCGGCGACTCGACGCCGGCCGCTCGAACCGCGGGGAGGTGATGGCCCTGATCGACCAGATAAACGAGATCGAACCCGCGGGCGACACGACCTTCGAGGCGGCGCTGACGGCCTACGCCGACCGGATACGGACCCGGTCGCTGGCGGTCGTCGTCAGCGACTTCCTGGCCGACCCCGAGGACATCGAGGCCGGCGTCGCGGCGCTGGCCCGCAACGATGTCGACGTCCTGCTGGCCCACGTCGTCGCCCCGGACGAACGGGACCCGGACGTCGTCGGCGACACGCTGTTCGTCGACCCCGAGACCGAACGTACCCGCCGGTCGTACTTCAGCGGACAGCTGGCCGACCAGTACCGGGACCGCCTCCAGGACCACGTCGAGACAGTCTCGGACCGCGTCGAAGAACTGGGTGCCGACCACGTGCTCGTCGACACCGGACTGGACTTCTTCGACGGGTTCGCGCAGGTGTGGTTCGAGTAGCGAGGCCGACCGAAGGGAGGCCTCGAACCGAACGGGGAGGAACGACCCGTGAGGAGTAGCGAGGCGCGAACGCAGTGAGCGCCTCGAACCGAACGGGGAGGAACGACCTGTCCCGACCGACGACAGACATTTCACGTGGTACGTCATACGTGCATGCATGGGAACGACGACGATCTCACTGAAAGACGAGGCCTACGACCGGCTCAGGGAGGCCAAACGGGAGGGAGAGAGCTTCAGCGATGTGGTGCTCAGGCTGACCGAGAGCCCGACCACCGAGGAAGCAGTCGAGGACCTGGCGGGGGGGCTGGGAACAGAGTTCGCACAGGAGGTTGCGGAGTCGTCCGGGGAGTTGACTTCCTCCCCGCCCTAAAAGGGCGAGGATTCCTCCGGTGGGGATGTTGGCTATGCCGCACCCACGGAGGCAAGTTTCCCGTCGCCGGTACTCCGGTTTGTGCGCTTCTCGTTGGGACTGGCCCTCTCGGGAGAGTCTGGTAGCTCCGACCAGTTGTGGTCGTCCCACTTGAGACGCACGGGCCGAGCCATCGACCCGACTCTTTCGCCAGCCTGTTGTTCGAGGAACGTGCGAGATGCACAGAGATCGGCGTGGGCTTCGTGACCGCACGGACACCTGAACAAGTCGCTATCCCGGTCGGTGTTGTCCTGTTCGCCACACGCCGGACACGTTCGGGTTGTGTCGGCTTCCGACTTCACCTCAATGGTGATACCGTATTCCTCGGCGGTGTACGAGAAGCGCTCAATGAACGCCCGAAACGCCCAAAACTGGTGGGTCTTAGCGTTCACCTCGGCACTCCAGTGCGTCGAGAGAACATCCGTGAGGTCGCCCACATACACCGTGGCGACACCGTCGGCATAGAGCCGTTCTATCAGGTCCCGAACCAGTGCATCCTGCGCGTGGTCGCGCCGCCGCGTCCGTTTGCGATACAGCCGCCGTATCCGGTGACTGCTGTATCTTCCGTCTTCGAGTTTGGACTGCAACCGGGCAATCTTCTCTGTCGTCTCGCGGAAGCGTTTGAACAGGTCCCGGCCTTCGTAGAGGTACTGCTGGCCGGTCGTGGTGGTACAGGCGACGAGATTATTTGCGCCCACGTCCAGTGCGGCTTCTTCTGAAGCCAGTGGTGAATCCTGTCGAGAATCGGGTACGGTAACAGGTTGAAAGGCCCTGAACGTGTCGTCTGTCTCGTCGTACTGTATCTCCAATCGGCCCTGTTCGCCCTCCCATTTCGGAGCGCCACACAGCTCAAGGCGAAGGCGGCCAGTATGGTCGTATTTATTTTTCAGGTCGGACCCGACTGGTATCTCGATTCGTGACCGCTCGCCAGTGTCCAGCGTGTAGAGGTCGTTGCGGATGAATGTGCGTAGCTCGCGCCCATCATCTTCGTTACCCCAGTACCCGGGGGGAGAGGGGCGCTCATCACGTTCACCGTTGTGCCACTCGTCTTGGGCGGCAAAAAACGAGTTCCACGCCGATTTGTTCTTCCGAATCACCTGCTGTGCGGTTCCAGAGCCGGTAACATCGACGTACTGCTTGCGATAGTCGGCAGTGTCCCACACGCTTTCGCCGTTGAAGAATTGCTGGCGGCGCTCGTAGTTCAACTCGTTCCACAGGCTCGCAGAGGCGTCCATCAAGTCCCGCAGTAGCCGCTCGTCGTCGTCGGATAGCGGGCGTACCGCGAACGTGTTGGTTCGCCTCACGACACTAATTGATATGGTCTTGCAGTCCTAAAGTCTTGTCACTGATGCGTCCGAACGTGGATATACCGTGGTCACTTCACGGACAGGTGAAAGAGTGGGCCGAAGACACCGACCGAACTCTCACCGAAGCGTACATCGAATTAGTCAAAGCTGGCCTCGACAATGTGGAACATCCAGACGAGTCGTAGCGCGTGGGTTGCGATGCTGTGCTGTCGCTTGAACCCCGCCCTGAAGGGCGAGGCTTCCGCTGGATATCCGTCAGGGACTCGCTCGACACGAAACGGGGAGAATGAGACTGCTCGATACGAGCGTGCTGGCCAAGTGGGGCGACCCGGAGGCGAAAGACGAGGTCGTGCCGTACCTCGGACGACACGCCAGCGACCGGTTCGTGACCTCCTCACTGGTGGTGTTCGAGTTCTTCAGGCCGGCAAAGCGGCGGTCGAACAGTCGGGAGGTCCGGTCGTGGCTCGGGCGGGCGCTGGACGGGGTCGAACCGTTCACCGAGAGCGCGAGTCTGACGGCCGCGAGCGTCGAGGCCAGGCTGGCCGACCAGGACGCGACGCTGGAGATGCGGGACCTGCTGATCGCCGCCCACGCCCACGAGCTGGGCGCGACGTTCGTCACCTGTGACGGTGGCGATTTCCGGACCGAACCGGTCCAGGGACTGCTCGACGTCGACGTCATCTCGACGTGACGAGCGGTTGGCCGGCGGCGGTCGCGTTACTCTCGCTCGCCGGCGCCGACGGCGGCCTCGCCGACGGGGTCGTGGCCCTCGATGCGTTCCTGGCCGTCCATGTAGGGCCGGAGCGGTTCGGGCACGGTGACGGTGCCGTCCTCGTTCTGGTAGTACTCCAGCATCGCGACCATCACGCGAGGGACCGCCAGGCCCGACCCGTTGAGCGTGTGGAGATACTCGGCGGACTCGTGGCGCTCGGGCCGGTACCGGAGGCCGGCCCGCCGGGCCTGGAACGCCTCGAAGTTCGACACCGAGGACACTTCGAGCCAGCGCCCGCCCGCCTCGGGGCCGTCGGGCATGTCGTCGCCGGGGGCCCACACCTCGATGTCGTACTTCTTGGCCTGGGAAAAGCCCATGTCGCCGGTACACATGTCCAGCACGCGATAGGGCAACTCCAGGCGCTGGAGGACGGCCTCGGCCTCGGAGAGGAGGCCTTCGAGGCGGTCGTGGCTGTCCTTGGGGCGGACGAAGTTGACGAGTTCGACCTTGTTGAACTGGTGGACGCGGACGTAGCCGCGGGTTTCGGTGCCGTGTTCGCCGGCCTCGCGCCGGAAGTTCGGCGAGAACGCCTGGTGTTTGACCGGGAGGTCGTCGTCGAGCAGGATTTCGTCGCGGTACATGTTGGTGACCGGCACCTCCGCGGTCGGCAGGAGCCACAGGTCGTCGTCGTCGTAGTCGTCGTCCTGGCGGGCGCCGACGCGGTAGGCGTCGGCAGCGAACTTAGGCAGCTGGCCGGTGCCACGCATCGAGGCGCTGTTGACCGGCAGCGGCGGGAACACGTCGACGTAGTCCTGCTCGCGGTGGACGTCAAGCATGAACTGGACGAGAGCGTACTCCAGGCGGGCACCCTCGCCCTTGACGAACTGGAAGCCACCGCCGGAGACTTTCGCGCCGCGCTCGAAGTCCAGGATGTCCAGCTGCTCGCCCAGGTCGTAGTGGGGAACGACCTCGTCGGGCAACTCGCGGCGGTCGTCGAACCCCTCGCGGTAGCGCTCGACGTTGTCGCTCTCGTCCTCGCCGACCGGGACGCTCTCGTGGGGGACGTTCGGG
>PXQN01000063.1 GCA_003021305.1 Halobacteriales archaeon QH_10_67_22 | reverse complement strand
ACCGTCGCCCTCGACGACGTGCCAGCCAGACTCGCCGCGATGAGCGAGTTCGACACCACCGGTATCGAAGTCGTCACCGAGTTCGGCTGACCTGGCTGGCCGAGTGGATTTCTTCCGTCGAGACAGCATTCACGCGCCGCTCGCGAGTGAACGGCGTGAGAACTGATGGGGTCGGAGGGATTTGAACCCCCGATCGACTGATATCTCCGGAAGCGCCTCGGAACTCCAGAGGGTCATCACACGGTCGGTGATCAGCCGACCGGTCAGTATACCAGTGGTGTCGTCCCAGGCGCGTTACCTCTGGAGTCAGTCGCCATGCCGGACTTGGCCACGACCCCTCGCTACCCGGTAGGCTCAATCTCCCTAAAGGGGTTTCGGTCTTTGCTGCCCGATAGCGGTCCCGCCCCGTCGACTCGGCTACTCCTCGCGCTCGGCCCAGTCACAGTCCTGGCACTTGTAGCCGGTCACGAACGCGGTCACGGAAGGCATGTACCCCACTTCCAGGACGTCCCCGCCACAGTCCGGGCACTCGCGGTCGGCGTCGCTGATCGCTTCGGCGTCCATCACCGACTCGCCCTCGACGAGTTCCGCCAGTTTCTTCGGCGTGACCATCCGCCCCTGAACGACGCGATTGTCGGCCATACCCACATTTCACGCCCCGCCGGGCTAAAGCCCTTCCACTCGTCGAAGCCCGGTGAGAACCCCCCACTGTGGGCAACGATTGAGTGTGTGTAGTGTTCACATGTCGATACATGGTCAGTGTGCTTCGGGAAGAACGGGTGAGTCACTCCTGCTGCAGGCTGGCTGAACAGCGAGCGCGGCTCTCCGCGGACCCGGACGACCGCGCTCGAAACCGGCGAGGATGCCCGGTAGTTCTATTTACAAGGACGGGAAAGCACCGGTGTGACAGTGGTCGGTCCGACGAAGCGTGCCCAGACGAGACGGCTGGCACTGATGGCCGTCGTGGCGCTGTTGCTCGCGACGGTCGTCGCGGCGAACATCGCGGAGGAGACGGGCCAGAACCCTGGAGTGGACCCGCGCGCGAGTTTCACCTTCGACGCCGACGGAACGGCCGTCGTCGTCAGCCACTACGGCGGTGACGAACTCGACCCCGCGGCGGTCTACGTCGAATCCGGGCGACAGGGACGCCTCGGCAACTTCGACGGGTCGGCCGGGATGGCCTGTGCCGAGAACGTGACGCGACTCGTCCCCGGCACGACGTGTCGCGTCCCCGAGAGCAGGTACGACCGCCTCTACGTCGTCTGGGAGAACGAACAGAACCGGAGCCTCATCCTGGCCCGCCGAGGCCCGGACCCGACGCCGACGCCGTCGCCCACGCCCACTCCCACGCCGACCCCGGTCCCGACCGACACGCCGACACCCGGGGCGACCGAGACGGCGACCCCGCCGCCCACCGAGGGAGGGACTGCGACGGGGACGCCGACGACAGGGACACCTCCGAGCGGGACCCCGACGCCGACACCCGCGACTACGCCGACGGCGACGCCACCGAACGGAACAGCGACGCCCGAACCGACCGGAACGGAGCCACAGAGTGGCTGAACTTCGACACGTACGGAGCTGATGCGACCGTGACCCCCGAGTTCGAGACGTTCGGCGACAGCGGAACCCGACGACAGGTGGTCTGTCACGTGGACATCGACTGTTTCTACGCGGCCTGCGAGCGACTCCGCGAGCCCGCCCTCCGGGGGGAACCGCTCGTCGTCGGGATGGGCTACGAACCGGGCGAGACACACGGCGCCGTCGCGACGGCCAGCTACGAGGCCCGCGAGTACGGCGTCGAGAGCGCCATGGGTATCGAGGAGGCCCTCGACAGACTCCCGCGGAAAGTCGACGCGGCCGCGGACCCCGACTTCGACGTCGACGAGGCCGGCTACTACCGGCCGGTCGACCTGGAGTACTACGAGTCGGTCGGTCGGGAGGTCAAAGAGATCCTCCACGACCGCGCGGACGTCGTCCGGGAGGTGAGCGTCGACGAGGCGTATCTCGACGTGACCGACAGGGTGTGCTGGTCGGGGGAGAGCGAGGGCGAGGACCGACCGACAGTGCGGGCGTTCGCTCGCGACCTGAAAGCGACGGTCGAACAGGCGGTCGGCGTCGTCGCGAGCGTCGGCGTCGCGCCGACGATGAGCGCCGCGAAAGTCGCCAGCGATGCGGACAAACCGGACGGCCTCGTCGTCGTCGAACCCGGCGAAGTCCGAACCTTTTTCGCCGACCTGCCGGTGGAGGCGGTCCACAACGTCGGCCCGGTCACCGCCCGGGAGTTGCGCGCGATGGACGTCGAGACGGCCGGGGACCTGGCGGCTGCCGACCCCGAGATACTGGCAGACCGGTTCGGCGAGCGGGGGCTGACCATCCGGCGGTTCGCCCGGGGGGAAGACCCCCGGGAGGTCGAACCGGTCGGCGACCCCAAGAGCCTCTCCCGTGAGTCGGCGTTCACCGAGGCGACGACCGACACGGCGACCAAGCGCGACCGGGTCCGGAACCTCGCGGCGGACGTGGCCGAGCGGGCCCGACGGAAGGGGGCGCTCTACCGGACTATCGGGATCAAAGTCGTCACGCCGCCGTTCGACGTCCACACCCGCGCCAGGTCGCTGCCCGGACCGGTCGAGGACGGAGACCTCGTCGCGGAGACGGCGCTCGACCTCCTGGAGGAGTTCGAGGACGCCGAGGTCCGGAAACTGGGCGTCCGCGTCTCGAACCTCTCGTTCACCGAGGGTGACCAGGCGAGTCTGAGCGGGTTCGACGGGGCGAGTTCCGGCAGTGACCGACCGGTCGAGCGGTCGGGTGAGCGGGCCGACGACCGGGATGGGTGGATACAGACGACACTGGGGGAGTTCACCTGACCCCCGCGGGCGCGGTCAGTCGACGCCGTTCTCCAGGTTCTCCAGGAGTTTGCCGACGAACAGTCCCATGCGCGGGGAGAGGTCGTCCTCGGGTGGCGTCTCGGCGGGATGGGCGGCCATGGTCTCGACGAACCGCTCGCCGAACGTCATCGTGTGCATCATGTCGACGACGTCGACGGTCAACCCCTGGTCGGAGGTGTCCATCTCGGGGTACTGCTCGACGGCCTCGTCACTGTAGGTGATCGTCCAGGACGGACCCCCAACTGCCGACAGCACCACCTCGAGGTCGCCCACTTCGAGGCGGCCGTCGGGCGCTCCGACGTAGACGGTGTCGTCTTCGACGACGGTTTCGTATCGCGTCATACCACTGGGCCGGCCATCGAAGGCACGCACGTGACCGTTCGTGGGCATCAGTTAAATCGCTGACCATCAGGCGCGGGTCGGGAGTCGGACGACGCGCGGCCGAACTGCGTCAGACGGTAGTCTGACGGGGCCTTATGCCGGATCCCGTGGTACGGGACCGTATGACTGAGACAGAGTCGATCACCGTCGCGGAGGTCAGCGAGGGCCCCTGTGGCAGCGGTCGACCGGGGACCGCCGTGGACCTCCCGGTGGTCGAGTTGCTCACCGGCCGCGGGTTCGTCACCGGGAAGTCGGGGTCGGGCAAGTCCAACACCGCGAGCGTCGTCGCGGAGAAACTGCTGGACAACGGCTTCGGGCTCCTCATCGTCGACATCGACGGGGAGTACTACGGCCTCAAGGAGGAGTACGAGATCCTCCACGCCGGCGCCGACGAGGAGTGTGACATCCAGGTCACCGTCGACCACGCCGAAAAACTCGCCACGCTCGCCCTGGAGAAAAACGTCCCCATCATCCTCGACGTCTCCTCGTTTCTGGACGAGGCCGCGGCCAGCGAACTGCTGACCGAGGTCGCCAAGCAACTGTTCGCCAAGGCCAAGAAACTCAAACAGCCGTTCCTCCTGCTCGTCGAGGAGGTCCACGAGTACATCCCACAGCAGGGCAGCGTCGACGAGTGCGGGAAGATGCTCATCAAGATCAGCAAGCGCGGACGCAAGCACGGCCTGGGCGTCGTGGGCATCAGCCAGCGGCCGGCCGACGTCAAGAAGGATTTCATCACGCAGTGTGACTGGCTGGTCTGGCACCGGCTCACCTGGAACAACGACACCAAGGTGGTGAGTCGCATCCTCGACGCCGACTACGCCTCGGCAGTCGAGGACCTGAACGACGGCGAGGCGTTCCTGATGACCGACTGGTCCGAGCGGGTCCAGCGGGTCCAGTTCCAGCGCAAGACCACCTTCGACGCCGGCGCGACGCCCGGCCTCGACGACTTCGAGCGCCCCGATCTGAAATCCGTCAGCGACGACCTGGTCTCGGAACTGGAGACAATAAGCGAGCAGAAACGCGAGACCGAGGACCGCATCGTACAGCTCCGGGAGGAACTCGACGACAAGAACTCCCGGATCGCGGAACTGGAGGCCGAACTCCAGGACGCCCGGGACATGCGCCGCATGGCCGACCAGTTCACGCAGGCGATGATCGAACAGGTCGGGGGACCCAACCCCGGCCGGACAGAACGGGAACGAATGGCCGACCGTCGACAGGGCGTCGACGAAGACGTCTCGGCACCGAAGCGACGGGAGAACGGAAACGACGACGGGGCACTGACCTGGCCCGGAGAGGGCGAGTTCGGGGCCACCGACGCTGACGAGGGAGACGCAGACGCCACCGGCGACGACCTGTTCGGCATGGCCGGGGCGTTCGACGACTCCGGGGAGGCTGGGGGCGCTGGGCTCGACGCGTCTGGCGGGAACGCCAGGAGCGCACCGGACGGCGGGACTGCGACTGCCACACTGACCAGCGGATTCAGCGGACTCGACGAGAACCCACTGGGCGACCGTGCGACGGACGCTTTCGAGCGCGGGACCACGACCGGACAGTCGATAGACGTCGAAGACGGGGCGGCGGTCGCCGGACAGCTCGCCGACGTCGTCAGCGACCTCGAGCCGAAAACCCGCGGGATGCTCCGGTACTACCGTGACCACGGCCCGGGGACGCCGATGGACGCCCTGTTCGCCGCTGGCGGCACCGAAGACCGGACCGCGGCATACGCCCGCAACCGACGCCTGCGGGTGCGCGGCCTCGTCGAACACGTCGGTCGCGGCCGGTACGACTACCGCGTCGACGACCTCCTCCGCGAGGAAACCGGACTCGACAGCGTCAGGGCGTTCGTCGAACAGGTCGAAACCGCCCTCTCGACGGAGGACTGATAGTGATTATTGTAGCGATTTACCGGTACGACCGCACGATTGCGTGCGGTCGATCCGGAATAGACCGACAATAATCACTATGAACTGATTTGGGTACACCCGTTGCGTATCGACCACAGGAGTGCGTGCAATCGTGCCGGTGCATCGGTATAAAAAGAATTACGCACGACCGTATCAAACCAGCGGTGCGACGAGGTCTTCGAGTGCGGCCCGCGGGTCGTCGGCTTTCGCGACGCCACTGGCGAGCAAGACACCGGTCGCCCCGAGGTCCTGTGCGGACGAGAGGTCCTCGCCGGTGGAGATACCGGCGCCACAGAACACGTCGACGCTGTCGTCGATGGCTGCGGCGGCCTCGACGGTGTCGGTAACGATGTCGGGGTCGGCCTTGCTGACCGGCGTGCCGGTACCGATGAGTTCGGGCGGTTCGACGGCGACGGCGTCGGGACCGAGCGACGTGACGGCGGCGATCTGGTCGGGGTTGTTGCCACACGTGACCGTCTCGAGGCCGGCCCGCTCGGCGGCGTCGAGACTCGCGTCGATGTCCGCGAGTTTCAGCCGGTTCTCGGAGTGGTTGAGCAGTGTGCCGACGGCCCCTGCTTCGGCGGCGGCTTCGGCGAGCGTGCTGCCGGTGTGGCTGCCGTAGTCGTTGGGGCTAATATGCTGGGCCCAGGTTTCGACGCCGGTGTCGGCGACCGCCGAGAGGTGGGCGGCCTGTGGCGCGATAGCGATACGGACGCCGGTTTCGTCGCTTACGTCGCGGGCGGCGCTGGCGACCTCGACCGGGTCACACGGGTATGCCTTGAGATTGACTAGGACGAACACACCTGAGAGAGCGACCGGCAGCGAAATAAAAGATGGGAGTTTTCCGTTGGGGTCCGAGCGAGGGTGAACGTTAAGACGGTTGGCGACTAGCCACACAACATTGTGCCCTCGGGGACCGACGAGCCTGGGACGGTGCTGGTCGTAGAGGACGAGGACCACCTGGCCGAACTCTACACCGATTATCTCGCGGAGACCTACGAGGTCAGGACGGCCTACGGAGGGGTCGAAGCGGTCGAGATGCTGTCCCCGGACATCGACGTCATCGTCCTGGACCGCCGGATGCCGGTCGTCTCGGGCAACGAGGTCCTCGCCGAGATGGAAGGCCGGGGGCTGGAGTGTCGGGTCGCGATGGTGACCGCCGTCGACCCCGATTTCGACATCATCGACATGGGCTGTGACGACTACATCGTCAAGCCGGTCACGCGGGACGAACTTCTCACGGTCGTCGACCGCCTGATGAAAGTCCACACGTACGACGAGCGCATGCGCGAACTCACCGCCAAGAAACTCAAGCGCAACGTCCTCGAAGTGGAGAAGACTGAAGCCGAACTCAGAGAGAGCGAGGAGTTCGCCCGGCTCGAGGCGGAGATCGAGGCGATCGAAGACGAGATCGAGGAACTGGCCGACGAACTCGACACGGACCACGTGCCCCGCGAGCTTTAGTCCTTCCGTTCGACGACGTCCCCGAGCGTGTACTCCCCGGTCGAACTGTCGCTCTCCCACTCCGTGTCCCCGGTCGACCCGCCCGCCGAGAGGTCGACGTCGAGAGCCTTCTCGAGTTTGGCCTGGACCTCGTCGCTGGGCAGCGTGTCACCGCGTTCGATCTTCCTGATGAGACTCGCCTTCTCGTTGAGCGTGTTCGCGAGTTCGGCCTGGCTGAGACCCCGGGATTCCCGTCCCGACCGGACGCGCTCGTCGTAGTCCTGTGCGAGTTCGTCCATCTCGTCGAACATGTCCGACCGGCGTGACGACCCGGAGGAACTCGACGACGTCGTTCCCGTCGAGGACGACGACCCCGACCCCGAACTCCCCGACGAAGACGACCCCGTCGAGTACTTCGTCGACGTGCTGGACGAATCGGCCTGCGTCACCTCCGTGCCGAACTCCGTACACTCGTCACAGACGTCCAGTTCCGCGCCCTCGATCTTCACGCGGTTGGGGGACCCTGTCTCCGTCCCGCACATCTCACACTGAACCATAGCAGAGGTTAGCCGTGCCCGCTGATAAAAGTGATGCGCCCGACCCATCGCGCCCGGACCCACTCGCTTAGAGCGCGCGGTAGGCGTAGTAGAACCGCTGGAGCGCGGTGACGTGACCGACCACTGCGAAACAGACCAGCAACCAGCCGACGACCGTCAGTCCGGCGACGGGGGTGGTGACGAACGCGGAGACGATTCCGACGACGATGACCAGCGCGAGTCTGTCGGCCCGGCCGACGAGCCCGCCGTACACCCTGTCGAGTCCGACCGCCTGGGCCTGGGTGCCCAGGTACGAGGTCATCACGACGCCGGTGACGGCGGCGAACCCGAGCGCGTACCGCTGGAGTCCGGCCGCCAGGCCGGCCACGATGACGATGTCGGCGTACCTGTCGAGGACGTGGTCGAGCAGGTCGCCGGCGGGGCTCCCCCCGCCCGTCGCCCGGGCGAGTTCGCCGTCGACGACGTCGAACCAGCCGTTCAGCGCCACACAGGCCGCGCCGACGAGGTAGACCAGCGGGAGGTTACGGCGTGGCGCGACGACGAAACTCGCGCCGCCGCCGACTGCGACCGCGAACGCGAGGACGCTCACCGCGTTCGGCGAGAGCCCCAGTCGTCGCGCGAGTCGGACCGACGGTTCGACCGCGCCCTCGACGGCCGGCCTGAGTCTGTCGAGTGTCACGGGTTCAGTGCAGATAGTCGACGAACGAGACGGTACCTGCGGCGGGCTCTCGCTCGCCGGCGACGACCGCCTCGATGGCCGCGGCGGTTTCGGCCGGCGTGCGGTCTGTCGCGTCTATCTCGTAGACGCTGTCCTCGTCGTGGCGGCCCACCGCCTCGGTCAGTATCACGTCCAGGGCCTCCGACTCGGCGTTCTCGTCGACCGTGGCCTCGGGTTCGCCACGGTCGCGCAGGCGAGCGACGAGCTCGTCGGGGTGACACCGGAGGACGGCGACCCGGTCGGCGTCGAACTGGTGGGCGAGGTGGGACTCGAAGACGACGTCCTCCCGGCCGTCGAGATAGTCGGCGACCGCGTCCATGTCGGCGACCGCCGACCCGCGCTCGTCGTCGTACCCGGTCGTGAGTTCGGCCTCGGAGATGACGTCGTTGAGGTGGACCACGTCCAGGTCCACGTCGAGGCGGTCGGTCGCGGTCGTCTTGCCCGTCCCCGGCGTGCCGGTCACTGCGACGCGCACGAGTCCACCTCCGCGAGGACTTCGTTGAGGGTGTCGACGGCACGTTTCGTCTCATCTCTGGTCCCGCAGGTGATCCGGACGCGCTCGGGGAGCCCGAAACTCGTACAGTCACGGAGGATGACGCCCTCGCGCTGGCAGGCGTCGATGACCGCGCTCGCGTCGCCCACGTCGACCAGGACGAAGTTCCCCCCGCTGTCCCGGACGCTGGCATCGATATGTTCGTGCACGTACTCGCGGGCCCAGCGTGCCGTTTCGATGGTCTTGTCGACGTGTTCCTCGTCGTCCAGGGCGGCCAGGCCGGCCCGACAGGTCAACTCCGTCACGCCGAACGGCGTGTTCACGCGGGCGTAGGCGTCGGCCCACTCCTCGGGAACGACGGCGAATCCCAGGCGCATCCCCGCGAGTCCGTAGGCCTTCGAGAACGTCCGCAGGAGTGCGACGTCGTCGCGCTCCCCGACCAGGTCCAGGCCGGTCGGAGCCTCCGAGAACTGGTGGTAGGCCTCGTCGAGCACGACCAGTGTCTCCTCGTCGGTAGCTTCGGCGACAGTGCGAACGTCGTCGAGTGCCATCTCAGAGCCCGTCGGGTTGTGCGGACTCGTCACGTAGACCACACGGTGGCCGTCGTAGGCGTCCAGCACTCGCTCGGGGGGCTGTGCGAAGTCGTCGGCCGGGTCGAGGTGGTACTTGTCGACTGCGCCGTGGTGGTAGCGCGCGCTCATCGCGTAGTAGGCGAATCCCGGCCGGGGGACGAGCACGCGCTGGCCGGCACCGATGACCGCCCGCGCGAGGTAGTCCAGTCCCACGTCCCCGCTGGGCGAGAGCCAGACCTGTTCGGCGGTCACGCCCAGCCGGTCGGCGATCTTCGCCCGCAGGTCGGTGTGTGCGGTCTTGGGGTACCTGGAGACGCGGTCGGCGTGCTCGCGAATGGCCGCGACCGCCTCCGGACTCGGTCCGAAGGGGTTCTCGTTCGAGGAGAGTTTGACCAGGTCCGCCGGGTCGAGTCCGAGGTCGCGAGCGACTTCCTCGACGCCTCGCCCCGCCCGATAGACGGTGTGGGACGACAGGTCCCGTGTGTTCATACCCGAGGGAAGCGGACCGTGCGTCTTAAACGTGCTCGTCGCGCCCCGACCAGTCCGCTCCCCGGCACTCACCGATGGACTCGACCGGACAGAACTGACTGAACAAGTGCCTCCAGGATACCGGCAAAGAATGCTGGTATCGGTGACCCGATTCATAGTGATTATTGTAGCGATTTACCGGTACGACCGCACGCAGTCGTGCGGTCGATCCGGAACAGACCTACAATAATCACTATCAGTCCCCGTGCAACGCGGTGGCGGGTCGACAGTGGTCACACGACGACCGGCAGGTGAACGTGAGCGACCTCTGGCCGCTGGCGGGACAGACAGTCTGTGACTGTGCGCTCGCGGATTTCCTGGTTGAGGGGTTCGTCGAGGTCGGCGTCGACC
>PXQN01000062.1 GCA_003021305.1 Halobacteriales archaeon QH_10_67_22 | reverse complement strand
ACCTCGTCCTCGTAGAGGATGCCGTACTCGACGTTCGCGCGCTCGAACAGCCGCGCCAGCGACCGCGCGACCCGCCTGTTGCGGTCGTCGTAACTGGGGTAGTCGCCGACGTACCAGAGATATTCGACCTCGGTCTCGCGGGCGTCGGCCACCTCGAACTCCAGGGCGTCGGTCCACTCGCCGCGGTCGCGCTGGGACTGGCCGAAGGTGTTGCCCTGCCGGGCCACGTTCTCGAAGACGTCCTGGACGTTCCCGTCGACGTCGCCCTGGTCGACGAGCTGGCGGTTGAGCCGGGTGAACGACGTCAGGTGCTCGATGTCGACGGGACAGGCGTCCATGCAGGCCAGACAGGAGAGACACGACTCCATGGTCTCGGCGTCGACGACGCTCTCCCCGCCGTCGGCGACGACGTCGACTGCCTCCCCGCCAGCGTCGCGAGCCTCCCGATACGACTTCAGGTCGAGGATGACGTCCCGCGGGTCCAGGGGCCGGCCGGCGGCCTTGGCCGGACAGACCGACGAACAGCGTCCACACTTGGTGCAGGCGTCCTGGTCGAGCAGTTCCTTCCAGGTGAAATCGTCGATGGAGTCGGCGCTGGTCGCCGAGACGTCCGCCGGGACGCCCGGCAGTCGCCGCCCGGCGTCGTCGTCGGCCGCGACGACGTTCGCGAACGACGCGAGCATGTGGAACGGTTTGCCCAGCGGGATGGCCGCGATGAAGGCCAGCGCAAGGATCGCGTGAGCCCACCAGACGACGGGGTAGGCCGCGACGGCCAGTTCCGGCGTCATCCCCGCGCCGTCGAGGACCAGTGCGACCGCCCAGCCGACGAAACTCACCGTCTCGAACTCGGGGTAGTTCTGCCCGAGGATCCGGACGCCCTCGGTGAGATACCCGCCGACGCCCAGGCCAAACAGCGCCAGGACGAACAGGTCGTCCTCGGCGCTGGTGTGGCGGCCCCACAGCCGCTCGTCGCGGACGACGTAGCGCCGGTAGAGGACGACTCCGAGGCCGACGACGAACAACAACCCCACGAGAGATAGAAGTCGCCGACGAAAAACGACCCGCCGGTCAGCGGCCGGTACAGATCCATGTCGATACCGAGGATGGTCGTCGCGATGAGGAGCGTGAGGAATCCCCAGACGACGAGTGCGTGTGCGACGCCGGCGACCGGGTCGCGGTCGCGCAGCGAGGCGTTGGTCAGGGTGTTGCGCGCGGCGGCGAGGACGCGGCCCGGCAGGTCCGCGAGTCTGTCCTGTGGGTCCGGGCGCCCGCGGGTGTAGCGGCGCACCCTGTCGAACGAACCGAGCAGGAAGACGAGGATGGCGACGGCCGCGAGGTAGTAGAACGCGGCCTCCCCGAGGGGGCCGATCCCCCAGAACGTCGGGCGCGTCACCTCGCCGGTCTGTGCCAGAACCGCCATACTAGAGGAGGGTCCGAGACGGGGTTAAGTGTTGTCACGGGTTCGCACGGCTCACTGAACTGTTTCGAGGGCGACAGGTTTAAACGGTCGTGGGCCCGGAGTGTGTGTCGATGGACGAGAAAACGGAGGAGCTTCGCGACATCTTCATGTCCGTCTCGGAGGAGGGGACGGTCACGGAGACACAGGCCGAGACGCGGGGGTCGCTGGCGGGGACCGACGACGAGGACGTCGCGGACGAGCTTCGGACGGTCGTCGACCGCTTGCGCGCGCACGGGCCGTTCGACACAGACCTCGCCACCGAAACCTACGTGGCGCTCGTGCGGGCGTTCTACGAAGGGGCGACCGACGCGGAGACTGCCGAGCGACTCGACCTCGACCCGTCGACGGTGTTCCGGGCCCGTCTCGACCTGCACCTGGTCGGCGACGCGGACACGGACGCCCCGTTCGACGTGTCCGTCCTGCGGCGCCGCCGCGAGGCAGACGACGCGACGCTGGCGACGGAGCTCGGAGTCGACGCCGACACGGTCGCACACTACCGGCGGGTGGTCGCCGCACAGGACGCCGCCCGCGCCGCCAACCACCGGTTCCAGCGGGAGTTCGACGAACTGCTGACCGACGCCGACCTGTCCGGCCAGTTCACCGACGGCGTCCACGAGGACGGCCTCGAAGAGGCCGCCGAAGACATCGAAACTGACGTCTCGTTCTAAGTTCCCAGCGCAGTCCCGTTTTAGAGGTCCGCGCCGACGGCGTCTTCGACCGAGTCGAAACCGTCACGCTCCAGCAGGTCGAGCAGGCCACGGTTGATATCGCGTGCGAGCGGCGGGCCGCGGTAGACCAGGGCGGTGTACAGCTGGACCAGACTCGCCCCGGCGCGGATCTTCTCGTATGCGTCCTCGGCCGTCGCGACGCCCCCGACGCCGACGACGGGCACGTCGACGCGGCCCGCGACGTACCGGACCGTCTCGGTCGCCCTGTCGGTGACGGGCTCGCCCGAGAGCCCGCCGGTCTCGACGCGGTTGGGGCTCTTCAGGCTCTCCGGGCGCTCGGTCGAGGTGTTGGTCGCGACCACGCCGTCCAGCCCGAGTTCCTCGACGAGGTCGACGGCGTCGGCCAGCGCGGGCTCGGGCAGGTCCGGCGAGAGCTTGACCAGCAGTGGCGCGGCCCCCGCGTCCTGCAGTTCCGTCAGGACCGCCGCCATCCGGTCGCGGTTCTGGAGCTCCTCGAACCCCTGTGAGTTGGGACAGGAGACGTTGACGACGAAAAAGTCACCCCCGTCGGCGACTTGCTCGTAGGTCTCCCGGTAGTCGGCGGGTGCGTCGGCGCCGCTGACGTGTTCGGACTTGGCGACGTTGACGCCGACGGGGCCCGGCGCGTCGAGCCGGCGCAGGCGTTCGCCGACGACGGCGGCGCCGTCGTTGTTCAACCCCATCCGGTTGACGAGCGCGCGGTCCTCGCGCAGCCGGAACACGCGCGGTCGGGGGTTCCCGGTCTGGGGTCGAGCGGTGACGCCGCCGACCTCGACCGAGCCAAAGCCCAGTGTCGCCAGCGCGGGGACCACCTCGGCGTTCTTGTCGAACCCGGCGGCGACCCCGACCGGGTTGTCGAACGGACAGTCGAAGGCCTCGACCGCCAGGCGGTCGTCGTCGACGACGTAGCGGTCGGCCAGCGCCCGGGCCAGGGGCGTCTCGCCGGCGACGCCCAGAAGCGAGTGGACGAGTCCGTGGGCCGTCTCTGCCGGCAGCGAGAACAGTGCGGGTTTGACGATATCGTATGCGTTCATCGGTGAGCGGTCGGGTGCGGTGCTGGTGGTCCCGCGCTCGGGCGCGGCGGGATTGTCAGCCACGAGTGCGCGGGCGCCACCAGGGTCAGAACTCGTGTTCCACGTCGTCGGGGTCGGCCTGCTGAATGATGATCTTGTTGTCCCTGACGCGCACGAACACCTCGTCGCCGATCTCCATCCCGGCAACGGCGAGTTCGTCCTCGTGAAGGTTGATGTGCACGTTGTGGTACTCGCCGTCCTCGTCTTTGGCGCCACTCGGACTGAGCTTCTTCTTTCGCACCATCGCGCTATCCTATCGGCCCTTCGCCACAGGATACACTTAAGTCTACCGTGCTTACCGCTCGACCTCGCTGGCGGTCTCTCCGGGTGCTCGGATACCTCGCCCCGCCACGCTGATGGGCGCACGCGTCCGCGTCATCCCGAACCGGTGGGACCGCACGACGGACCGCGCGCGCGGTCACAGCCTGCACCTCTCACCCCGACTTCCCCCGTCACTCCGCCGCGTTCGGCGCCTCGCCGCGTCACTGTTTATAAACGAATCGCCAGAACGCGCCCAGATCGGGGGTATATTTATAATGGATCATGTGCTGGGTTGGCATGGAGCGGCCGAAACCATGGCACCAGACAGCGACAAGCGCAATTTCGCGCTCAGGACGGAGGATGGATCGGAAGAGAGCGTCTTCTCGGGAAGCACACCGCGCCAGGCAGCACTGAAAGCGGCCCGACGGCTCGAGCCGGCGCCCAGTGAGAGCGACGCCGACACGGAGCCACTCCGGCTCCGGGAGAAGGGCACGACGAAGGTCCACATCTACGAGGGCTGGGCCTGGAAGGAGTCGCCGCCGGACGTGGACATGAACGAGTGGGACGCCGACAGCCCCGACGACGTCTGGATGAACCAGGTCGACGAGATCACGAAGGCCAACGTCTCGAAAGAGGGCGTCGAGCACTTAGACGAGATCTGAGTCGCCGCCGAGCGGCTTTTCGGCTCCGGACGACGGTCCCCAGCCACGCCCCTGTGATACGGTCGTGCGTACCCAATTTCGGTAGTGTCGATGAAGATCGGCGTTTCGGACCACGGAGACAGTCTTCTGTTTCGTGGGAATCAAAAGAATTACGCACGACCGTATGACGCCTCCGACCGCTGTCTCCGTCCCGACACTCCCACCGGCTGTCGTCTCCACTACCCGTCCCCGCGTTCGCGTGCGTGAACTACTAGAGTGCGGACCACCGAGGGTACACTGCGTGGCTCCCACACGGCCACACCGGGCGCACGACGCGCGGGATGACCGGCCGTCCTCCTGCCACGCGACATTCCCACCGCCAGGCGCGGG
>PXQN01000061.1 GCA_003021305.1 Halobacteriales archaeon QH_10_67_22 | reverse complement strand
GCTGGTCAAGGAATCGGGACTCGACCACGCTGGCATCATCTACGTCCAACAGGCGGGGCGCGATATCGGTGACGTGGTGAAGACAGTCGACGCACATCTCGAAAATCGAGCGGGAGATGACCGCGGGATCCACTACTGTTGATCTGCCGGACGAAGACAATCCACTCGGACACGAACAGATCAACACGCCTTTCTCTGATCCGGGAGCGAAACGGTTTCTGCGTGCCGGACGGGCGACGAGACTGTTACTTGATTCGTGTCCGAGTGGAAAACTGCGGGCTATGGATGGACGCCGAGATATGAGTGTCGAGGCACCCAATTTGACGGTGATACGTGGACCGAGGCACCACTAACTCGCCTCGACAGGCCACGGACGTCGTCGACGAACGGGCGACAGGTGTGACGCGTCGCTGCCGGATCAGTGGGACTTACGGTGTCGGGAGCGTCCCCTCGGGTATGAGCGACGACGTCCTCGACGAACTGTTCGCGGTCATCGAGGACCGCAAGGAGAACCTCCCGGCGGACTCCTACACGGCTTCGCTGTTCGACCACGAGAAAGGCGAGAACGCCGTCCTGGAGAAACTCGGCGAGGAGACGACCGAACTCCTGCTGGCGGTCAAAGACGACGACCGCGAGGCGATCGCCCACGAGTCGGCCGACATCGTCTATCACCTGCTCGTCGTGCTCGCGATGAAAGAGATGGACCTGGCCGACCTGCGGGCCGAACTGCGCGAGCGACGCTGAGCGACCGCGCCCACGGGAGGCCGCTCACTCCGGCCGGGGGAGTGTCACTTCCTCGCCGTCCGCGTAGACGGTCGGCGCAGTGATGATGCCGTCGAGGTGGATCGGGGCGTGGGTGTCGCCGCCGATGCCGTGGTCGTCACCGATGGCGATGTGGACCGTGCCGGCGGCCTTCTCGTCGAGCAGGACCGACCCCACGAGGTCCTCGACGGCGAGGTTGGCCCCGATGCCGAGTTCGGCGAGGTTGTAGGCGGCGTCGCCGACCTCGTCTGCGGCCTCCTCGACGTCCGTACGCACCTCGTCGTCGGAGATGTGCGTGACCTGCCCGTCCTCGACCTCGAACTCGAGTGTCTGCCCTTCCAGTTTCCCGTGGGGCATCATCGTCCCGTCGACGACGAACCGCCCGTCGGCGTCTTCGGGACTGACGAATATCTCGCCCGCGGGGAGGTTCGACATCTCGCCGGGTTCGTGGACGATGCCCGTGTCGAGGAGCCACTCGCGGGCGCCGGGTTCGAACGTGATGTCTGTACCCAGGTCCGTCGTCACTCTGATCTGGTCGGCGCCCTCGACCTGGTCGACCAGGCGCTCACACTCGGCGCGGATCGACTCGTAGTCGGCGTCCAGTCCCATCAGGAAGACACCGTCGGTGATCCCCGGCAGCGTGGCGACGCGAGCACCCGCCTCGTTGGCGGCCGTCCGCGCTTCGGTGTGGCTCAGGCTCTTGGTCGTCGGTGCCAGCACTACGTCGGCGCCGGCCATCGCGGCCGCGACCGGCGCGGGCGGTTCTTCGCCGTGCTGGTCGCCTGGCGGGTAGCGCACGAGCGCCGCGTCGTCGGACGTCTCGGCCGCCACACCGTACAGCGCCTCGCCGATGGCCTGGCGCTCGTCGTCCGTGATCACCGCACAGGACTCGTTGGCACCCAGGTCCATGCACTGCTGGACGGCGGTCTGTGCCGGCCCGCGCAACGAGGAATCGCTCATACCCGGACCTGGGACGGCCGGCGGTTAGGTGTTACGCGACCCGGAGAGTCGACCCCTCGGGGACCGACCAGCCGAACACCGGTCACGTCCCGGAAACAGCGAGGAGCCGACGGCCCGGACGCGGGCCGGTGACAGCGCCTCAGACGCTGTCGGCGACGACGGCAGCGAGGCCGGCGGCTGACCCGCCCCGCTCGACGCGGCGGGAAATGTCTATCGAAACGAATATAATCCTGACGTGTTTCCACCGGCAGTATGGTGTTTGGGGGGCGAGGCATCGAAGCCACCGGCGCAGTCGTACTGGCTGTTTTGATCATCGGGAGCGTTGTGGGTGGCGCAAGCGGAGCGACACTGATCAGTCCCGAACAGAGTGAACAGGCGTCGATTCTGGCGGGGATGGCCGGCAGCGGCACGGCCGAGGACCCCTACGAGATCACGAACGCGACGGAATTACAGGCAATGAACGAGGATTTGGACGCCCACTACGTCCTCGTCGAGGACATCGACGCCAGCGGGACGCGCTCGTGGAACGGCGGGCAGGGGTTCGACCCGATCGGGGACTCACGAGCCGATTTCACTGGCACCTTCGATGGGCAAAACCACACGATTAGTGGGCTATCGATACGACGTGATGGGACCAGTTCAGTCGGTTTGTTTGCCGAAATCGAAGAAAGTGCGACCGCCAGAGACGTCCGGTTGACGGACGCAACAGTTAGTGGTGACCAACGAGTCGGTGGCCTCGCCGGTACTTTGGGCGGGAAAGCTGTCGGCATTGGCGTCTCGGGGGAAGTCAGCGGGACGAGTAAAATCGGTGGTATCGCAGGGAACACGCTCGAAGAAAGTCTCATAACCGAGTCCTTCGCCACAGCCAACGTCGAAGGAGAAGGTAAAATCGGTGGTCTCGTCGGGAAGACGAGAGGGGCAGTTCTGCGGTCATACGCGACCGGTGCTGTCAGCGGTAGTTTCACTGTTGGCGGCCTCATCGGGGAAATGGCGTCATCGGGTCCGAGCGTTCGAAACAGTTACGCGACGGGCTCAGTTAGTGGCAGGACTACCGTCGGCGGACTCGTCGGAGAGATTGGCCGGACCGGGAGCCTGACGAAGTCCTACGCGAGTGGACCAGTCAGCGGCTCCGAAGATGTCGGCGGCGTGGTCGGTATCGGTGGTAATTACGTGAGTGATGCGTACTGGAATGTTGAGACAGCGGGGGTCGACGACCCCGCAGTGGGATACAGCAACACGGACCGCCAGTTCACCGGCCTGACAACCGAGGAGATGACCGGATCTGCCGCCGGTGAGAACATGGACGCACTGGATACGGAGTTCGCCTGGACGATGACCGATAACTATCCGGTCCTCCAGTGGCAGGTCGACTCCATCTCGCTGTCCGTGCCCGACCAGGTCATCACCGGCCAGCCGGCCGACGTGACCGCCTCGGCCGCGCTCACTGACGGCCGGTCCGTCCCCGTCACGGAGACGGCCGACTACAGCGTCAACGAGTCATTCCTCTCGGTCAGCGATGGCACACTCGAAACCACCGACACCGGCACCGTCGAACTCACCGCCACCGTCGGTGACACCTCTACCACCGAGACCATAGACGTCGTGACCCCGGCCGACATCTCCCTGACCGACGCGACGCTACCGTACGACCGCGTCGGAACGGACGTCGACGCACCGATGTCGACGGCGAAGTCGTCGAATCACGGACTGTCGACGTCGAGGGCAACACCGAGCAGACAGTCCAGTACAACTGGACGGCACCGGGCACCGGCGAGTACGAAATCGCCGTCAACGATACCAGTCTGGGTACGCTGACCGTGGTCGAGGAACCAGAGACGAGCGTCGCCAGCGTCTCGCTCGACGCCGCGACTGTCGGCGAGGGCGAGGCTGCGACCGTCACGGCACAACTCGACAACGCCGGCGACGCCGCCGGCAGCCACGAGGTCGAACTCACCGTCGACGGCGAGGGGGTCGCCACGAAGACGGTCATCGTCCCCGCCGACGGGACCGCCGTCTCGTTCGCGTGGACGGCACCGGGTACCGGTGAGTACGAGATCGGTGTCGACGGGACGGGCGCAGGCACGCTGATCATCGGCACAGTCGCCACGGAGACGAGCGCGCCGACGGCGACCGCCGTGGGACCGGACGGGTCCGGCGATACCCCGGCGCCCGCCGATTCGCCGGTGGAGGCGGCCGACACTGACGACGGCACCACCGGCAGCGACGGCCCCGGCTTCGGCGTCCTCGTCGCGCTGGTCGCACTGCTGGGCGGACTCCTCCTGGGTCGGCGCCAGCAGGAGTAACGGGCCCGACTCGCCGGCAGGCTTAGGCCCGCCCGCGCCGTCCTACGTGCATGCGCGACGTAGACCAGATAGACACCGTCTGCGTCGAGATCGGCAACCACATCGT
>PXQN01000056.1 GCA_003021305.1 Halobacteriales archaeon QH_10_67_22 | reverse complement strand
CTGGCTGGCTGCACAGCCGTATTACCACCATGATTTTGGGACAGTCCACCCGGACTCTCACGACGCTTCGTAATCGAATCGGTCGTAGCACCGGTTGACGTGAGCGGCGTCACACAGCGACGAGAGCGATCGGTCTGACGGCTCCTCACCAACCCAGTTCGAGCCGTGGACTGGACGCCACCAGAACGGGAACACTCGTTCAGACCGATGAACGAATATCCTGGAAAGGTGGCGTACGCACCCGCCTCCATATAGGCGACGGGTTTCGCATCTATTCCTTCGAATACCTGCTTCATCGGTCTACATCCATAGACTACCCAATCCCACTTAAAAATTGATTTCAGAAATAGTACCCACTGTTACTGGTTATTACTGGATTCTGTAACAGTTACACTACCATCGGGAGACACCTCCATATACTGGCCTCGGGGTCCGGCGGGACACGCACGTGGGCGCTGGCCGAGAGTCTCCGACAGATGCGCGTGAATCGGTAATGAGGATCCCTGATGGATGGTGGATTCCGCTACTGTTTTGGTAGTCGGGGCTGCAGGCCCTGACATGGATTTACATGCCAGAGAGGTGAACCAGGACGTCCGCGAACTCGGGACGTTGCTCGGTGACATCATCAAAGAGCAGAGTTCGGAGTCGGCCTTCGAGACGGTCGAACGCATCCGGACGGCGGCGATCGACTACCGGCGTGGCGACGCCGACGACCGCGAGGTCGTCCACCGCCAGCTCGACCGGCTCTCGCCGGACGAACAGGACGTCGTCGCGCGCGCTTTCACTACCTACTTCGAGCTCATCAATCTCGCCGAGGAGCGCGAGCGCGTCAGGGAGATCCGCGAGGGGAGTCAGGAGGGCGTCCTCGAAGACAGCGTCCGCGCGGCCGTCGAGGAACTCGCGACGAGGGGCGCAGATGCCGAGACGGTCGAACAGATCCTGGAGGACGTGCTCATCCAGCCGACGTTCACTGCCCACCCGACCGAGGCCCGGCGCAAGACCGTCAAAGCCAAACTCCGGTCGGTGTCGGAACACCTGCGGGAACTCGACGAGTTCCGCCTCACCGACGGCGAGGAAGCCGACGTCAAGCGCGACATCGAAGCCGAGGTGACGAGCCTCTGGCAGACGCCACAGGTCCGGGACCGCCGCCCGGAGGTGACCGACGAGGCGCTCAATGTCCAGTGGTACATCGAGAACGTCCTCTTCGAGGTCATCGGCAACGTCTACGACGCCCTGGAGGCGGCCGTCGACGACGAGTTCGACGACGACGTTGACGTGGACAAACTGTACGAGTTCCGTTCGTGGGCCGGCAGCGACAGGGACGGCAACCCGTTCGTCACGCCAGCGGTCACCGAGGAGACGCTGGACCGCCAGCGGTCGGTCACGCTGCCGCTGTACCGCGACCGCCTGAAGGAACTGTCGGGCGTGCTCAGCCAGGACGCCAGCCAGGTCGACACCGGCGAACCGTTCATGGACCGCCTGGAAGCCCACCGCGACCGCCTCCCGAACGTCGCCAGCGAGGCCCGCGAACGCTACCCCGAAGAGCCCTACCGGCAGAAACTCAAACTGATGCGCGAGAGCGTCCTCCGGGTCAACGATGTCCGTTCGGGCGGGTACGAGGGCCCCGCGGACTTGATGGAGGACATCGAGATCATCGCCGAGAGCCTGCGGAAAAACGGCGCCGAGACCATCGCCGAGGCCTACGTCGACCCGCTCTACCGGACCGTCGACACGTTCGGGTTCAACCTCGCGAGCCTGGACCTCCGGGACCACCGCGAGATGCACACCAACGCCATCGACGAGTGTCTGGCCGAGGAGGACTTCGACTACCGCGGCATGGACGAGGACGAACGCGTCGACTTTCTCACCGAGGCGATCCTCCAGGACGCCCCGGTCATCGACATCGAGGACCCGCCCGAACTGTCCGACGAGGCGGCCCGCGTCGTCGAACGGTTCCGGGCGACCGCCGACTGGCAACGCGAGTACGGCGTCGACGCCATCGACACCTACTGCATCTCCTGGTGTGAGGAACCCTCGCACGTCCTGGAGGTGCTCTTCCTGGGCGACCAGGCCGGCATCGTCGACCTGCCGGGCTACTGTGGCATCGACGTCGTCCCCCTCCTGGAGTCGAAGTACGCGCTCGACGGCGCCCGGCGCATCATGGGGACGCTGTTCGAGAACGAGGCCTACGAGAAGGCCCTGGAGGCCCGCGACGGCGTCCAGGAGATCATGCTCGGGTATTCGGACTCTAACAAGGAGAACGGCTTCCTCGCGGCCTCCTGGAGCCTGTTCCGCAACCAGCGCCGACTGGCTGCCATCACCGACGACTTCGACGTGGAGATGCGCCTGTTCCACGGCCGCGGCGGCTCTATCTCCCGGGGCGGCGGGCCGATGAACGCCGCGATGCTCGCGCTGCCCAACGAGACGGTGTCGGGCCAGATCAAGTTCACCGAGCAGGGCGAGGCCATCTCCGAGAAGTACGCCAACGACCGTATCGCCGAGCGCAACTTAGAACAGATGCTCAACGCCCAGATGCGCGCCCGGCACAACGCGATCCAGCAACCGACCGAGGACGTCCCCGACGCCTGGACCGAGGCGATGGAGACGGCCGCCGAACCCGCCCGGGAGAAGTACGTCGACCTGCTGGAAACGGAGGGGTTCGTCGAGTACTTCGAGACGGCGACCCCGATCACTGTCATCGAGAACCTCAACATGGGCTCGCGCCCGGCCTCGCGCACCGAGGACCGCAGCGTCGAAGACCTCCGGGCGATCCCGTGGGTGTTCTCCTGGACGCAGGCCCGGTGTATCATCACTGGCTGGTACGGCCTGGCGACGGGCCTCCAGGCCTACCTCGACGACGGCGGCGACGTCGAGACGCTCAAGGAGATGTACGAGGAGTGGTCGTTTTTCAAGACGACGCTGGACCGTGCGTCGATGGCGCTCGCCCGGACCGAAATGGGGATCGCCGAGCAGTACGCCGACCTCGCACCCTCGGAACTCCAGGATCGTATCTTCACCGACATTCGCGAGGAGTACGAGGACTGCGTCGACCTCGTCAAGGAGGTCACCGACCAGGACCACCTCGTCGAACGCGCCTGGCTCCGCGAGAACCTGGCGCGTCGAAACCCCTACGTGGACCCGCTGAACCTCCTGCAGGTCCGCCTGCTCTCACAGTCTCACCTCACCGAACAGGAGAAACGCACCCTCCGGCTCACGGTGCTCGGTATCGCGGCCGGCATGAAAAACACCGGGTGACGGTCTACAGAGAAAGCAGGCAGAGTGCCTCGGGGTCGTTCGGAAATCGGAGATTTCCGTGATGACGAGACGCTTCGCGTCTCGAACCACTTGACCCCGAGGTACTTCACACTGCTAGGATGAGAGCCAGGCGTACGTCTGGACGGCGCCGAACAACAGCGCGAGTACCCCGTTGTCCGGGTGCCTACAGCGAGAACACCGAATACCGTTGCCAGCATCAGGTTATATTTTGCGAACGCTACCCAACAGTCCTGATCGAGTTCGATGAGGCCGTCGCTACCCATATGTACCGTTCGTCCTCAACGGTAACAAGTGACAGGATCGACGAAGCGGTAGCGCCGGGCGACCTCCAGTCGCGATACGCGGACCGGCTGTGTCGAGTGGGCTGTCCACGAAAGCCGGGGGGTGACTCTATGCAAGATACGCGCCCTCCATTTCGCACGGCCTCCGAAATATCCGGTAAGGCTCACAGCGGTCCACGCAGTCTGTATCTCAAACGCCAGCCACTCCTCCGGAGCGGAAGTGAAACGTTCCTATTTGAATCCTGGCCAGCCAGTGAAAGTGAAAGTGAAAGTGGACGCCGATAGTTTACTCGTCGGTCAGGACGTCATCACAGTTCCTGACGAACGCGCTGAGGCCGCGTGCGACCTCCCGGTCGAGCGAGACGACGACGCCGCGGCAGTCACCCTCCGGGATGTGGACGACTGCAGCGTGTTCGTGGAGTTCGACGGCGGCCTCCGCCGGGCCGACCCTGTCGTATAGCTCCGGTACGACGATGGGTTCGTACTTCCTGAGCCGGTCGAGGAGGGGCGGGACGGCGTCGCGCAACGCCTCGGTCTTGAGGTCGTCCCGAACGTACAGCGCTTGCCAGTCGTCGGTGCTGTAGGCGGCAACCAGCCGAACCGAGTCGCCGGCGCGCCCGTGAACCAGTTGTATAAGTCTATCGTACCTGTCAGCCGGCATTGTTCCCGTGTTGACACCGGGACGGTTTGAGCCTGTCGGGGGGCAGAGTTATCGGGATGGGGGTCCCGACATCGGGCATGACCGACTTCTCGCACCGCGTCGAGCAGGTGTCGATCTCGGGGATCCGCGAAGTGTTCGAGGCCGCCGGCGAGGACGCGATCAACCTCGGGCTCGGCCAGCCGGACTTCCCGACGCCCGACCACGCCCGCGAGGGCGCCATCGAGGCCATCAGGAGCGGCGAGGCAGACGCCTACACGACGAACAAGGGCATCGAGTCGTTGCGCGAGGCCATCGCCGACAGGTACGCCCGCGACAGCGACATCGACGTCGACCCCGGTGACGTGATCGCCACCGCCGGCGGCAGCGAGGCGCTCCACATCGCGCTGGAGGCCCACGTCGACCCCGGCGAGGAGGTGATCTTCCCCGACCCGGGGTTCGTCTCCTACGACGCACTGACACACATCGCCGGGGGCGAACCCAACCCCGTCCCGTTGCGCGAGGACCTGACGATGGACCCGGCGACCGTCGAGGCGGCGATCACCGACGACACCGCCGTCTTCGTCGTCAACAGTCCGGCTAACCCGACCGGTGCCGTCCAGTCACCCGAAGACATGCGCGAGTTCGCCCGCATCGCCGATCGGCACGACGTGCTCTGTCTCTCCGACGAGGTGTACGAACACATCGTCTTCGAGGGCGAACACCGCTCGCCCCTGGCGTTCGCCGAGACGGACAACGTCGTGGTCGTGGGCGCGTGCTCGAAGACCTACTCGATGACGGGGTGGCGACTGGGCTGGGTGACCGGGTCGACCCGCCGGGTCGAACGCATGCTGCGGGTCCACCAGTACGGCCAGGCGTGTGCGACCGCCGCCGCCCAGCACGCCGCCGAGGCCGCCCTGACCGGCCCCCAGGACCCGGTCGCCGAGATGGTCGACGCCTTCGAACGCCGCCGTGACGTCCTGCTCGACGGGTTCGCCGACATCGGGATGGACTGCCCGACGCCCAAGGGCGCGTTCTACGCGATGCCCGAGGTGCCGGAGGGGTTCGTCGACGAGGTGATCGACCGTGGCGTCGTGGTCGTCCCCGGCGAGGCCTTCGGCGAGCACGGGCGCGGTCACGCGCGCATCTCGTACGCCGTCGACGTCGAGACGCTCAAAGAAGCGCTCGGACTCATGGACGACGCCTATCGAGCCATCCGCTGACTCCGCCCCACCTGTGGACGGAGCGCGGTCCCAGGAACCAGCCGGGAGCGCGGTCCCAGGACTCGGCCGGGAGCGCGGTCACTCGACCGGCCCGACCGAGATTCACAAGGAGCATACGTCTCGAACGCATACTGGCGGTCGATGGACCAGCTGGCCCCGTCGAACGTGCCGACATACGAGACTGCCGCGGAGGGACGAGCGGTCTGGCAGCGGTGTGCCGACCGTGGACTGCCGGTCGTGGCGGTCCGGGACGGCGAACGCGGCTACGTCGTCCGGTACGACCTCCAGCACCTCGACAGCGAACTCTCCGAGCGGGCACTGCGGGACCTGCGCGAACACGTCCGCTCGCTCCGGTCCTATCCGACCAGGGTCGACCCCGTCTCGGAGACCGAATCGGTCGGCGGCGAGACGGGCCACGTCGCCGGCGAACTCCACGCCGGAACCGAACGGGACGCCCGCCAGCTCGCCTCCCACGTCTCCGCGTTCGTCTTCGACGACGACAACAGAGCCTGATAGTGATTATTGTCGGTCTGTTCCGGATCGACCGCACGACTGCGTGCGGTCGTACCGGTAAATCGCTACAATAATCACTATGAGGGCATTACTTCCGCTGGACGATCGTCTCGTGGACGGCGAGGACGAACGCCGGCACGACGACCATGAAGAGGTGTTCTTCGAGCGGGATCCCGACGAACTCGACCCCGGTCCGTAGCGGGATAGCGAACACCCCGACCTCCAGGGTGTACCAGTCCCAGAGGTACGCGACCGGGTAGACGGCCGCGACGGTCCGGGCGACCGACCGGGTCGTCTCCCGGCCGGCGCGTGCGAGCAGGAGCGCCGTGATCGCGCCGAAGAGCACCTCGGTCGCGAGGTAGGTGTATCGCCCGAGGATCCCGATGTCGGGCAGCGGGACGCCGGCCAGCGGTGTCGTCAGGGCGGCGGCGGCGACGGCGCCGGCCGAGAGGACGAGGGCGGCGACGAGGACACGGGGTCGCCTGTTCGGCGTGGCGCGCCGAGCGGCTACAGACACGAGAAGCGTCGCGAGGACTGCTGTCACCGCCGCAGACGCCGGTATCAGTCCGCCGACGCCGAGCCACAGGGAGGCGACGAGAGCGACCCCCGGCCACAGCGCCGTCGTGACTGGGCCGCTCTCGGCGTCGTGGCGGTGACGAGCCATACTGGTACTACCGGACCCCGGTCCAAGAATGGTCGGATGGCGCTGCCGGCGACGGCTCCCGGAGGCCGGTTGCGCAAGAGCGTTATGGGAGTGATACTATCGGTCCAGTATGAGTGTGGCTCGTCACGGGAGCGGCGGTGTCGCGAACGTCCGCGCGCTGCTGTCGCAGGTCCACCCCGTGTTCATGCTCCCGCCGCTGGCCACGTCCGTCTTCGGCGGGGTCCTCGCCGGCGCGGTCGACGCGACGCTCGCGGCCGTCCACGTCGCGGCGCTGTTTTTCGCCGTCTACACGGCACACGTCAAGGACGGGTACGTCGACTTCTACGTCCGCGACGAGGACGACGACCACCCGCTCACGTCCGCCGGGTGCCGTGGCGCGCTCGCCGGTGCGACCGCGTGTTTTCTGGCGGCGCTGGCGGTCCTGTGGGTCGAAGTCGGCGTCGGTGCCGTCCTCCTGACGGGGCCGGCGTGGCTGCTGGGATACTTCCACGCGCCACAGCTCGACACGAGCGTCCTCGGTGCGACGGGCGGGTACCCGACCGGCATCGCGCTGGCGCTACTGGGTGGACAGTACGTCCAGGCCGGAACGCTGACGCCGACGAGTCTCGGTCTCGCCGGGGTCTTTCTCGCCTTCCTCGCGGGCATCAAGGTGATAGACGACGCCCAGGACTACGACTACGACCGCTCGATCGGCAAGCGGACGGTCGCCGTCGTCGTCGGTCCGGAGTGGGCCGGCCGGGTCGCCTACGCCCTGATGGCGGCCGGGATGGTCGCCGTCGTCGGAATGGCCGTCGGACTCGACGGCGTGCCACCCGGTGCCGTCGGGGCACCGGTCGTGTTCGGCGTCGTCGCGCTCCTGGCCCGCCGGGCCGGGCCGGAACTCGCGACCATGCTCCTCATCCGGGGGTCGTACCTCTTTCTCGCGGTGCTGGTCACGACGGTCTGGTTTCGCCCGCTGGGCTGACTACTCGCCGGGCGGTCCCGTACAGGAACGTTACCGGTCGAACGACCGCCAGCGTTTTCCAGCGTCGTCCACTACGTATGTGCGGCATGGACGAACTCCGCACCGGACTGTCGTACGGCGACGTGTTACTGGTCCCCAAGCGGTCACCGGTCGACAGCCGGACCGACGTCGACCTCTCGACGCGACTGACGCCCTCGGTCGACCTCGAGAGACCGCTGCTCTCGGCACCGATGGACACGGTCACCGAGAGCGATACCGCGGTCGCGCTCTCGCGTGCCGGTGGCTTCGGCACGATCCACCGGTTTCTGACCGTCGACGAGCAGGCCCGCGAGGTCGAACAAGTCGTCGCGGCCGGCGAGCGCGTCGGCGCCGCGGTCGGCATCGCCGAGGACGCCGTCACCCGGACGGCGGCGGTCGTCGAGGCCGGCGCCGCCTGCGTCACGGTCGACGTCGCTCACGGCCACCTCCAGCGGTGTCTCGACACTGTCGAGCGCCTCGACCGGGAGTTCCCCGACGTCGACTTTCTCGTCGGCAACGTCGCGACCGCCGAGGGCGTCGCCGACCTCTATCACGCCGGGGCCGACGCCGTCAAGGTCGGCATCGGGCCCGGCTCACACTGTACGACCCGCCGGGTTGCCGGCGTCGGCGTCCCGCAACTGACGGCCGTCGACGACTGCAGCGACGAGGCCCGCGACCTTGAGATCCCGGTCGTCGCCGACGGCGGTATTCGCACGTCGGGCGACGCGGTGAAGGCGCTGATGGCCGGCGCCGACACGGTGATGATGGGGAGTCTGTTCGCCGGCACCGAGGAGGCCCCCACCGAGATCGTCGAGGTCGACGGCACTCGCTACAAGCGTTCGCGCGGGATGGCGACGACCGCCGCCAACGAGAACCGCACCGACAAGACGGCCGAGGAAGCCGCCCCCACCGCCGACGAGGGTGTCGAGGGCCTCACCGAGTACAAGGGCCCACTCGCCGACGTCGCCGAGGAGTTCGCCGCCGGCATCCGGTCGGGACTGTCCTACTGTGGCGGCCACACCATCGAGGAAGCACGCGAGCGCGCCGAGTTCATCCGGACCGAAGCGGCCGCCAAAGACCGCGAGGGCGCCCACGGCGACCACGACTGGGAGACGGTCTCGGTCGACGACTAAAGGTCGCGGGTGTTCGCGACGGCCCGGATCACGCCGGTCGCGCCGTGCTGGCTGACGTCCGTCAGTTTCCAGGCGGGGGTGATACCGTCGAGGTTGAACAGACCACCCGCACGCCGCCGTGACTCGAAGTAGACCCTGAGGTCACGGGTGTCGACGTCGGCCGGCCGGTCGAACCGGAACACCCACTTGCCGCGGGTAGTCTTCCCGTCGATAGTGGCAGTCCGGCCGGAAGCGACCACATTCGCGAGCTGTCCGCGTGCCGGGTTGTGTTCGTCGTCGGGTTCGCGCAGCACTCCCGAAACCAGGTCGCCGTCCCCGAGGTCCTCGATTAGCCCACCGAACGGTTCGTCCTCGTCGACGCGCAGAGGATGCTCACCTTCGACGGTGTCGATGATCGACGTGACGACCCGGCGCTGTGGCACATCCTCCACTATTCCGAGCGGGTGGACGACGAGTTCGTCCCCGACCCCGACTGCACTCCGGAACCGATTGCCCGGTTGTTCCAACAGACTGAATCCTCTGTAGGTCGTGTCGTTGACGAACCCCTCGTCCAGATAGTCGCTGGTGAGATTCTCGCGGTCCCGTTCGACGACCCCGACGTTTGTCGTCTGGAAGTAGACGTTGACCGGGATATCCAGTGGGTCTATCTGTACCGGTTCGAAACCCCAGGCGAGTGTCTCGTCGTCCTCGTCGTACCCCGAGAGGGAATCGATACTCGTCCGTATCGACCGCAGTCGCCACATCTGAAACCCGTATTCGAAGATGGTCTCGCCGTCCGGTTCGGGTAACCAGTCCACGGCGCGTGACGCGCTCGGACATGAGCGGGGGTATCGTCAACGCGACGTATCAAATTGTCGCCGGACACCGGCCCGATTCGCCGTCGGCGTCAGTTGCCACCGAGCGTCAGTTCGCGGTCGAGACGACCTTGATAACGTCGCCCTCTTCGAGTTCGTGGTCCTCGCCGATGCGGCGGTTCTCGCGGGCGTCGACGGCGTGGAGGTACCCCTCGCCGATGTCGGAGTGGACGGCATACGCCAGGTCCCGTGGCGTCGACCCCTCGCCCAGGAGGAAGGCGTCGGGGAGGACGTTGCCCTGCGCGTCGGTCCAGTGAGTCTCGTTCTGGACGGGGTAGGCGGTGAAGTGGTCGAGCACGTCGTAGACGGCCGTGTCGAGGGCGCGCTGGACGCCTGTGCCGCCGTGTTCGGCCATCACGTCCCGTACCTGCTCCAGGCCCTCGCGTTGCTGGTCGCTGACCTCGCCGACGAGGTCGAAGTCGGGGTCGCCGGGGTCGTAGTCGATCGCTCCGGCCTCGACCGCCCGGCGCAGGGCGAGTTCCCCCTCGGCGGTCGCCGGGATGGTCGCCTCGTTGCGTTCCTTGAGTCGCTGGAGGTTCTCGGGCGGCGCGGCGTCGGCCTTGTTCGCGACGACGACGATGGGTTTGGTGCGCTCGCGGATGTCACTAGCCAGGGCCTCGCGGTGGTCGTCGGTCCACTGGATCGGGTCCTCGGGGTAGTCAAGGTCCCGCAGCGCGCGGGCGACGTCGAGTTCCGTCGCGCCGACGCCGGTGAGCATCTCGGTCAGCGCCGCGTCGATGTCGAAGTCGGGCGAACGGGACTGGCGCTCGACGGCCTCCCAGTTGCGGTCGACGATACTCGCCAGCCACAGGTCCATCTCCTCCTCGATGAACTGCAGGTCCTCGACGGGGTCGTGTTCGCCGACCCCGACCGGTTCGCCCTCGGCGTCGGTCGCACCCGCCGCGTCGACCACGTGCAGGATGGCGTCGGCGTTGGTCAGTTCGTCCAGAAACTGGTTGCCAAGCCCTCTGCCTTCGTGGGCACCAGGAACCAGGCCGGCGACGTCCAGCAGTTCGACCGGGACGTACCGCGTGCCGTCGTGGCAGTGTTCGTCCCCGCAGCGCTCGTCCCGGTCGAGGCAGGGACAGTCGGTGCGGACGTGGGTCACGCCGCGGTTGGCCTCGATGGTCGTGAAAGGGTAGTTCGCCACGTCGACATCGGCCATCGTCGCCGCCTGGTAGAAGGTAGACTTGCCGGCGTTTGGCTTCCCGGCGAGCGCGAGCGAGAGCATACGCCCGCTACTCGGGTCCCCACAAAGCGCCTTTCGGTCCAGGGACCCGCCGCTGACCGGGTAGCGCGGTCCGTCCGACGCACGTCAGTCGGCGTCGGTGGCGGTTTCGCCGTCCCCGTGGCCGTTCTCGCCAGGGTCGTCCTCGGGCTGGGCGCCGGCCATCGGGATGACGCCCTCCAGCTCGGATTCGAGCTGTTCGCGGCTCTCGTGGTCGTCCGGCACCGTCGCGACCGTCACCGTCTCTTCGTCGTCCGCGTCGGCGTCCCTGGCTGTGTCGGCGTCCGACTCACCGTTCGCGTCGCCGGTCGTAGCGGTCTCGGTCGGCTCGTCGCTCGGGTCGGCGGCGGGGTCGGGACCGAGCGCGTCCCGGATCTGGGTCAGTTCGCCGCTGACGCGGATAGTTCCCTCGACGACGGCGTGTTCGTGGAGTTCGACGTCCTCGGCGGAGATATCGCCCCAGACGTGGGCGCCGTCCCCGATGCGGACGTCCCCGCCCCGGGTCGTCACGTCGCCTTTGATCTCGACGTCCTCGCCGACGGTGACGTCGTCTTTCGCGCGGAGGCTGCCGAAGACCGTCGTCTCCGGGCCGACCGACAGCGACCGGGCGCGGACGTTGCCGTGGAGCCGGCAGTCCGCGCCCACCGTCGCGGGCGTCGAGACGTGCCAGGCGTCGTCACTGACGCGTGCCCCGCGGGGGATCACGACCGGTTGGGGGCCGTCGTCGTCGCCGTCGACGAGCTGGCTGGCGAGCTGTTCGGCGGCTTCCTCCTCACCGATACGGAGCAGTTGCGAGAGGTAGATGACCAGAAAGACGACCGTCGGCATGGGGTTGCGGATCTCGATGTGGCCGCTGGCCTCGAACCCGCCGTCGATGTCGACGTCGTCGCCGATGTCGACGTTGCCGGCGACTTTGAGCTGGCCGCCGACGCGGGCGCGCTCGCCCAGGTATGCGTCACCGCCGACGAGCACGTCCTCGGCGACCTCGCTCCACATGTCGAGGCGACAGTCGCCCTCGGCCTCGATGTGGCCGCCGAACTCGACGCGCTCGCCGGCCATGACTTCCCTGCCGCGGACGCCGAACTCGACGGTGCTCTGCCCGCCGACGATGACGTCCCCGTCGGTCACCAGGTCGTGTTCCTCGACGGTGGTCCCGTCAGGGATGGTGAGTTCGTCCAGCGGGTCCGAACGGATCGACACGTGCGTGTAAGGGATTTCCCGCGTATTAAAGCCTCACGACGCGCACGACGTGCGTCCGACGGGCGTCTGACGCCGGTCCGGTCGTCCGGTCACGGGCCACACCTCCAGATATTTAACCGTCCCTCGCATACGGGCGGGCATGACGGTGCTTTCTTTCGACGAGCAGGGCGTCGACGTCGTTTACGAGGGCCACGACTTCCGTCTGGAAAAATCACTCATCGAGGACGCCATCCAGAAACCGTACCCCGAGGTGACCGACCACGAGGTGCTCCAGATGGTCGAGGAGAACCCGGCGCTGTCTGGGGAACCCCGCCGCGTCGCCGACATCGTTCGCTGAACGGGTCAGGCGTCAGCTGCCGTTTCGACGTGGGTCTTCACGTTCGCCAGGGTGGTCCGCAGTTCGCGTTCGTTGTACCGGCGAACGAACGGTTCGGCCACCGCCGAGAGCACCCGCCCCGGCAGGTCGTACCGCCCGGTGTAGGTGAGTTCCGTCCCGCCGTCTGCGGGTTCGAACACGAGTTCGATCTCGCCCGCCAGCTGGCCGCGCATCTCGAAGAGCATCCGAGCGTCTTCCTCGTGGGTCCGTTCGACGAGTTCGCCCTCCAGCGAGACGCCCGCCATCCGGAAGGTGTGTTCGAGGCGCTTGCCGCCGTTGTCCAGCGGTTCGACGTTCCTGACCGCGGCGAGACTCGGCGTGACCGTCACGTGGTTGTGGGGGTCGTCCATGAACGCGAAGACCGCCTCGACCGGGGCGTCGACCCTGATGGAGTCGCTGACTTCGATCACGGTGTGAGTACGTGCCCGACGGACAAAGGTGTCGGGCCAGTCGGTCAGGCAAGTCCCGAGAAGACGAGATACGGGAGGACGAACAGCAACACGAACAGGACGAGCAGCGCAAGCCCGTAGCCGGCGAGCGTCCCGGCCGCCGTGACCCACGCCGGGTGGTCGAATCGGTCCGTGACCGCCATACCTGCGCTTGTACCCGACTCGGCTTATACTGTCGGACATAAGTACGTGAACACACTTGTCGAGTTTCGGCCATCAAGAGACCTATATCGGTCGGAACAGTCATTCGACGGTTGCATTGCTTGTGTCCGACAGTATTAGCGGTTCCGGGGTCGGTCGTCGCCTGCCGGGGAAGCGGTCGATAGCGTCGAGAAACGGGACTGGAGTCATAGTGATTATTGTCGGTCTGTTCCGGATCGACCGCACGACTGCGTGCGGTCGTACCGGTAAATCGCTACAATAATCACTATCAGGCGAAGGTACGGGAGACTTCCTCGTCGGTCTCGTCGGCCTCGATCTTCTCCCAGGCTTCGAGGAAGTCCGCCATCCGGACCTCGGTCCGGTCGTCGCGGATGGCGAACATCCCGGCCTCGGTACAGGCGGCCTTCACGTCGGCGCCGGAGGCCTCGCCGGTCCCCTCGGCGAGTTCGGCGTAGTCGAGGTCGTCGGAGACGTTCATCTCGCGGGTGTGGATGCGGAAGATCTGCTCGCGGCCCTCGCTGTCCGGTTTGGGCACCTCGATGAGGCGGTCGAACCGGCCCGGGCGGAGGATCGCGCGGTCGAGCATGTCGAAGCGGTTGGTCGCGGCGATGATCCGCACCTCGCCGCGCTCCTCGAAGCCGTCCATCTCCGAGAGCAGTTGCATCATCGTCCGCTGGACCTCGGCGTCGCCCGACGTCTTCGAGTCGGTCCGTTTGGCGGCGATGGCGTCGATCTCGTCGATGAAGATGACCGAGGGCTCGTGCTGGCGGGCGAGCTCGAACAGGTCACGCACCAGTTTGGCGCCCTCGCCGATGAACTTGTGGACGAGTTCGGAGCCGGCCATCTTGATGAACGTGGCGTCGGTCTGGTTGGCGACGG
>PXQN01000055.1 GCA_003021305.1 Halobacteriales archaeon QH_10_67_22 | reverse complement strand
TTCGTTCTCAACGAATCGGACTCGCCCCGGCGTGTCGATGTGGAGCTTGTCACGGAACTCTTTGGGAATCGTTGCTTGTCCCTTGCTCGTAACGGTGACGGTGGTTCCGTCTTCTGCGTCGCTCATACGTAATGGGTAGCATTCAGTAATACTTCAACCTTTGTAATACTCCTCTGAAACGCTGCTCAACGGTCCTGTTTCTCTCACTCACAAAATTGAATAAAGAAACCGCGCTACCATCTACTGCAAGGACATCTACGTCCAGCCCATCCACGGGGCCAACGGCGACCGGTTCGACTCCGGCCGGGAACCACGCTTCGACGGGTCCGTGATAGTGATTATTGTAGCGATTTACCGGTACGACCGCACGATTGCGTGCGGTCGATCCGGAACAGACCGACAATAATCACTATGAGTCTCCGGACGGAGTACCTCTCGAACGAGACGAAAGACGAACTCGACGACGGGTTCGCGACGCCGCGCCGCTATTGGGGCTAACCGACGCGACGGATATTTGAGAGTCGACGCCCCAGACGCAGGTGATGAGCGACGAGGCGTCAGAGCCAGCAGCGGTACCGGAGTCGGTCCGCGAGGCGGCGGCCGACCGCGAGGTGTTCGAACCGCAGTCGGCGGGGTACAAGGTACGGACGACGGCGTTCGGCGGTCGGGTGACCGCGGCGCCGGCCAGCGACTGGGCGACGCGGTTCAGGGTCACTGTCGACGTGCCGACGCTCGACAGCGTCGTCGACGGCGGCGTCGGCCCGGCCGTCGCCGACGGGTGGCTCGACACGCTCGAACGCCGCCTGGCCGACGCCCCCCAGTCGACGCGAGCCCGCGTCGACATCGAGGCGTTCACCGTCGAGGCCGACGACGAGACGGTGACCGTCGTCTACGAGTTCGAGTTCGGCGACGCCGGGACCGGGCTGGACGTCGCCAAGACGTTCGTCGAGTACGTCGAGGGCACCTACGTCGAGGGCGTCGTCCCCGGGTACGATTACGGCCCGCCGGTCGCCGATCTGTTGAGCGAGGCCAGCCAGGGCGACGGCGAACGCGGCGGCACGCCGCTCTAAGTTCGGCGCGAACCACTCGCCTCATAGTGATTATTGTAGGTCTGTTCCGGATCGACCGCACGACTGCGTGCGGTCGTACCGGTAAATCGCTACAATAATCACTATCACTGGTCGCCGATGACTTCGCCCGCGATGTTGCGGCCGCGGGCTTTCAGGCGGACTTCCCGGCGGACCCGTTTCTCGGTGAGGACGCCTTTCTCACGGAGTCGGTCGAAGACGTCCTCGACATCGTCGACGTCCATGCCGACGAAGTCGGGGATTTCGAACGGCGAGACGCCCGAGTACAGCGCCATCAGCACCTGCCGGTCGCGGTCGGAGAGGTCGATGTCCTCGGCGTCGGTAAGCTGGCCCGCGCTGACGAACGACTCGAGGATCGACACGTGCCGGGCGCTGCCCGAGACGTGGGTCTCGACGCTCGTCCCACCCTCGACGGTGTGTTCGACCTCGAGGACGCGGCGAGTCGACCCCGTGACTGACTTCTCTGTGACCGAGACGCCGCCGACGTCGGCGACTTCGACCTCGACGAACTGGCCGCTGGCGACCGCGAAGTCGACCTCGTCGGCGTCGACGCTGACGCGGGCTTTCTGCCAGCCGGTGTCCTGGACGACGCCACCCTCGACTGCCGGGTGTTTCACGAGGACGACCTCCCCGTCGACCAGCGCCGTGTAGAGCCGTTCCTCGAACTCCTCGATGGGCGAGGGTGCGACCAGGAACACGTCCGAATCGATCTGCAGCGAGAAGTAGCCCGAGACCGGCGAGATCGCCTCGTTGACGTCCGTTCTGTTTTTGACCGTTTTGACGTTCGAGAGGACGATCGTCCGTTTGCCCTCGGCACTGACGAGGACGAGTCGCTTGTTCGAGAGGATGATCCGGCCGCTCAGCCACTCCAGGTCCGCGACCTTCCGGCCGTCTTTGACGACCTGGACGAACTTGCCCTTGGTGTCCGCGAGGGTTCGTTCGTCGCTCATCGTCGCCCTCCGAGTTTCGAGAGCGCCGAGAAGGCCCGCTTGCGGACCTGTTCGTCGTCGGTCTCGTCCAGCAGTGCGTCCAGTCGCTGGCGGGAGCGTTCGCCGCCGACCTTCCCGAGCGTGAACACGGCCTGTGCGCGGGCGTCACTCCCTGCTCCCGGGTCGTCGACGATGTCGAGCAGACGGTCCTCGACGACCTCGCCGCCGAGTTCGGCGAGGCTGGTCGCCGCGAACTGCGTGGTCATGGTGTCCTCGGCGTGCAACGCGTCGACCAGGGCGTCGACGACCCGCTCGCGCGCTGCCTCCTCGGTGACCCGGCCCAGCAGCCAGGCGGTGTTGCGCCGCTGGGCGTGTTGCTGGCTCTCCGCCAAGATCTCGACCAGCGGGACCACGACGTTGGGGTCGTCGGTTTCGCTGAGCGTCTCGACGACAGTCTCGCGGATCTCGTGGCTCTTCTCGGTGGGGACGTTCGCGAGCAGTTCGACCAGCGAGAACACCGCGATACGGCGCACGACGGTCGACTCGTCGGTCAGCGACTCGACGAGGTACTCGACCGGGCGGTCGTTGTCGAAGTTGCCGAACGCGCCGACCGCGATCCGCCGGACCCGCTCGTTGTCGTCCTCGTACAGCGGGAGCAAGGCCCCGAGTGCCTGGCGGTTGCCGATGGCGCCGAGCGCCTCGGCGGCCTCGCGCCGGACCCCGACCGCGTCGTCGGTCAGCAACCCCTCCAGCGCGTCGGTGGCCCGCGGGTCGGCGATGAGCCCACAGGCCCGGGCCGCTCGCGCTCGCACTCTGGGGTCGGGGTCGCCGAACCTGTCGACGAGTTGGCCGACCGCGTCGCTGTACTCCAGCTGGCCGAGCCCGCTCGCAGCGGCCATCCGGAGTTCGGGCAGGTCCGACCGCAGTGCGCGGACGAACGCCTTGGCCTTGACCCAGTCGGCGCCGTCGCTTTCGAAGTCGACGCCGGCGTTCTCGGCGATGAGCTGTTCGATAGCGTCGCCGTCGAGAGTGCCGAGCGCGTCGACGGCGGCGGCGGTCACCGCGTCGCTGTCGTCGGTGACTGCCACGTCGACCAGTGCGTTGACGATGTCGTCACGGTCGTCGTGGTCCTCGAAGCCACCGAGCATCTCGGCGGCGCGGGCGCGGATATCGGCGTTGTCGCTGCGCCGCAGGTAGCCGATCAGTTCTTGCACGTCGCCAGCGCGTTCGAGCTCGTACAGCGACATTACGTGCGTTTGTAGATCCGGTGTTTCTTCCGGACCGCGTCGTAGCGGTCGCGGAACTCGGGGGGGAGCGTCTCGGTCATGCCGATCATGAGATACCCCTCCTCGACGATGGACCCGGTGATCGTCTCGAAGATGGGGACCTTGTAGTCGGCGTCGATGTAGATGAGCAGGTTCCGACAGAGCACGACGTCGAAGCCGCTCTTCTCGGCGCCGCGGATGAGGTCGTGGCGCTCGAACGTGACCAGGTCCTCGACTTTCTCTCGGACCCGGAAGGTGTCGCCGTCGAAGTCGACGAAATCCTCGTAATCGTCGAGCGGTACCAGTTCCTCGGCGACGTCGCCGGTCCTGGAGGTTTCGTACCGGCCCTGCTTGGCCTCCCGGAGGATCTCCCGGTTGATGTCGGTCCCGAGGACGTCGACCCGTCGTGCGTCGATGTCGTCGTCGTCGAGGGCCAACATCGCGACCGAGTACGGTTCGCGGCCGTCCGCACAGGGGGCGCTCCAGACCCGGACCTGCCGTTGCTCGCTCGTCAGGTCGGCCAGCACGGACCGCAACGACTCCCAGGCCTCGGGGTTGCGGAAAAAGCCGGTCACGTTGATCGACAGCGAGTCGAGCAGCGCCTCCTGCTCGTCGGTGTTGCCCTCCAGGAACCGTCTGTAGGTCCGGTAGTCGTCGTGGTCGGTGCGGCGCATCCGGGCGTTGATCCGCCGGTCCATGTACGCATCGTTATAAAAGCCCGACTCGAAGTCCATGTTGCGCTCGATGTACTCGAGCAGGTCGTGAAACCCTCGCTCGGCGTCGCTGTTCATCGTCTCATCACGTCCACGCGTGGCCCATTTGGCATTGGTCGACCAAGGGTGTCCGCCGAGATGAACGGTTCGGAACCGGTGTCCGACGGCCCCATCACAGCGTCACCACGTCGAGGATGTGGACGATGTTGCCGTCGCCCAGCACCGCGGTCCCCGACAACCCTGGCGTCCCGCTGAGGATCCCTTCGAGCGGTTTGACGACGACCTCCTCCTGGCTGTTGACCTCGTCACAGCGCACGGCTACCTGGCGTTCGGACTCGCGGATGCGTACTAACATTCCGGTGTCGTCGAGCAGGTCGGCACCGTGACCGTTGTGTGCGCCGGGCACCTCGAAGGCTTCGCCCAGGTCGATCACCGGGTAGATGTCCTCGTTGTGTTTGATCACTTCGGTGCCGTTGAGTCGCTTGACCTCGGTCGTGCGGGTTATCTCGTCGACGTTTTTCAGCGGGATACCGTACTCCTCTTCGCCGACTTCGACGAACAGCACCTTCACGATGGCCATCGTCACCGGCAGGCGCAGGGCGACCGTCGTCCCCTCGCCGGGCGTCGACTCGACGTCGACCGACCCGTCCAGTTGCGTGACGGTGTCGTGGACGACGTCCATCCCGACTCCCCGGCCGCTCGTGTCGGTCACCTCGTCGACCGTCGAAAACCCGGGGTGGAACACGAGGTCGTACACCGCCGAGTCGTCCATCGCCTCCAGTTCTTCCGGCGAGCGCACGCCCTGTTCGATCGCCTGGACGCGGATCCCCTCGACGTCGAGGCCGGCACCATCGTCCTCGACCTCGATGACGACGTGGTCGCGCTGGCGCGAGGCGCGCAACTCGACGTGGCCGGTCCGGGGTTTGCCCTTCCGTTCGCGCTCTTCTGGCGATTCGATCCCGTGGTCCAGCGAGTTGCGGATAATGTGCATCAGCGGGTCCGAGATCTCCGTGAGGATCGTCCGGTCGAGTTCGATGTCCTCGCCCTCGATGGTGAACTCGACGTCTTTGTCGAGGTCACGGGCCAGGTCACGGACCATCCGCGGGAACTTCCCTGCGACCTTGCGCAACGGGATCAGCCGCATGTCCATCACGGTGTTCTGGAGGTTCGCGGAGATCTTGTCGAGTTCCCCCAGGTTCTCGCCCGCCCCGTCGAGGTCACCCTGCTCGACCGCGCGCCTGAGTTTGATCCGGCTGGTCACGAGCTGTTCGACCAGCCCGTGCAGGTCGTCGAGCTGGTCGACGTCGACACGGACGGACTTGATCTCGTCGACCGTCGTCTCCGCAGTGTCCGGTTGCGCTCCCGCGTCGTCGGCCCCGTCCGACCCGGAGCCGTCGTCTGTACCGGCCGTCCCGTCGGCGGCGTCGGCCGCTCCGGCGCCGGTCTCGGCTGCCCCGTCGCCGGCGTCGGCGTCGCCCGACTCCTCGGTGACGACCTCGGTCACGGTCGCGGTCTCGACGGTCTCTATCTCGCCCAGGTCCGCAACCGTCGCGGCCACCTCGTCGGCGTCGTCGGCGTCGAGAAACAGGGCGAAATCGTCCGTGAAGGCGCCGTCCTCGACGTCCTGGCGGGCGGGGTCGGCCGCCAGCACGGCGTAGTCGTCCTCGACGCTGTCGATGGCGAGCATCGCGTCGACGCCCTGCATGTCGCTGTCGCCGATCGAGACGACCGCCCGCACGACCCCACGGTCGTACTCCTCGGGCGCGAGCGCCACGTCGGCCTCGACCGTCACCGTCGTCTCGTCGTCGACGCTCTCACCGTCGGTTCCCTGCTCGCCGTGCCCGTCGGCCTCGCCGCCTCCGGACCCGGCGCCGCCGTCCGCTTCGTCGAGGACGGTCCGGAGCTGGTCGACGGTCTCGCTCGTGTCGGTCGTCGACTCGCCCTCGTCTTCGATCTCTTTGACGATGGCCTCGATCATGTCGACGCCGGCGAAGATGAGGTCCATGCGCTCGGGCGTGACCGCCATCTCGCCCTGGCGCATCTCGTCTAAGAGGTCCTCGATGGCGTGGGCGAGGTGGCTCGCGTCCTCGAACCCCATCGCCCCGAAGTTGCCCTTCAGCGTGTGTGCGGTCCGGAAGATGCGGTCCATCGCGTCCCGGTCGTTCGGGTCCGACTCCAGGTCGAGCAACGAGTTGTTCAACTCCGTGATGGCCTCCTCGCTTTCGCGGATGAATGCGTCGAGATACTGGTCGTCCATAGTTATGTCTCCTCGATTGCGTCGAGTATCGCGGGTGCTACGTCGTCGACCGGCGCCACGCCGTCGACGTGACCGGTCTCGATCGCCCGTTTGGGCATCCCGAACACCGCGGACGTGGCTTCGTCCTGTGCGATGGTGTACCCGCCCGCCTTCGAAATGGACTCGATGCCCGCCGCGCCGTCCTCGCCCATCCCGGTGAGGATGGCGCCCACGAGCGGGTCGTCGATAGTCGCGGCCGCCGTCTCCATCGTCACGTCGACGGCCGGTCGGACGTTGTTGACCGGGGGGTCCGTCGTCAGCGTCACACTGATCGTGCCGGCCTGGTAGCTCTCCACTTCCATGTGGCGGTCACCGGCGGCGATCAGCACCTCGCCACCGGTGATGGTGTCGCCATCTCCCGCCTCCCGGACATCGTAGTCGCTGCGACTGTCCAGCCGTTTCGCGAACCGGTCGGTGAACCCGTCGGGCATGTGCTGGACGACGAGCACCCGGAGGTCGGCGGCCAGGGGCAGATCCGAGAGCACCTGCTCGACGACTGTCGGCCCCCCGGTCGAGGAGCCGATCACTAGGACCGGGTTGTCCACGTACGAGGCGGTCCCGGTGGCACCTCCGGACCCGTCGACGGCGGTCGTTCCGTTTCCGGCGGCCCGAGCCGTCGCCACCGCCGAGTTCGACGGCTCGACCGCCGCGACCGACTCGACCAGCTCGACCAGCTGGTCCTCCAGGCGGGACATCTCTATCGACACCTCGCCACCGGGCTTGCGGAAGACGTCGACCGCGCCTTTGTCCAGCGCCTCGAACGTCACCTCGGCGTTCTCCCCGGTGTAGGCGCTCAACATCAGGATCGGCGTCGGGTGCTCGGCCGAGATCCGTTCGGTGGCCTCGATGCCGTCCATGCCGGGCATCTCGACGTCCATCGTCACGACGTCCGGGTCGTTCTGTTTGACGGCCGAGACGGCCTCGCGGCCGTTCTTGGCCATCCCGACGACCTCGATCCCACCGTCCTCGAGGATGTCGGAGATGACACTGCGCATGAAGTGGGAGTCGTCCGCGACGACCGCGCGTGGCGACGAGTCGACCATGTTGGTATCTCCGGCGGCCGAACTGCTCCCGGAGACCACTCCCGGAGCGGGTCCGCCACCACCGGTCTCTCTACGACGTACTGACGCCAGTTCCACAATAAAAACACCGCCCGCGTAATCAAAGTTGATAGTCCGGAAGACACGCTTAAGTCCGCGTTCACGGACGTTTCGGCATGGCCACTGGCACCACTGGTGGGTCGGCCGCGAACACCACTGGACAGGTACTCGAGTTCGCGCTCGGCGACGAGACGTACTGCGTGAGCATCGACTACGTGACCGAAATCGTCGACGTGGGCGAACTGACGACGGTGCCCAACGCCCCCCGGCACGTCGAGGGTGTGATGGACCTGCGGGGACGCACGACGTCGATCGTCGACCCCAAAGTCGTCTTCGGGATCAGCGGCGACGGCGACCGGCGGCGCATCATCGTCTACGACCCGGGGATCGTCGACGACCAGGGCGCCGTCGGCTGGCTGGTCGACGAGGTCCACCAGGTCGTCGAGATCGACCCCGACACCGTCGACGACGCCCCCGGCGAAGACGACCCTTCGATCCGGGGTGTCGTCAAACGCGACGGCGATTTCGTCATCTGGGTCGACCCACAGGCAGTCCACTCCTGACCGTGGCCACTGTGCGGTGACTCCGGGACCCGGTTCCGGACGCGATCCGTCGGGTCGGATGACCTTTATGAACAAGACTTTTTACCTCACCCACCGGATACTCCGTCATCTCACGCAACGGGGAAGCCATGATCGAAACAACGGCAACCGGCATCGACGGTTTGGACGACATCCTGAACGGCGGAATTGTCAAGAACTCGACTACCCTCGTCAGCGGCAACCCCGGCGCGGGAAAGAGCATTCTCTGTCTCCAGTTCCTCTACAACGGCGTCAAGGAGTTCGGCGAGAAGGGGATCTACCTCTCGTTCGAGGAGGACGCACAGGACCTGGAGGAGGCGGCCGTGTCACTCGGATTCGACGAGTGGGGCGAGTACGTCGAGAACGGCGACATCAAGGTGTACGACAAGCAGGAACTCCTGCGCGAGAACGACTTCTCGTCGTCACTGGACCTGTTGCTGGACGACATCGAGGACGCCGGCTACGACCGGCTCGTGCTCGACTCGCTGGCGATGTTCGAGCTCTTCTTCGAAAACGAGTCCGAGAAACGCACCTACCTGCTGAAGTTCACGGACATCCTCAGCCAGAACGAACTGACGACGCTGATGACCAACGAACAGGGCGCCGTGTTCCCCGACACCGAGATCGGTCTCGAGAACTATCTGACCGACGGCAACATCTACCTGATCCAGACGCCGACGGAGTCGGGGGTCAACCGGTACGTCTGGGTCGCGAAGATGCGCAAACAGAACATCGAGACCGACATCTTCCCGATGGAGATCGCCGAAGGCGGGATCCGCGTTCACCAGAACGCCAGCGCGTTCTCCATGATGAGCGAAGACGAATCCCCGATCTGACCCCGATTCTCACCGATTTCGACCTATTATTACCTTCTAAAATAGCGGTCTGACGCCGGAGAGACCGGAAAAACGGCCGAAGTCCCGGACTGGGTGCCCGAGTCAGTTCCGGTCCCGCGCGCAGGCGATAGTTTTATACCACCTTGAGTATACGTTTTGATAACGGATGGCTTCAGTGGACATCCTCCAGACTCTGGGGAACAAATACAGTGCAGAGATACTGGACGCGACGGACGAGCCCCAGTCTGCCCAGGAGTTGAGCGACGAGCTCGGCATCCCTATCGCGACGTGTTACCGGCGAATAGACGAGCTGACCGAACACGACCTGCTGGAACTCCACGACAACATCCTCTCGGACGACCGGCGTCGTATCAAAGTGTACCGGCGCAACGTCGAGACGGTCCACATCGACTTCGAGGAGTCGCTGACCGTCTCGGTCGAGGAGCGCTCGGAGGTCACCAACAAACTCGACGAGGCCTGGCGCACGCTCTCGGACCGGTAACCACGGGCACGACCGGACAGTCGTGGTCCGTCGTATACGCGTTCGCCGGCCGGCACGGTCTGTCTCCCTGCGAGGTGTTCCCGGGCCCCGCTGACGGTCTTTTTTAATACCAGCACTCTCCCCGATATCGCATGCCGGCACGGCGTTTTCCCGTGGTTATCAGCAGAGATATTCGTGAGGGTGGATTTAATACCGGTGTTTCTGTACCACCGAGTACGGTGCCTACGGTAATCGAAACCCTGTATATCGTCTCGACGCTCGTATTCGTGGTCGCAGGTCTGACCATGGTCGGCATGGCGATGCGCGCGTACGTGCAGACGTCACGACAGGCGATGTTACACCTCTCGCTCGGGTTTTCGCTGGCGGTCGCGGGTGCCACTGCGACGATGATCAGTGCCTTTCTCACCGGCTTTTCGGGGACTCGCTCGCTGTTGCTCGTCAACAGCGGCCTCACTACCTTCGGGTTCCTCTTTGTCATGTACAGTCTGGTCGTTTACGAGTGACCGGACGCACGTCGTGGATCACTCCGTTCTGTTATCAATCTCACAATCGTCCTCATACCGGACCACATCCGACACGCACCAGGACCCGCTATATTCGATTTCATGGGCCTTCAAACGGGTGTTTCATTCTTTGAAACCGATCGATCTCCAGACGAAATCCGGTTTCATTTACGATAATCGGCGAGGCAGGCTTAATACGGGCGGAGCTGATAGTCGGATAGAGTCCGGGCCAAACCGCTCGTGCTCGGGCAGCAAACTATGATAGAACGAAAGGACTCATCGGATCGACGCGGGCAGGTCGGTATCGGGACGCTGATCGTGTTCATCGCGATGGTGTTGGTAGCGGCGATCGCAGCGGGCGTACTGATCAACACGGCCGGGTTCCTCCAGACCAAGTCAGAGGAGACCGGCCAGCAGTCCGGCCAGCAGGTGACCAACCGGCTGCAGGTCTCCTCGGCGACCGGGACCAGCCTCAACGACGACGGTGTCGGCGTGGTCAACCTGACGGTGAAGAAGTCACCGGGTGCTGACAACGTCGACCTGGAGAACGCGACCGTCCAGTGGGTCGGTCCCTCGGGCACGTACAACCTGGTCAACGCCTCGGTCGACGCGGCCGGCGCTGACGGCCACTTCGGCATCGTCGCGTTCAAACAGTACGGCGATGATTCGGCCACTGCCGGGTCCGAAGGTGTCGACTTCTTCGGGGAGCGACTCCCCGAAGGCGCGTCGATCAACGTCCAGGTGACCACCAAGTCCGGTGCGACGAGCACCGAGCAGCTGACCGTCCCCGAGACTGTCTCGGGTCAGAGCGCGGTCCAGCTGTAATCCGCCGACGGGAGTAAACACCTCTATCACAGACGGGATCACATGGCACGGGGGCAAGACGAACCGTCGGACGGGGACGAAGGCCCCATCCTCTCACCGGAGGAGCTCGACATCAGCGACGACGAACACGTCGCCGAGATCGGCGACGGACGGTACGTCGTCTCACCGAACGAGCCGATCGGCGACGTGCCGGGCCACGCGCCCGACCCGGTCGACGGTTCGTCCGACGCGGCCACCGGGCCCGATCCCGACCCCGAGCACGAGTACACCGGTTCCGGCTCGTCGCCGAACCCCGTCGACAGACGACCGGAACCGACGACAGTGACCGAGCCGGACGTCCGTAACTGGCTCACCGACCAGTTCGAGGAGACCGACTCCCGGTACGGGTTCGACGTCACGGGCAAGTTCGACGGTTCGGTCAGGCACCGGCAGATGGTCTCCAACGACGTCGTGACGATTTTCGAGAGTCTCGTGTTGTGGTACGCCCAGCAGATCGACAACACGACGCCAGTCGAGGAGGTGCTGGGGATCCTCCTGCGGGAAGCGAACGTCCCGATCCAGTACCCGGCGGCGAGTCTCCAGCAACTGGTCGAATCCACCGACCTCGACCCGGACGACTCCGTCGCGGACCTCCTCGAAGCAGTCGGTGACGACGGCTTCAGACTGTAGGAACACGATTCACGATGGACCCGACCCACGCGACGACGGCGGCAGCCGCTGTCGTCGTGGTCGTGACACTCGTTCTCACCGGACCGCTCGTTGGCACGGTCGACGTCGGCGCTCGCGAGGACGGCCTGGGTGACGGCACCGCGACCGTCGACGCCGTCAGTCTGGCACACGACCCGGCGGTGACACCCGGTCGGTTCGGCACCGGCGTCGTCTACCTGCGCATCCCCGACGCCCGGACACGGCTCTCGGCCGTCGAGGGCCGCTCGCGACTCGTCTACGCGTTCTCCGTCCCGGCGCTCGGGTTCGAACGGGTCGGGAACCGCCAGGTCACTCCCGGGAGCCCGGAGTCGGTCTCCGTGGGGATGGCCGACCGGGCGTTCCCGAGGGGACAACTCGACCGCGACCGTTACACGGCCGTGGTCGAGGTTCGGATCCAGAGTTTCGCCGTCGACCGCACAGTCTACGCGGACAACGTCACCGTCGAGGTACGAACGGATGGCTGACCGACTCCGGCGACCGTCGGTCTTCGGCGACCCGGCCGGGCTGGCGGTCTTTCTCGGCGCGCTGAGCGCCGTCGGCGCGACATGGCAGGTCGGCTTCTTCATCACCGATACATACGCCGTCGCGAACGCGCTCGCCAACCTCGCGCACGGCGACCTCGCCATCGAACGGGTGTACTACTCACTGACGCTGGGCGGGCAACCGGGCCTGGTCGCAGTCGACGGCCATCTCTACGCCCGCAACTACGGACAGGCGTTTCTCGCACTCCCGCTGTACTACGGGCTGGCCGCGCTGGCCACCGTCGCCGACCTGGGTCTGCTACTGGTGGCGCTGTGGGCGCTCGTCGTCGGGGCGTTCTGTCGGCAGGTGGGCGTCGTCCTCGGTCGTCGCGCACGGTTTCAGACGGTCGGCAGTGTCCTCGCCGCGGTCCTGGTGGTCACGAGCGTCCCGCTCGTCGACCCGGTCGAAGACGAACTGGTCGGCCTCGTCGCGCTCCAGGTTCTCTCGATGCTCGCCGTCGGGGTGACGGCCGTCGCAGTGTACCGGTCGGCCAGACACGTTCGCGGACGGCGCGTGGGGGTGGCGGCCGGCGCGGGGACAGTGCTGACGACGCCGCTGTGGTTCTGGGCGGCGGTGCCCAAACGCCACACGCTGACCGCGGCCGTCGTCGCAGTGTTGTTGTTCTGGTTCGCCACCAGCCGCGAACCCAGCGGCCAGATTCGACTGCCCGTGGCCGGCCGGCGAGTGTACCGGTCGCTGGCGCTCAGAGTCGCCGGCTACCTCCTCGTCGGCCTCGTCGCCTGGGTCCATGCCTTCGAAGGTATCGTTCTGCTGGGCGTGTTCGGTCTCGCGGACCTGACGACAGCGTCGACGACTTCGCGGCGCGTGCTGGTCGCCATCGCCGTCGCCGTGACCGTCGGGTTCGCGCCGTTCGTCGCGACGAACGTCGCGGTGACGGGCGACCCACTCCAGCCGCCGCGACTGGCTCCCAGTTACTTCAGTGCCCAGGACGAGTTCACTGTCGGACCGGAGGGGGGTGTCAGGGGTCCCGCCGACCAGTCGACAACCGACGGGGAGGCCGTCGGGACGTCCGGTGACGAGAACGGGGGGTCGGCCGGCGAGGACAGCGGAGAGTCGGCCGGGGACACAGCGGAGCAGGCCGGCGACGGTGACGAACCACCGGGGACCGCGTCGGACCCGTCACGGGCGCCGTCGTTCGACCCCTTCGCCGGGGCGGTTGGCTTCGGTGAACGAGTCACGAGCTACGGCGGCCGGTTCGCCGAGACGGCCGGCTCGGCGCCTGCCCGGCTCTATCGAACCTACGTCCGGAGCGGGCGTGCCGACGCGCTGACCGACTACCACGTGAACGACGAGGAGGCCATCGAACTGAGCCTGCTGGAGTCGAACCCGCTGTTCGGTGGGGTCCTGGGCGGTCTCCTGGCGGGTCTCGGTGCGGTCGTCGCGGGTCGGCGGGGTGCCGGTGGCCGCCTCGGCGACGTCGCTCGGTCGCCCCGGAAGTGGAGAGCGAGGGTGCTGGCGACCGACCCGGCGAGACGCACCGACGTGTTCGCGCTGGCGGTCGTCGCCGGCTTCGGCGCCCTCTACTTCCCGTTTCTCCCGCTGTTTTCACAGCTGACAGTCCGGTATCTCCTGCCGGCCGTGCCGGCGCTGGTCTACCTGCTGGGCAGGGTTCCAGCCGTCGCGACAGCCGTGGAGACGCGGCCACGCCTGCTCGCGGGGTGGTACGGGGGAGCGGTCGCCGCCGGGCTCCTGGGGCTGACAATCGCCGGCGCCTGGCTCGAACCGGCCGTCGGCGAGGCGATGCAGTTACACGCCCTGGTGAACCTCGCCGCCTGTGGCATCCTGGCCATCGCGGTCCTTGTGACGGCGGCCGGCGCCGACCGCGACACACGCGTCCGAACCGCTGCGGTGGCCACTGCCGGGGCGGCGACGACGGTCCTCGTCGTGGCCATGCAACTCGCGTACTTCGAGTACGGAACCTACGCCGTCCCGGTCGTTCGACTCGTCGCCGACGCCGTGACCGTCCTGGGATAAACTACTATCAATACCGATAATCCGCGGAACAGGTTTTAGTAGGTTTTCCGGGTACAGGGGAAGTGATTGGCATGCCAGACGTACTGATCGCAGACGATTCGGAGTTCATGCGCAACCTGTTGCGCGAAATCCTCGAAGAGGACCACGACATCGTTGGCGAGGTCGAGAACGGCGTCGAGGCGGTGGAGACGTACAAGGAAAAGGATCCAGATCTGGTAATGATGGACATCGTGATGCCGATCCGGGACGGCATCGAGGCGACCGACGAGATCAAGACGAACAACCCGGAGGCGAACGTCATCATGTGTACCAGCGTGGGGCAAGAGGAGAAGATGAAAGAGGCCGTCAAGGCCGGGGCCGACGGGTACATCACGAAACCGTTCCAGAAGCCGAGCGTGATGGAAGCCATCGAGGACGTCGTCCCGACATGAAAGTCGACATCCAGTCGCTGGGCACGTTCAACAGGCTGGCACACGAGGGTGCCGAGGAGGCGACGGCTGCGATGTGCCAGATGACAGGGCTGGATGCCGTCGTCGACGTGACGAAGATCACGCTGATGGACCGCGACGACATCGGCGAGCAGCTCCGCGACGAGGAGTACGTCGGGGTCCAGTTCGCCTTCGAGGGCGAACTCGCCGGGGACACGGTGCTGGTGTTCGACCGCGAGGGAAGTCGGACCATCGCCGAGTCGCTCATCCCGGGCGGCGGCGCCAGCGACTCGATGGCCCGCAGCAGTGTCAAAGAGATCGGCAACATCATGATGAGCGGGTTCATCGACGGGTGGGCCGACTTCCTGACGGCGACGATCGAACACTCGCCGCCGGAGTACGTCGAGGGAACCGGGGAGGCGATACTCCCCGACCGACGGCGACCCGACAGCGACGACGCCGACGACGGTGACGGCGCCGACACGTCCGGTCAGAACACCGAGCAGATCTTCGTGTTCAAAAGCGAGATCGAGTGGGTCGGCGAGTCGGTGAGTTTCTACATCTACATGCTCCCGGAGTACGAACCGCTGGCGGAGGTGATGGGTCGCCACGGCCAGGCCCAGGGCGACGCCATCCCGGTCGACAAACTCCAGGTGTTCAACGAGATGACCTACGACGGGACCCAGCGGGCCGCGGACAACGTCGAGATGATGACCGGTATCGAGACCGAGGCCGAGGTCAGCCAGCTGAGTTTCGCCCCTATCGAGGACGTGCCAAAGCAGGTCGGGACGGACACCTACGTCGGGACGGTCGTGGAGTTCACTGGCGTGCCGAGCGGCTTCCTGATGGTCCTGTTCGACGAGGATTCGGCGGTCCACATCGCCGAGGCGATGATGCCCATCGAGATGGACGCCGACGGGTTGACCGGCCAGCACAAAAACGCCATCGAGGAGCTGGGGAACATCATGACCTCCGGGTTCGTCGACGGCTGGGCTAACGTCCTCCAGACGTCGGTCGACCACACGCCGCCCCGGCTGGTCCACGACATGGGGCGGGCCATCGTCGACCCGCTGGCCGCACAGGTCGGCCAGCACCAGGAACACGCGTTCATCATCGACTCGGAGATGCGGACAGACGACATCGCGTTCGGGGCCGAGATCCACGCGCTGCCGAACGAAACAGAACTGAGACAGGCGCTCGACGAACTGCTCGTCGACCGGGCCGACCAGACAGACGCCGACATTGAACAGATATTCTGATGAAAGTCTACGACGAGTCGTCGGAGGACAGCGAGACTACGACGGGCTCGGACCGTATCAAGGTCGGGATCGCCGAGTACCAGGTGGCCTCGGGCGAGGTCGTGCTGACGACGAGCGGTCTGGGCTCCTGTCTCGGCGTCGCTATCTACGACCGCGAGACCAAGACGGCCGGGCTGCTTCACGTCATGCTCCCCTCGAAGGCCGAATCCGACGGGGACAACGACGCGAAGTTCGCCGACTCCGGGATCAGAGAACTCGTCGACGAACTCGAACGCGAGGGTGCCGACCGGTCCAACATGGTCGCCAAGATAGCCGGCGGGAGCGATATGCTCGACTTCTCGGAGAACGGGTCGGGCATCGGCGACCGCAACGCCGAGGTCGGCCGTCGGACGCTCGACCAGTTCGACATCCCGCTGGAAGGCGAAGACGTCGGCGGCGAACACGGCCGCTCGCTCCGACTGGAGACGGCCACCGGCGACCTCACCGTCAAGAGCGCGAACCGCGAGTCGGTCACGCTGTGACGTGTCCTGCAGTGTTGACCGTGGTCCATAGTTATCATTACTGATATCATAAACGGTACATTGAAGAGTAGCAGGCCGTACCATACGGTAATGAGCGGATCCGTCGTCGCACAGACCTTAGAGCCGGTTGTCTCGGAGGGGTCAGCGGTCGTGCCGGCGCTGCTGGCGCTGTTGAGCGGCGGGCTCGTCGGGATGAGCATCCGCGAGATGATCGGCATCCTCGGAGATGACGACGACGGCGATGGCGGCGACCTGACCGACGGTGACGACGGGCTGGCCGACGGTGGCGGACTGATGGCCGAGGAGGGCGACGAGATGGGCGGGCTCGGCGGGCTCGACGAGGGCGGTGACGAGGAGTTCGGCGACATGGGCGACGGCGGGTCCGACACTGACGAACTCGAACACCGGCTGGACGAGCTCGAGACGGAGGTCGGGAGTCTCTCGTCGACGGTCAACACCGTCCGTACGGAGAACGAACAGATCTCCGAGACCGTCGAGGACGTCGAGGAGAACGTCCGGAAACTCCTCGACATCTACGAGATGGTGACCCGTGGCGTCAACCCCTTCGCCGACGACATCGAACCCGGCGGCATGGGCGCCGGCGACGGCGGGTCGTTCGGGCTGTTCGACGACGACGACGGCGGCGACGAGGAAGAAGAACTCGGCGAGGACATCGCGAACGCCGACGCCGAGGGGTTTTTCGACGAGGACCTGGTCGAGGACGAAGGCCCCGCTGCTGGCGACGACGTCTCCGACGTGATGGACGACGACTTCGACGACGGGGCATTTGACGAAGAGGTTCTCGACGAGGGAGACGACGACGGTGACGATCTGGACGGGATGGACGACTTCGAGGACGACCTTGACGACGGAGGCTCCGAGGACATGACTGAAAGCGACGGCGAGGGCGGCAAGTCCTTCGCGGAACTGAAAGACGAGTACGAGACCGGCGACCCCGAATGGGCCGAGGGCGACGACGAAGCCGACGAAGCCGACGAGGACGACGAGGCCATCGCCGACGAACTCGGTGACGCAGACGAGGTGCTCGAAGACGACGACGACTCCCTCGCCGACGACGATCTTTTCGACGAAGTGATAGACGAGTCCGGGGACGAGACCGACCTGGACGCCGAGATCGAAGCCGAACCGGAACCCGAGCCGGAGTCGGAACCAGCGCCCGAACCCGAGCCGGAGTCGGAACCCGAGCCCGAACCCGAAC
>PXQN01000054.1:38916-42086 GCA_003021305.1 Halobacteriales archaeon QH_10_67_22 | reverse complement strand
ACGCTCTCGGCGCTCCGGGAGGCCCGCAAGCGCGGCGCCCGGACGCTGGCGGTGACGAACGTCGTCGGGTCGAGTGCGGCCCGCGAGTGCGACCACGCGCTGTACATCCGGGCCGGCCCGGAGATCGGCGTCGCCGCCACGAAGACCTTCGCCTCCCAGCTGGTGGCGCTGAACCTGCTCGCGCTCGGGACCGCCGGCGGGAGCGACGGCCGCGAGGTGATCGCCGCGCTGCGCAACCTCCCCGGGGACGTCCAGGCCGTCCTCGACGACTCGCGGGCCGAGGCGGTCGCCGAGGAGTACGTTGACGCCGAGGGCTACTTCTTCATCGGGCGCCGCCACCAGTATCCGGTCGCGCTGGAGGGCGCGCTGAAGATGAAGGAGATCACCTACAAGCACGCCGAGGGGTTCGCCGCGGGCGAGCTGAAACACGGCACGCTCGCGCTGGTGACCGAGAACACGCCCGTCTCCGCCGTCGTCACCGGCGACGACGAGGCCGCGACCAAGACCGTGGGCAACGTCAAGGAGGTCGAGGCCCGCGACGCGCCGGTCGTCGCCGTCACCGACGGCCAGAGCGACGTCGAGCGGTACGCCGACCACGTGCTGGAAATCCCGGAGACTCACCCGCGTGCGGCCGCAGTGCTGGCCAACGTCCAGTTACAACTGGCGGCGTATCACGTCGCCGACAAGCTCGGCCGGTCGATCGACAAACCGCGGAACCTGGCGAAAAGCGTCACCGTGGAGTGACCGGAAACCGAGCCACGAACAGCTCTCACAGCCGTTCCGTGGCGTACAGGACAAGTGATGCCACCGCTCCGGTGACTGTTTCGGGGTCTTCGAGATGCATGTCCCCGAACGTCGACAAGCACGTTCACGTACTTGTGTCCGACAGTATCACTTCCGGAACTGAGTTACAACCGACCGTATCGAACTCCCCGAACTAGACAGTGCCTAGTTTTCGGACAGTGTCCGTAAACCACCCGCCTTTGGACTACAAAACAAATGTCTATTTGCGATTTTAACCCCAATCTTTTTAAACTAACGGAAGGACGCGTGTAAATCACCCAAAAGCCCGGTATGTTTTTATGGCCACCAGTTAACTGGTACCGCATGTCACAGGACAGTGGCTACAGCAGACGGAGGGTGATTCGATTAGGAGGCACGGGCGCAGTCGTGGCGATTGCAGGCTGTCCGTCCGGCGGGGACGGCGAGGACGGCGGGGACGGCGGGAGTGGCGGAGACAGCGAGGATGGCGGGGACAGCGTGGATGGTGGAGACAGCGAGAATGGCGGGGACGGCGGAGACAGCGGGGACGGCGGCGCGGACGACTTCATGAGCGCGGCCGAGCAACTGGGTCTCGGCGAGAACTTCCGTCAGCGGCGGATCGAAAACGCGCGGAACAACTGGTCGATCGAGGACCGGCGGGACACGCCCGACCAGCAGAACGACACGACATGGACCGACAGCGGCGCGTTCCAGAGCGCCCTCGACGCAGAAGTCTGGAGCCCACCGGACGGCTGGGACGATACTGCAGCCGGCGATGTGGATTCCATCACGATCCTCAACCACGGTGCGGCGAACATGGAGTTCGACCCGGCGACGCTCGCGGCCCACGAGTACTTCACGGAGGTCACCGGGATCGACATCGAGACGGTCGAGATCGGGGTCGAACAGGCGACACAGCGCGAACAGCAGGTGCTCTCCTCCGAGCAGGGGAGTCCCGTAGCGTTCAACGTCGACGGGGCCCTTGTCCCCGAGTTCGTCGAGCGTGCCTACCTCGAGACGACCGACGCGCTTTACCCCGAGGGAGGGTTCGAGCCGTACATCCCCGCCCTGGAGAGTCTCGCCAGCTGGACGCTCGACCCGACCTACGAGGACGAACACACCTACGGGTACCCGAACATCGCGGAGGCGAGTCTCGGTCACCTGCGCCCGGACCTCCTCGAGGAGCAGGGACTCGACCCGGCGACGTACACCGAGGGCGAGTGGACGTGGGACGACCTCGAGGACCTGATGGCGGCCTTCGAGGACACCGACCAGTTCGGGTACGCCTACTACGCCGGGGACGCGGTGTACCTGTCGTACTCGTTCAGGGAGCTGCTCTACCAGCAGGGTGGACGGATGGTCCAGGAGGACGGTACGGTCCGGATGGACACGGACGCCGCCATCCGCGTCGTCCAGAAGATGCGGGAATGGCGCGAGAACGGGTGGGTGCCCGGCGACGTCCTCTCCTATGGCGAGGGGAACATCGTCGACCTGTTCACTTCCGGCCAGCTGGCGTTCGCGACCGGGTTCTCGGACTTCGTCCCGAGCGCCGTCGACCAGTACGGCGAGGACGGCTCCCAGTACGTCCCAACGGTCCCGCCGGCAGCCAACGCCGGGCCGGACCCGACGCAGGCCGGTCTCGTCGACCCGAACACGACCAGCATCAACAGATTCTCCGACAGGGGCAAGAAGCTCGCGGCGATGCTGTACGGCGACCTGAAGCTGAGTTACCCCGTTCAGTGGTGGGAGTTCACCTACGAGGGCAACATGTCCTATATGGACGCTGTCTACACCGACGCCGCGGACGCCGATTTCAGCCCGTACGCGGGCGTCCTGGGCGACGCTATCGAGAACGGCGTCCTCGAACTGTTCCCGCAGATGTCTTCGGTGTTCCAGCAGATGCTCTCGCCCGTTCAGCGCGCCATCCAGGGGTCGGTTTCGCCCGAGCAGGCCATGACCCAGGTCCAGGAGTTCGTCGACGAGGAAGTCAACAGCTGATGACCGTCTGTCGTCCACTCGTCTGACATGGCGACCGAAGAGGAAGCCCGAACTCCACACGGCGGCGGCGTCTCCGGCCGGGTATCTGACCTGGTGAACGACCACATCCGGATCGCGCTACTGGGCCCGTCCCTGGTCGCGCTGTTCGTGGTCTTTGTTTACCCGGCCGCGATGCTGCTGTGGCTGTCGTTCCGGAACACCCGTGGCTTCGAGGCGACGCTCGAACCGGCGTACAACTACGGCCGGCTGTTCGGCGATCCGACGTTCTGGAACGCGGTCGAGAAGACCCTCGTGTACTCGTTCGGGACGCTGGTGGTCTCTGTCGGTGCTGGCCTCCTCATCGCGCTGGCGCTGAACAAGGTCACGAACAGGTGGGTCCGGGACACGTACTCGACGCTCATCCTGATATC
>PXQN01000054.1:0-38878 GCA_003021305.1 Halobacteriales archaeon QH_10_67_22 | reverse complement strand
ATGTACGACGCCGCGAAGGTCGACGGCGCGACGACGCTGCAGACGTTCCGGCATGTCACGCTTCCGTACCTCCGGCCGTCGTTTTTCGTCGCCGGCCTCATCACCTGGATGTTCGCGTTCCGCGCGTTCGCCATCCCGTTCTCGACGACGGGCGGCGGCCCGGGGGCGGCCACCGAAACCCTGGCTATCTACATCCACCGCTTCGGGATCCAGTTGCTCGACTACGGCTTCGCGTCGGCCGTCGCGATGTTCCTCGTCGCGGTGACCTTCGTCGTCGCGACAGCGTACGTGTATTTCATCCTCGAACGGATGAAGGAGATCGAGATATGAGCCGGGCCAGGTTCGGCGTCGACCGGTATCGGCGCCGACAGCGGGTCTGGAACTTCGTCGAGAGCCCCTATGTCGTTCACGCGGTGTTGTTCCTGGCGGTGTTTTTCATCATCACGCCGCTGGTGTGGGACCTCGTCACATCGCTGAAAACGCGGGAGGGCGTGCTCGCGCTCACATACCTCCCACAGGACCCGACGCTGGCTGCCTACGAACGGGCACTGTTCGACCGCGGGTTCTGGCAGGCTGTCGTCAACAGCGTCATCGTCGCCTCGGCCTCGACGGCCGTCGTGATGTTGCTGGGCACGCCCGCCGGCTACGTGTTCAGCCGGTTTCGCTTCCCCTTCGACAACGCCGTGTTCGTCTTCGTGCTGTTCACGCGGCTGTTTCCGCCCATCGGGCTCGTCACGCCGTACTACCGGATCATGACCTCGACCGGCCTCCAGAACACGAAGGTCGGCATCGTCATCGCCAACGTCTACCTGTGGCTGCCGCTGGTCATCTACATCATGCGCAACTTCTTCATCACTATCCCACAGGCCCTCGACGAGGCGGCCCGCGTCGACGGCTGTACCAAGGTCCAGGCGTTCCGCCACATCGTCTTCCCCGTCGTCCTGCCGGGCTTTGCCTTCGCGTTCACAGTGAGCACCGACCTGAACTCGATGACCATCCCCGTGGCCACGTTCCTCTTCGTCGGGGACACGTCGATCGACTGGGCAGCCATGACTGCGGCGGCTGTCGTGGCCGTCATCCCCTCGGCACTGGTCGTGGTCTTCTTCCAGCGATATATCGTAGTTGGAATGACAGGAGGGTTGAAAGGCGAATGATAGCAACACCACGAACGGATGTACCGGTCGGAACGAAGAGAGGATTACCAGGTCGCCGTGTACGAGGTGATCCCGATGAGTGAATCCAGCGAAGACATACACGTGGACGGTACTGCGCGAGAGGCATCCGACGAGCGGGACGTGAGTCTCCGGCTCGATGGCGTCAAAAAGGTCTTCGGCGACGGTGAGGTCGTCGCGGTAAACGACTTCTCGATGGAGATCTACGAGGGGGAGTTCATCGTCCTCGTTGGACCGTCGGGGTGTGGCAAGACGACGACGCTGCGCACCGTCGCTGGCCTGGAGGAACCCACCGAGGGACGGATCCTCATCGACGGCGAGAACGTCGCCGGACAGGACCCCCGCGAACGGGATATCGCGATGGTGTTCCAGAGTTACGCGCTCTACCCGCACAAGACCGTGCGCGAGAACATCGGATTCCCCTTGGAGATCCGGAAGTATCCCGCCGACGAGGTGGAAGAACGAGTCGTCGAGACAGCAGAAATGCTCGGAATCGGGGAGTTGCTCGACCGTCGTCCGGCCGACCTCTCGGGCGGACAACAGCAGCGCGTCGCGCTCGGCCGGGCAGTCATCCGGTCGCCGAAACTGTTCCTGTTCGACGAACCGCTGTCGAATCTCGACGCCAAGCTCCGTATCGAGATGCGCACGGAACTCAACAAGCTCCACGACCGCGTCGGGAAGACATCCGTCTACGTCACGCACGACCAGGCCGAGGCCATGACGCTGGGCGACCGGGTGGTCGTCATGAACGACGGGGAGATTCAGCAGGTCGCCCCGCCCGAGGAGGTGTACGCGCGGCCGGTCAACCAGTTCGTCGCCGGGTTCATCGGTGAACCGCCGATGAACATCTTCGACGCAAGCGCCACCATGACTGAGGACGGCGTCCGAGTGACCGCCGGGGGATTCGACCTCACCCTGCCACCGTCTGTCGCCGAGACGGTCCGGTCGTGGGGCAGGGACCTCGACCGTCTCGAACTCGGGATCCGACCGGAATCGTTCGAAGACGCAGCGCTTCTCGAACTCGGGATCCGACCGGAATCGTTCGAAGACGCAGCGCTTCTGGATGTCCCACCTGCCGACGGGCGGTCGTTCGAGGCACGGGTGATGGTCGTCGAGCCGATGGGCGCACACACCGATCTCGCGGTCAGAGCGACTGGTCACGAAGACGACGAAAGCGCCGAGTTCACTGCCCGAGTCTCGAACGACACCGACGCAGTCGCAGGCGAGACCGTTCGACTCGCCGTTGCACTCGACGAAGTCCACCTGTTCGACGCAGTGTCCGGCGACAACCTCCTCGTCTAGCATTACTTCTGGGGTCAGACTGCCGTGTTGAATAGCGGCCTCTGAGCCAAGGCGAAGCGACACCGACGACGTCACCGGCGTAGTCAGCGCTGGCGGCGACTGACGCGTCACCGAGTGAAACGGGCGTTTCCACGGTCGGCCGAACCCGCAACGGCCTTGAGCGTGTCGTCCGAAGGGGTGGCCGTGACACAGTGGGTCGAGAACCCGACGGGCGGTCGCGACCGGGGACCAGTCGCGCTTGCGCGCGCCTGGGGCGAGGTGCTGGTGCGGCCGCGGCGGTTGTTCCGCTCGGCGGTCGCACCGGCCGACCAGGCCCCGGGGCTGGTGTTCGCCGCGACCGTCGTCTTCGTCGAGGAGGTGACGCGGGTCCTGACGGGGGGAGCCGCCTATCCCGTCCTGGGCAATCGCCCGACCGCGTCGGTCCTCTTCTGGCTCGCGCTGGCGACGGTGCTCGTCGCGCCGGCCGCACTCCACCTGACCGCCGCGCTCCAGACGGTGTTGCTGATACCGTTCGCGCCCGACCGCGCCGGCGTCAGCGAGACCGTCCAGGTGATCGCCTACGCCGGCGCACCCTGTGTGTTCGCCGGGCTACCGTTCCCAAAACTCCGGCTCGTCGCCGCGACCTACGGCGCCGCCCTCCTGGTCGTCGGCGTCAGCGAAGTCCACGAACTGTCGCTGCCGCGCGCGGTCGGACTGGCGGGGTTGCCCGCCGCGCTGGTCTTCGGTTACGGCTTCCGCGGCTTCGCGGCGCTCTCGACTGTCACGGGCATCACCTGGACCGACGTCACGGCCCTGCTCTGATAGTGATTATTGTAGCGATTTACCGATACGACCGCACGATTGCGTGCGGTCGATCCGGAACAGACCGACAATAATCACTATGAGTTTTGTCTACGCCGGACCGACTGTCACTGCGCTTAAGCGCCGCCCGCCCGGACTCGGAGTGTGCTCAGTCTCGACTTAGAGCGGTTCATGCTCGAATTGAAAGAGGGCGCACTCAAACACGTCGGCGCCTCGAACAAGACGGCGACGGTGAAACTGTACGACGTCGAAGGGGTCGAACTGCGGGAGTTCGGCGACGAGCGGGTGAAACTCGCCTTCGAGGACGAGAGCGGCAACGAGGTCGAGGTCGCGGTCGCACCCGAACACGCCCGGGAGGTCGCCCGCGGCGTCGAGATGCTCGAAGACGAGAGCGGCGTCTTCGAGTGAGCGACGGGCGCTCCCGACCGGAGAGGAGGCCGGACGCGGCGGTTCCAGGCGTCTTCGTCGGGGCGGGCGGCGTCGCCGGAGCCGCGATGAGCGGTCCCGGGAACTCATCACGCGACAGTCATATCGCGGTCGCGACGGCGAGAGCGTTTCGACAACCGTTTTAGGCACCGGGCGTATTCTCACCTCAATGGGTTCGTGCATCATTTGCGGCACGTCTGTTGACGGTCGCATCTGTGACCTTCACGAAGAGGACGTCGTCTTCGAGTTCCGCGGTGACCACCCCGGCCAGCTGTCGGTCGACCGGTACTACCGCGGGACGGTCGACGGCTACGCCGAGTTCGGCGTGTTCGTCGACATCGGCGACAGCGTCACTGGACTGCTCCACCGGAGCGAACTGGACCAGCGGCTCGAGAGTCTCGACTGGGACCCCGGCGACATTGTGTTCGTCCAGGTCCAGCAGGTCAGGGACAACGGCAACGTCGACCTCTCGTGGTCGATCCGCCAGTCAGAGGCGGAGTTCCGCGGGACGCTCGTCGACGACCCCGAACAGGGCGCACCGTTCATCGAGGAGGCACCGAGGCCGGCGCCGCCGCGACGACGGCCGGCGGTACCGTCGAAACGACGACGAGTGACGACGAGGCCACGGCGACAGACGACGAACCGGTCGACGACGCCGTCGAGGTCGAGGACCCGACACTGGTCGACGTCGCAACGCTTTCAGACCGCATCGGAGAGACGATCCGGATCGAGGGACTCGTCGAGAGCGCCCACCAGACAAGCGGCCCGACCGTGTTCGAGGTCCGCGACGAAACCGGCAGCGTCGACTGTGCCGCCTTCGAGGAGGCCGGGGTCCGTGCCTACCCGGAAGTCGAGGCGGGCGCGGTCGTTCGCCTCGACGGCGAGGTCCGCGAGCGACGGGGCGACATCCAGGTCGAGACGGCGGCGCTGGTCGTCCTCGACGACGACGAGCGCCAAGCGGTCGAGGGGCGACTGAGCGACGCCCTCGACGCGGAGGCCGACCCTGGCGAGGTCGAACCCCTCGCCGAGGACAGTGTGGTCGCCGCCCGGTCCGAGGAGGTTCGGTCGGCGGCGACGGCCATCCGCCGGGCCGTCCTCGAAGAGCGACCGGTCGTGGTCCGCCACGCCGCGACGGCCGACGGCTACGTCGCCGGCGTCGCCCTCGAACGGGTGACGCTACCGCTCGTCCGCGAGGAACACGAGGAGCGCGACGCGGTGTACCACTACTTCGACCGCCGACCGCTCGAAGAGGGCGTTTACGACATGGACGACGCGACCAAGGACGTGACGGGGATGCTTGACGCCCGCGAGCGCCACGGCGAGAAGTTCCCGTTGTTCGTGTTCGTCGCCGTCGGCGCCACCCGCGAGTCGCTCGACGGCTTCGAGTTGCTCGACCTGTACGGCGCCGACAGGGTGCTCGTCGACGACGTCGCCGCTGACCCCGACGTCGGCGAGGCAGTGGGCGTCGCAGTCACACCCGACCCGGACGACATCGCCGACGTGACGTCGACGACACTCGCCGCGAACGTCGCCGCCGGCGTCAACGACGCGGTCCGCGAGGACCTCCGGCACCTCCCGGCGGTCAGTTTCTGGGAGGACACCCCCGAGGGGTACGTCGACGCCGCCGCCGAGGCGGGGTACGACGCCGACGCCGTCCGCGAGGTCCGCGAGGCCGTCGCGCTAGAGGCGTTCTACCAGTCCTACGAGGACAAGCGCGAACTGATCACGGATCTGCTGTTCGGCGACGGCGACGGCCCCGGTGGCCTCGCCGGCCACGTCAGCGAGCAGTTCCGGACGAAACTCGACACCGAGATCGAGACCGCGGAGGCGAACCTCGACCACCAGACCCTCGACGACGTGACCATCGCGGTGCTGGACACCGAGGCGTTCACCCACCGCTACGAGTTCCCGCCGACCACGCTGTTGCTCGACGAACTGTTCCGTCGCCACCGCGACGACGTCGCCGCAATCGTGGGCGTCGCCGAGGACGAACTCCACGTCCGCAGCGACGCGCCCATCGACGTGCGCGACGTGGCCGACCGCGCGACCGAGTGGGTGTCGAACGCCGGCGTCACCGCACGTAGCGCCCGTGACGGGAAACTCGAGTTCGTCGCCGGCGAACGCTCGGCCGTGCTCGACGCCGTCGTCGACATCGTCGCCGACGAAGTGGCCTGAAGAGGACGGGGCTTTTTGTCGACCCTGCCGATGTGCCGGTATGGGTGACACGAGCGCGTCGGCCGGCGTCGTCTCTCTCGGTGAGTTGGACCCGCAGGAACACGAACACGGCATCCGTTCGTTTCGCCTGTATCGCCTGAGCCACGCCGCCGGTGGCGTGGACATCGGCGCGAGCCTCTACGAACTCGACGCCGGCACTCGGAGCTTTCCTGCCCACTACCACGTCGCCAACGAGGAGGCGCTGTACGTCCTCGAGGGCCGGCTCACGCTGTGGACCGGCAGTGGCGACGACCCGATCCGTCGGGAGGTCACCGCCGGTGAGTACGTCGCCTTCCCGACCGGCCCGGCATTCGCACACGACCTGGAAGCGGTCGAGGACGCCCGGTTTCTCTTCCTCTCGACAATGGTCGAACCGGACTTTACCGTGTTCCCCGAGGACCGGAAGGTTACCCTCGTCGCGGGTGACGCGCCCGGTGAATTCGACGACCTGTACGTCTCGAAGACGCTCGACTTCGATGCCGAGCTTCCCTTCTGGGACGACGAAGAGAGTGGCGGCGATGGGCACGCAGCGGAGCGTGTGCCCGAGGAACTACGACGCGTCGCGGCCGACGACCTCGACTGGACTGAATACGACCACGGGGACCACCGGTTCCGGCGCAAGCAACTCGGCGCCGCCGCGGGCAGCGAGGACCTCGGCGCGAGCCGCTACGAGGTCCCCCCCGGCAAGCGAACCTGGCTGGCTCACTACCACACCGGCAACGAGGAGGCGGTCTACGTCCTCGACGGGTCGGGGACGGTGACGCTGGGCATCGACCGCGAGGAACACACTATCGGGGCGGGCGACTACGTGGCACTCCCCGCGGGCGAGCGGGGATACCACGACATCGTGGCAGGTGAGGCGGGCCTCAGCCTCCTGATGGTCTCGACGATGAACGAGCCGGACATCACGGTCTACCCCGACGACGGGAAAGTCGGCCTCTACGCGGGGTCGGCTCCCGGCGGCGAGAAAGACGAGCGGACCCTCTCGACGTATCTCGACGCGGACGCCGAGGTGGAGTACTGGGAGTGGTAGCGACACGCTTATTCGCGACAGGACCGGACTTCGGACAACTGCGATGAGCACCGACCGCCCGGACGACGCCGCCGAGACCGACCCCGACGAACCACAGGCGTTTCTCGACGCCTGCGAGGAGCTCGTCGACCGGATCCTCGCCGGGGAGGTCGAGCGAGACGACGTCGAACGCGCCAAGAAGGACGTCTGTGGGAAGTACTCCTCGCCGAAAGTCCCGCGGAACTCCGACCTGATCGACTTCGGGCCAGAGGAGCGCCGCGACGAACTGGAAGCGGTTCTCCAGCGCAAACCCGTCCGGACGGCCTCGGGCGTCTCGCCGGTGGCGATCATGACCTCGCCACACCGCTGTCCCCACGGGAAGTGTCTGTACTGTCCGGGCGGCCCCGACTCGGAGTTCTCCTCGGCACAGAGCTACACCGGCCACGAGCCGGCCGCGGCCCGGGGGGTACAGAACGACTACGACCCGTACGGGCAGGTGCGCCTGCGGCTCGAACAGCTGCGCCAGATCGGCCACCCAGTCGACAAGGTCGAACTCATCCTGATGGGTGGGACGATGACCGCGCGCAGCCACGACTACCAGGAGTGGTTCGTCAAGCGGGCGCTCGAAGCGATGAACGAGTACGACCCCGATACGGCCCCCGAGCCCGCCGAGGACGAGAGTTTCGCCCAGGTCCCCGAGGCGTACGACTTCCGGTACGTCGAGGACGTGATCGCCGACAACGAGACGGCCGACGTGCGCAACGTCGCGACCACCTTCGAGACCAAACCCGACTGGTGTGACCCCGAACAGATAGACAGGATGTTGCGCCTGGGCGGGACGAAAGTCGAGGTGGGCGTCCAGACAACCTACGAGCGGATCAACCGCGAGATGCACCGCGGACACGGGGTCGAGGCCTCGATCGACGCCAACCGCCGTCTGCGCGACGCCGGGTTCAAGGTCGGTTTCCACATGATGCCCGGCCAGCCCGGCATGTCCAAGGAGATGTGTCTGGAGGACTTCCGGCGTATCTTCGAGCACAGCGAGTGGCGCCCGGACTTCCTGAAGATCTACCCGACACTGGTCGTCGAGGGGACCGCGACCTACGACTCGTGGCATCGCGGCGAGTTCGACCCCTTGGACAACGAGGAAGCGGCCGAACTCGTCGCGGAGATCAAGTCTATGATCCCCGAATATACGCGCCTCCAGCGCGTCCAGCGTGACATCCCCGCGGACTTCATCGAGGGGGGCGTCTGGAAGTCAAACCTCAGGCAACTGGCCCGAAAGCGTATGGCCGAACACGGGTGGACCTGCGACTGCATCCGCTGTCGCGAGGTCGGGCACAGCGACGAGGAGCCACAGGACGTGACGCTTGCTACTCGGCGGTACGAAGTCGCCGGCGGGACCGAACACTTCCTCTCTTTCGAGGACCGCGACCGGGACCTGTTGGTCGGCTTCTGTCGACTGCGGTTCCCGAACGACCCCGTTCGGCGGGAGCTGACCGACGCGGCCGTCGTCCGCGAGTTGCACGTCTACGGCAGCGAGGTCGGCGTGGGCCAGGCCGCCGGCGAGAGTCACCAGCACCAGGGCTACGGTCGCCGGCTCGTCGCACGCGCCGAAGAACTCGCGGCCGACGCCGGCTACGACAAACTCGCGGTCCTCTCGGGGATCGGCGTCCGGCAGTACTACCGCGAGAAGCTCGGCTACCGCCAGGACGGCCCCTACGTGAGCAAACGGCTGTGAGTTCCACTGGTCCGACGATTCCACGACCGCACGAAATCGTGCGGTCGTACCGGTAAATCGCTACAATAATCACTATGACAGGTTTTTTACCTGTGACCACCGTAGAGGGGATACGGGAAGGATCGGGGATGGTGTTACGATATTTCATCGGCGGTTACATGATAGCGCGTGGTGGGGCGTATCTCGTCGAGGGGTCGCTCGTGTTCGCGAGAGGCGTACAGAACTCGGTGGTCGACCTGTTCGCGGCGTCGATGATGTTCATCGGGGCGCTGTTCCTGTTGTTTGCAGGGACTGGACTGTCGATGGGCCACTTCTGGTCAGTGAACTTCAGTATCGTGCTCCTCGGCGTCGACGTACTGGCCACGGCCGGGAGCATGGTCGTGTCGATAGCCCAGGGCGCTATTTCGCTGTCGTTTTCGCTGGCGCCCCTGGACGTTGCGTGGTTCGTCGGGAGTCTGCTGTTCGTCACGCTACTGGTCTTCACCGACCCACTCGCGGAGAAGGAACGCCCGGACATCGACGAGAACGAGAGCGTCCACGGGATGACGTCGTTTCGGAACTGACTGCCGCCGTCGCCGGCAGCCCCGGCGTTCGCGGGTCGGCCGTCGGTTCGAGTCGAACCGGCCACCGGCCGATGCCGGCGTCGGTCCGCGGAACGACACGCCTTTGCCCGCGAGGCCGGTGTGACGGGTATGGAGCGGAAACGGGAACTCACGAGCGTCGACTGTGCGGCCCTGGAGGGCGAACTCGCGGCCTACCAGGGGGCCGCCGTCGACAAGGTCTACCTCTACCCCGAGCGGGACCTGTTGCGGTTCCGGATGCGCCACTACGACCGCGGGCGGACCGAACTGCTCGTCGGCGTCGGCGCGGAGAAGTATCTCACCGTCGTCGACCCCGACCACGTCCCCGAAGCGCCCGAACGGCCGCCCAACTTCGCCATGATGTTGCGCAACAGGCTCCGGGGGGCCGAGCTGGCCGGAGTCTCCCAGTTCGAGTTCGACCGCATCGTCGAGTTGCGCTTCGAGCGCGACGACGAGGACACGACCGTCGTTGCGGAACTGTTCGGCGACGGCAACGTCGCAGTCCTCGATTCGACCGGGGAAGTCGTCGACAGCCTCGAGACGGTGCGGCTCAAATCCCGGACGGTCGCCCCGGGCACCGACTACGAGTTTCCGGAGGCACGGTTCAACCCCCTCGACGTGGACTACGAGACATTCGAGGCGCGGATGTACCAGTCCGACTCGGATGTCGTGCGGACGCTGGCGACGCAGTTCAACTTCGGCGGCCTCTACGGCGAGGAGCTGTGTACCCGCGCGGGCGTCGAGTACAACGTCCCCGTCGAGGATATCACCGACGACCAGGTTCGGGCGGTCTACGACGCCGTCGAGCGTCTGGCCGTCCGCCTCGGCGAGGGTGACCTCGACTCGCGGGTCTACTACGAGAACGCTGGCGAGGACGACACGGCCGAAAGCGACGGTCCAGCGGGACAGCGTGTCGACGTGACGCCGCTGCCCTTGGAGGAGTACGCGGACCGGGCGAGCGAGCCTTTCGAGTCGTTCACGGCCGCGTTAGACGACTACTTCACGTTCGCCAGCGACGACGACGAACCCGACGAGGAACCGATGTCGGGGCGCCAGCGGCCGGACTTCGAGTCCGAGATCGAGACCAAAGAGCGGATCATCGCCCAGCAGGAGGGCGCGATCGAGGACTTCGAGGCACAGGCCGCGGCCGAACGGGAGAAAGCCGAGTCGCTGTACGCGAACTACGACCTCGTCGACGAGATCCTCTCGACAGTCCGGGAGGCCCGGGCCGAGGGACACGGCTGGGACGACATCGCCGACCGTTTCGAGGCCGGCGCCGAGCAGGGGATCGACGCGGCCCAGGCCGTGGTCGGCGTGGACGGCAGCGAGGGGACGGTCACGGTCGGCGTCGACGACCACGACGTGACGCTCGCGGTCGAAGACGGCGTCGAGAAGAACGCAGACCGGATCTACACCGAGGCCAAACGGATCGAGGACAAAAAGGAGGGCGCCCAGGCGGCCATTGAGGAGACGCGGACCGAACTCGACGCGATACGGGACCGGCGCGACCGGTGGGACAGCGAAGACCACGAGGACGACGACGAAGACGAACAGGACGAGGACGAAGCCGTCGACTGGCTGGCCGAAGCGTCCATCCCGGTCCGGTCGTCAGAACAGTGGTACGAGGCCTTCCGGTGGTTCCACACGAGCGACGGCTTCCTGGTCATCGGCGGGCGCGACGCCGACGAGAACGAGGCCATCGTCGAGAAGTACCTCGACCGTGGCGACCGCTTTTTCCACACCCAGGCCCACGGCGGCCCAGCGACGGTGCTCAAGGCCACCGGACCCAGCGAGTCCTACAGCGACGACATTACGGTCCCCGACCGGAGCAAACGCGAGGCCGCACAGTTCGCGGTGTCGTATTCGTCGGTGTGGAAGGACGGCCGCTTCGCCGGCGACGTCTACGAGGTGGCCCCCGACCAGGTGACCAAGACCCCCGAGAGCGGCGAGTACCTGGAGAAAGGCGGGTTCGCGATACGGGGCGACCGCACCTACCACCGCGGGACCGAGGTCGGCGTCGCCGTCGGGATCACCTGCGAACCGGAGACGCGGGTCGTCGGCGGCCCGCCGGCAACGATCCGCGAGCGCGCCGAGACGGCGATCGAGGTCGAACCCGGCCGGTACGCACAGAACGACATCGCCAAGCGACTCTACCGCGAGTTCAAGGACCGCTTCGCCGACGAGACGTTCGTCCGCAAGGTCGCCAGTCCGGACCTGATCCAGGAGTTTCTCCCGCCCGGCGGGAGTCGGGCCGTCGAGGACTGAGACCGAACTGTTTAGTGGCCACACATATCTATGTGGGTATGCTCAGCGAGGCGCTCTCCTTTCCGACCGACGGTGACGACTGGGAGAAACCCCTCCTGATCGGGAGCGGGATCATGTTCGCGTCGTTTCTCATCGGGTTCGCGGTGATACCGCTGTACGGCTACTTCCTGCGGGTCATGGACGCGGGCCGGACCGGGAGCCGCGAACTCCCGCAGTTCGACGACTGGGAGGAACTGATCGTCGACGGGATCAAGATGTTCGCCGTCAACTTCGTCTACGTCGGTATCCCGACGGGAGTGCTGTTTTTCGTGGGCTTTTTTGCAGTGTTATCGGCGAGTATCGGCCTCGATAGCGGTGCGGAGGGGTCGGGCGGTGCGGCTATCGGCGTGCTCGTCGTCGTGGGCGCGTTGTTGTTGGTCGGCGGACTGCTGTACCTGGTCGGGGCGGTGCTCGCGCCGGCCGCGCTGGCACACATGCGGGCCGAGGGCGAACTCGTCGCCGCGTTCCGCTTCCGGACGGTCGCGAGTCTCGCGTCGGACAAGAACTATCTCGTCGCGGTCACGCTCGCCTGGTTCGTCGGCGGCGCCATCTCGCTGGTCGGCGCGCTGTTCGCCATCGTGCTGATCGGCCTCCCGGTGCTCGTGTTCGGCGGGATGGTCACCTTCCACCTGTTCGGCCAGGGGTACCAGCGCGCCCGCGCCCGCCACGAGGGCAGGCGGCCGGGTGCCCAGCCGCGGGTCGACACCGCCTGACCGTGGGGGCTCCCCGCGAGAGAACAGTGCTCAGGGTTCGACGCCGACGGCGTCGTACTCCAGGTTCGCGAGTCGTTCGAGGATAGCGTCCTGGTCGGCGTCGGCCTCGTAGTAGAAGACGACGACGAACCCGCCCTCCCGGTAGAGTTGCTGGCACTCCCAGACGAACTCGTCGTCCAGCGTCAGCCCCTGGTGCTGGTTGACGCCGAACTCGGGGTCGTCGTTGCCCGAGTAGACGTACGTGTCCGAGGGGTCGTAACCGGCCGCTTCGGCGATCACCTCGCCGATCTCGAGCGTGTTCTGGTGGAGCTGTGGCTCGTCGTCGGAGGGCAGCTCCATCTCGACGATGACGCCCACGAGGTCGATCTCGCCCGGTTCGAGCAGCGCCCGGGCGCGCTCGTACAGGCCCGAGTCAAGGTCTCCGGCGTCGCTCATTACCTCGTACTCCCCGCTGGCCCCTAATACGCCTCACGGTCCGCGTTCACACTCGGGGCGGATCGACGCCCCCGAGACCGACAGCCCGCTGGCTGTGCGGGTGAGCTGTCCCGAACCCGAACGTCGGGTCCCGGGTCGTTACAGGCGCGTGAGGTTTTTCGCGCGCGGGCCTTTCTCGGCCTGCTCGATGTCGAACTCGACTTCCTGTCCCTCCTCTAAGTCGGGGCCGCCGACGTCTTCCATGTGGAAGAACACGTCTTCGTCGGCGTCGTCGGTGTCGATGAAACCGTAGCCACCCGTGTCGTTGAAGAAGTCCACCGTTCCTTGCGCCATCGTTAGAGTCGCTCCAGGTTTTCCGCTCGCGGACCCTTGTCTGCTTGCACGATATCGAACTCGACTTCCTGCCCCTCTTCCAGGTCGGGGCCCCCGATGTCTTCCATGTGGAAGAACACGTCTTCCTCGGAATCCTCGGTATCGATGAAGCCGTAACCGCCAGTGTCGTTGAAGAAGTCAACCGTACCGGTCGCCATTGCACCTTGTCAGAGTACACCGTGGTATTTAACCCTGGCGGGTCGACCCCGTCGCCGACGAACCTGCGTCATGTGCGCTGAGACGGTCGTGCGTACCCAATTTCGGCAGTGTCGGTGAAGACCGGCGTTTCGGACCACGGAGAGGGCCTTCTGTTTCGTGGGAATACAAAGAAGTACGCACGACCGTATGAGACGGCGATCACTCGGATCCTGGCTCGGCCAGCGCATCGTCGAGTCGCTCGACCGGGTGGGGCGGCGTCGCGTCGGTCCGGTCGCCGACCTGTGACCGACAGGACGCCCCGGGCGCGACCACCTGTTCGCCGTCGCTCTCGTCGATCTGGTCGAACAGGATGTCAGCGATGGCCTGGCTCATCGAGTAGTGTTCGGCCTCGTAGCCGAAACTGCCGGCCATCCCGCAACACCCCGAATCGAGCGCGTCGACCGCGTAGCCCGCCCGCCGCAGGACGCCGACCGCGTGGTGGTCCCGCTTGGTCGCTTTCTGGTGGCAGTGGCCGTGGTAGGTCAGCGACTCCCCGGGCGCGTCGAACGCCACTCTCTCGTCCAGCCGGAAGCGGTCGAGGTACTCACAGACGCCGTAGGTGTTCTCGGCGACCGCGGCGACGTCCGGACCGGTCAGGAGGTCCAGCGCGTCGGACTGGAACATCACTGCGTCGGACGGTTCGACGACCACCATGTCCCAGCCCGCCCGGACGCGGGGCGCGAGTGCGTCGACGTTCTCGCGGACCCGTTCGCGGGCGGTGTCGAGAAAGCCCTTCGAGTGGGCCGCCCGGCCGCTGGCGGTCACGTCGTCCGGGACGGCGACGTGAACCCCGGCCGCCTCCAGAACTCGCACCGCGGCCCTGCCGGCCTCGGGATGGCTGTAGTTGGTGTAGGTGTCCGGAAAGACCAGGGCCGTGCGGTCGGCCGCGGCCTCGGGGACGGCCGGGTCGCGGCCGGCGAACCAGTCGACGAACGACTCGCGCTCGAACGGCGGGAGCGGCCGCTCGCGGGCGACCCCCAGGAGTCGTTCGGCGAGCCAGCCCGTTCCCGGGAGCCGTCCCAGCCAGTTCGAGACCGGCGCGGTGGCGCTGCCGAGCGCGCTGACGCGGTCGACGTTGGCGAACAGGCGCTCGCGCAGCGTCGTCCCGTGGCGCTCGTGGTGGGCGTGTTCGACTTCGGCTTTCAGCTTCGCCATGTCGACCTCGCTGGGACAGTCACGCGCACAGCCCTTGCAGCCGATACAGAGGTCCATCACCTCGGTGACGAACTCCTCGTCGGTCGGGTCGGCGGGCAACCCGCCGCTCATCGCCGCCCGGAGCGCGTTCGCTCGCCCCCGGGTCGTCGTGACCTCCTCGTCGGCCGCCCGGTACGTCGGACAAATCACACCACCGGTCGTCTCCTGGTCGCCCCGACAGCCGCCACAGCCGTGACACAGCTCGACCATCCCCTGGAAGCCGTTGTCGTGGTCCCACTCCAGCGCGGGGTCGAACGACGACGCGAACTCGTAATCGGGGTCGAACCGGAGGTTCTCGGTCATATCGACAGTCCGCGCGCGGTCGGGCGCCTCGCCGGCCGCGACCGCCGGGTCGTCGACACCGACGACCTGACCCGGGTTGAGCAGCCAGTCGGGGTCGAACGCCCGCTTCAGGTCGACGAACAGGTCCCACACGTCCCGGCCGTACAGTTTCTCGTTCCACTGGGTGCGTGCGCGGCCGTCGCCGTGTTCGCCCGAGACGGACCCGTCGTACTCGACGACCAGGTCGGCCGCGGCGTCGGCGATCGCCTCCATCCGGTCGACCCCGTCCGCCTCCTTGGTGTTCACGAGCGGACGGATGTGGAGACAACCCGGTCCGGCGTGGGCGTAGAAACTCGCGTACGTGTCGTTGTCGGCGAGTACGTCCTGGAAGTCGCTGACGAACGCCGCCAGGTTCTCCGGCGGGATGGCGGTGTCCTCGATGAACGCGATGTGTTTCTCGTCGCTCGTGCGCGAGAGCAAGATCGGGAGGCCGCTCTTGCGGAGTTTCCAGAAGCGGGCGCGCTCGTCGTCGTCGTGGGCCTCGCGCCCGGCGAACGCCCGGACCGGGTCGGCGGTCAGACGCGCGGCCCCGTCGGCCGGCGTCGCGAGACTGTCGGCGCCGTCCAGGCGGTCGGCCAGGAGATCCGCGACCTGCTGGCGGCCCGCGGCGTCCGTTTCGGCGTAGAACTCGACGAGCAGGACCGACCCCGTGTCCGGGGGGAGCACGGAGTCGACGAGGTCGCCGAACTCCTCGGTGTCGGCGGCCAGGTCGAGTAACACGTCGTCGAGCACCTCGACGGCCGCCGGGTCGTGCTCGAGGATCGGCGCGACGTCTGCGAGTGCGTCCAGCAACGTCTCGTAGGTGAGCAGGGCGAGCGCCTTCGTCTCGGGGACGGGTTCCAGCGTGACGGTCGCCTCGGTGACGACGGCGAGGGTCCCCTCGCTGCCCGCGAGCAGTCGGGCGATGTTGACCGTCTTGCGGGTCCACTCCCCGTCGAGGGCGGCCGCGGCCTCGGCGACGAACCTGTCGAGATTGTACCCCGAGACGTTGCGCGTGAGTTCGGGGAACGCGTCGGTGACCGTCTCCCGTTCCTCGTCGACGATCCGGGCGAGCGCCGCGTAGATCCTGGCTTCGAGGTCGCCGTCGGGGTCGGCCCGGTCGCGGATCTCGGCGGGCGTCACCGCACCGAAACGGGTGACGGTGCCGTCGGCCAGGACGACCTCACACTCGGTGAGGTAGGCGTCGGTCTTGCCGTACTGCAGCGAGTGTGCGCCAGTGGAGTTGTTGCCGACGGCACCCCCCAGCGTGGACTTGTCGCCCCAGGCGGGGTCGGGGGCGAACTTGAGTCCGTGGTCGGCGAGGCTGTCGTTCAGTTCGGCGAGGATCGTTCCCGGTTGGGCGCGGGCGGTCCTGCTCTCCGGGTCGACCGACGTCACCGCGTCCATGTGGCGGGTGAAATCGAGAACGACCGCCTCGTTGACCGCCTGGCCGGCGAGGCTGGTCCCGCCACCGCGGGGCAACACCGGGACCGACCGCTCGGCACAGTAGTCGACGACTGCGGCGACGTCGGCCGTCGAGCGGGGGTAGACGACGCCGACTGGCGTCACCTCGTAGATGCTCGCGTCGGTCGCGTACAGCTGGCGCGAGTACTCGTCGAACCTGACCTCGCCCGCGACGAGACGTTCGAGGTCGGCCACCATCCCGGGCCGGCGCACTTCGTCGCCAGCGTAGTCGTAGTCCGCACGGTCGTCGGCTGCCGGGTCCCGACCGGCGGACCTGTGTCTGGCCATGCGCCGGGGTAGGAATCGGGCGCCGTTAAAATCCCTGGACGCCCGGGATCACAGCTGGTGCCAGTCGCTGGGCTGGCCGGCCAGTCCCAGCACGCGGGCCTCGCGCTGCCCGTCGCGTTCGCGGAGTTCGATCATCCCGTCGAAGGCCTGCTTGATCACCTGGATGGTCTGTTCGTCGTGGGCACTCGAGTCGATAGTGAACAGGCCGACGTAGCCCGCCGAGTCGAACCGCGAGGAGAGGACGTGACAGAACTTGAAGACGGTCTTCTTGTCGGTGTAGGTGAGCATCGTCGACAGCGACGAGAGGGCGAACCGACCGCGGTCGGCGCCGTGGGTGTTCAGTCGCTCCAGCCCCTTCGTGATCCCGATACCGATCCCGGTCAGGTCCGCCGGTGAAGAGACGTGGTGGATGTAGCTCCCCGACTCGGACTGGTCGCTGGAGCGGTCGCCGTCGCCCCGACAGTCGACGACGGCCAGGCGTGACTCGTCCACTCCGGGGACGCGCTCGCGGTAGTCCTCGATGACCGTCTCCGCCGGGTCACCCGTCGTCATGACGATAGCGCCCTCGCCGTCCTCGGACCCGTTGGCGAGTATCGACAGCGCGAGCTCCTCTTTGCCGGTCATCGCGGGACCGGAGATGAGGATGTTCGACCCCGGTCTGACCGACGAGAGCGCCTCCACGTCCACTGGGTCGGAGAGGTCGTACATGCCCTCGGAATCACTGCTCCTCGACATCACTCAGCCCCCGGAGCGTCGCGATGAAGTCCTCGTCGGACCCGATCCCACCGAGCGAGTCCGAGAGGTCGTCCCGAAGTGTCTCGATACGGTCCCGTAACTCGACGTACTCCTCGTTGTCCTCGAGTTCGGCGCTGCTCTTGGTCGCCTCGAGTGTCGCCCGTTTCTCGACGAGCGAGTAGTACTCCTGGAGGAGGTCGTCGTACGCCGAGCGGTCGAGCAGGTTCGACACCGTCTCGTACAGCTGGTCGCTCTTGATCGGTTTACACAGGTACGCGTCGAACCCCATCTCCAGGATGTCGAAGTCCGGTTCGACTGCGGTGACCATCGCGACCCGACAGTCGAAGCCCCGGTCGCGGATCTGCTGGAGGACCTCGTCGCCGGACAGGCCCGGCATCATCCGGTCGAGCAGGACCACGTCGACCGTCTCGTCGAGTTCGTCCAGCCCCTCGTCGCCGTCGTGAGCCATCCGCACATCGTAGTCACTCGCGAGCCAGAGGTTGTACGTCTCGGCGACGTCGGGCTCGTCTTCGACGATCAACACGACTGGCTTGTGCCCGTCTGACATCTAACTCTACTCGGCCGTTATGTTTCATGGTACAAAGCCCTGTGGGTCCCCAGATCAGGTTTCGATACTGGCGGACGGGACCGCCGCAGTCCCGACCGACACGCATTTCGGGAGATCTGACCTACGAGGTCGTGTGATCCACAATCTCGCGGCCGGCCGACAGGTGTTCACGAGCAACGCCTTTCTCGTCACGGGCGAACGGCCGGTGCTGGTCGACCCCGGCAACGAGTTCGACGCCGTCGCCCCGGTCCGTGACCGCGTCGGCGAGGGACTCGACGCGGTCGTCCTGACCCACACCCACCCCGACCACGTCGGCAACGTCCCGGACGTCGTCGACGCGTTCGACGTCGAGGTCTGGGGGTTCGACCCCGACCACGACTTCGTCGACCACGCGCTCGACGACGGGAGCACGGTCGCACTCGGCGACCACCGCTACGAAGTCTGCCACACCCCGGGCCACAAGGACGACCACGTCTGTCTGTACGCCGCCGAGCAGGGAGTCCTCTTCGCCGGCGACCTCGTCTTCGCCGGCGGGAGTTTCGGTCGGACCGACCTCGAAGAGGGAGACCGCCCGACGCTCGTCCGGAGCATCGAGCGAGTGATAGAGACGGTCGACGCCGACCTCGCCGAGTTGCACACCGGCCACGGTCCCAGCGTCACCGACGACCCCTACAGTCACGTCGAACTCGCGTTGCAAGCCGCACGCCGGTGACCCTCTCGGCGGGTCGTCGGGCGCGGCGTCGTCGGAGGCGTGGCCCGGCCGAGAGCCGACTCGACGGCGACCGCGAGGACCGCGTTGTAGGCGTGGTCGTAGGCGCCGGCGACGGCGATCAGGTCCTCGCGCTCGGCCCCAGACAGTGCCGGCGGGTCGGCAGTCTCGTTGACGACGTACCGGTCGCCGGCCCGGTCGAGGACGAACTCGCGGCGGCGAGGTTTCGGGCGTCTTTCCCGAACAGTCGTCCACGCTCCGTCGCGTCCCGGTAGTCGTCGTGGTCGAACCAGTAGTCGTTGTCGGCGTCGACCCGGTCGGCGCCCGCGACCAGCAGGTCCATACGCCGGCGTCACTCCCCGGCCAGCCCGTAGTAGCCGGGTTCGTCCTCGGCGTCGGGTTCGGCGAAGACGAACGTCTCGCTGTGCTGGATCATCCACGGGATCGCCCAGTCCAGGAGGACGTTCTCGGTCTCGACGTCCAGTTGTCTGTCCGGATCGACGCCCTGTAACAGCCGTCCCACCTCGTATATCGTGTACATCTTCTGGGGGTCGAGCACGGCCTCCGGGTCGCGAAACTCCAGGGGCCGAAGGTCCTCGAACTCCGATTTGGGTTTTGCCATGCCGGCGAGTTCGCCCCTCGGAGCCTAAAGTCCCCTGAAGCCGTCCGCGATTCCGTAGCTGGGAGGCGCGACGGCTGCCCACTCGGGCGGCGCGGGAGATCGTGGTCGTCGTAGTCTCCGTAACAGCCGACCCGGGATACACCGGCCGGTCACGACGTTTGCGGCCGAAAAACGGTGAAGATATACTGACTCGTCTTACTCGACGCGACCGACGACCTTCGAGTACTCCTCTGTGACCTTGTCCCAGTCGACGACGTCGAAGAAGGCGTCGATGAAACTCCCGCGGTCCGGGCCGTAGTCGTAGTAGTAGGAGTGTTCCCAGACGTCCAGCGCCAGGACCGGATGGGAGCCCCAGAGTGCACCCTGGTCGTGCTTGTCGACGGGGACGTTGCGCAGTTGCTTGGCCACCGGGTCGTAGACGAGCAGCGCCCAGCCGCCCGCAGCGCCCGCGGCGGCCTCGAACTCACCCTTCCAGCCTTCGTAGGAACCGAAGTCCGCCTCGATGCGGTCGCGGAGTTCACCCTCGGGTTCGCCACCGCCGTTGGGGTCCATGTTCTCCCAGAACAGCGTGTGGAGGTAGTGTCCACAGCCGTTGTGGGTAACGTTACCCATGGCACCCGCCGACGCGGAGTAGTCACCCGACTCGCGGGCCTCGGCGAGTGTCTCCTCGGCCGAAGCGAGGCCGTTGACGTAGCCCTGGTGGTGCGTGTCGTGGTGCCACGTCAGGACCTGCTCGCTGATCGACGGTTCGAGCGCGTTGTAGTCGTACGGGAGCGGTGGCAGTTCCGGGTCGGAGTGTTCTGGCATAGGAAATCGCCTCCAGTGGAACCAGGGCTGGCCACCTGTTAAACCTTGAGGAAGACGACAGGTCGGCCGGTGTCAGTGACGGTCTCCGCCGGCGACGGGGACGGTCACTGTGACGGCGGTGCCGCCGTCCGCACGGTCGGTGGTGGTCAGGGAGCCACCGACCGACGAGACGCCCCAGTTGGCGATCCACAGTCCCAGCCCGCTGGCGTGTTCGAGCTGAGTCTCGGCGTCGGCGTCGATGGCCGCGCGGTCCTGGTCGGGGATCCCCGGGCCGTTGTCCGCGACGGTGAGCTCGACGCGTCCGTCCCGGACTGTCACCGTCACCTCGACCCACGGCTCCGACGCGGTGTTGTGCTGGGCCGCGTTCTCGACGAGATTACGAACGACGGTTCCCACGACGGCCGGAACGCGGACCGGACCGTCGGGGACGGTGAACTCGACGGCCACGTCGGGATACTCCTCGGCGACGCGCTCGCATTCGATCTCGACCACACGACCGACGTCGGCCGGGTCGCGCTCCTCGTCGTCCAGGACCGCGTCCATCTCGCGGGCCTTCTCGCTCAACTGGATGAGGTCCTCGGCTTTCGTTCGCATCTGTCCCGCCACCGTCTCGGGCTCGCGGACCCCCTGTTCCAGGCTGTCGGCCAGACCGTACACCACGTTCATCTCGTTGCGGAGGTTGTGACGCAGGACCCGGTTCAGGACGTTCAGCCGCTGGAGGCGCTCGTGGCGTGCCGTCACGTCCCGCAACAGATAGACCCGCCCGGTGACCGCGTCGTACCTGTCGGTCAACTCCGTGGCCGAAACCTCGAAGTACTCCGTTCTCGGCCCCCGCTCGGCGGCGACCACCACGGTGCCCGGAGTCGACGGGTCGGCGTCGACCCCTTCGCTCGCGGCGTCGTCCCTCTCGTCTGTCGCCACGTCGGCGCTCGCGGCGTTCGTGGCGTCGTCGTTCACACCGTCCAACGACGCCGCGCCCGCAGTCACGCTGTCGGGGAACCACGTGGAGACGCGGTCGCCCTCGAGAGCGACGTCGGCCTCGAGCAGTTCCTCGGCGCGAGGGTTCGCGTCGACCACGTGGCCCGTCGTGTCCGTCACCACGACGCCGGCGTCGACGTTCTCGACGACCGAGCGCCGGGCCACCCGCGTCGGGACGGGGACGGCGTCGAGAAAGGACAACTGCGTGAGCGCCGCGAGGCCCGCGGCGCCGGAGATGACGAACGTGAACGGCGTCGGGTCGAAGCCCGGAACCGGCGACAGGCCGGCGGCAGAGACGACCGTCCCGACCAGCGGCGGCGCCACCACGAGCACAAGCGCGGCCGCCTGTCCCCGATACAGTTCCCGGTGCTGTGTCACCAGCCCGACGACGAGGGCGCCACCGGCGACCAGAAGCGCCAGCGAGTAGCCCACGTGCACCCAGAACCACGGCCCGTACGTGTGAAAGAACAGGCTCACGCTCCCGAAGGACTCGTAGGTCGTCTCCCGGTAGACCAGCGTGTGTCCGACGCCGTTGGTTAGCGCCAGCAACAGCGTCACCGCCGGGAAAGCGGTGATGCCAGCGAGTCGCGTCGGCGTGAGCCACTCGTCGCGGCCCGTGTACGACAGCGCGAACGCCAGCCACGCCACCGGGAACGCCGTGGCACCGGCCCACTCGACTTTCGTCCAGAACAGGCGCAACTCGGCGTCAGTCGTAAACAGCCCGACCGCCGAAGTCGCCACCCACCACGTCGCCGCGAACATCGCCACCGCGAACGCCGTCGCGCCCGGCCGCGGCCGCTGGCGCCAGGCCAGCAGCGCCGAGGCTCCGACCACGACGACCGACCCCCAGACGACTGCGAGCAGAAAAGCGTGAGACGCCATCGTCGCTGTCGGGTATCGCCGCGGATGGCACTTAAATAGACTGGTGGATCAGGTGTGACCCCCTCCACGGCCTGAAGGGCGTGCCATTCGACCACTGGATGACCGGCCTGGCAAAGCAGGACGGTTCGGTTCCCCGTCTCATTCGCCGGTCGCGTCCCGCAAGTCCTCGACGTGCTCACGGAGGACACGCAATGTCGCGTCGGCGTCGGCGTACCCCTGGTCGTACTCGGCGAGGGCCTCGTCGGCCCGGTCGAGAAACGCTGCGACGGCCGCCTCGTCAACGCCGGTGTCACGCCTGTCGATCGTCATGGACACCTCTCCGCGCGCCGGACAGTCAAACCTTTGCGTCCGCGGCGCCCACTTCCGAGCGATGGAGCCCGCGTACCGCGGTCGCGTCGTCTCGCTGGGTGAGACGCTCGTTCTCGCGGACACCCACTTCGGGAAGGGTGCAGCCTCGAACGTGGAACTGCCGCTGGGCGGCGGCGAGGACGCCGCCGAGCGACTGGCCGGCCACCTCGACCACTTCGACCCCGCGGAGGTCGTGCTCGCCGGCGACATCCTCCACTCGTTCGACTCCGTCCCCGACGCCGCCGGCGAAGCCTTCTCGACCCTCGTCCGGACGATCAGAGACGGCGGCGCACGACCGGTCGTTCTGGCGGGCAACCACGACACGATGCTCGACGCGGTCTGGGACGGCGACGTTCGCGAGGAGTACGTGATTCGCGACGCCGGGGACGGCGAGGAGACGGTCGTCGCCTGTCACGGCCACGAAGAGCCAGAGACCCCGGCCGACCGGTACGTCGTCGGCCACGACCACCCGGCCGTCGTCATCGAGGGGCAGAAACGGCCCTGCTTTCTGGACGGCCGCGGCATCTACCGCGGGTCGGACGTCCTCGTGGTGCCGGCGTTCAGCCGGCTCGTCGAGGGGCTGTCGGTCAACGGCCGCCTCGGGACCGCACGCCCGGAGCTGTCGCCGCTGGTGACGGCCGTCGAGCAGTGTCGGCCGGTCGTCTGGGACGACGAGCCCGAGCAGAGTCTGGAGTTCCCGCCGCTGGGCCAGTTCCAGCGACTGCTCTGATCAGGACAGGTCCGAAGCGACCGCCTCCGCCGCGACCCGACCGCTCTCCATGGCGCCCTGGATCGCCGACCACCTGGTGTAGTCGCCGGCCAGATAGACGGGTCCCTCGGGCGCGTCGACGCCGGGGAGTCGGTCACGAAAGCCGACGGGCTGGTCGAACTGGGCGAACTCGATCCTGTCGGTGGCGAGGAGTTCGACGTCGTCGAAGCGGTGTTCGGGGTACCAGGTGACCAGCGCGTCCCGGACGGCGGTGAACAGGGCCTCGTCGCTCGCCTCGGGCGTTCCCAGGGTCGTCGCGCTCAACAGGGTCCGGCCGTCGGGGGCGTATTCGGGGGCGACCGTCGAGAGCGGTGCGACCGTGTTCGGGCGCTCGTCGTCGGCGTTCAGGATGATCCGCTTGCCCGTATCCAGCGACCGCTCGCCCATCGCGAGGTACTGGGTGACACAGCTGCGGGCCTCGGTCCGGATCGCCTCGACGCCGGTCAGCTCCCGGGCCGTCGCGGGGTCGGTCGCGACGACGGCGGCGTCGGCGGTCACCGTCTCGCCGTCCGTCTCGACCGTGACCGCGCCGTCGCCCGCCCCCTCGGCCGCGATGCCCGTCACCGCGGTGCCGGACTCGATAGTCGCGCCGGCCTCGCGGGCGCGGGCGGCCAGCTGGGCGGGGATGGCGCCCATCCCGTCGGCGGGGACGACCGTCTTCCCGCGCGAGAGCATGGCGAAGGTGTAGCGGAACACGCCGGCGTCGGTCGACAGCGAGCGGTCCAGCGTGATGCCGCCGTAGAAGGGCGCGGCGAAGTTCTCGACGAACCGCTCGGAAAAGCCCCACCGGCGGAGGTACTCGCGGATGCTCTCGTCGGGGCCGTCGAACAGTGTCTCTGGGTCCTCGCCGACGAGTGCACGCCTGAGTCTGAGCACCAGGAGTTTGTCCTTCAGCGAGACGTCGGTGTTGAGCGCCGACTCGACGAGCGTGCCGGGGGCGCGAAACGGGTCGGCCAGCGTCGAGCGGTGGGCCGGCCGGGCGATGGTCGCGCCCGGGGAAAACGCCCGCAGGTCCAGCCGATCGAAGTCCAGTTCCCGCCGGGCCGCGGGATAGCCGGTGAACAGGACCTGAAATCCGCGGTCGAGCGTGTAGCCGTCGACCTCTCGCGAGCGGACGCGCCCACCGACCGTCTCCCGGCGCTCGAACACCACCGCGTCCAGCCCACGGTCGGCGGCGTGGCGGGCGGCCACGAGTCCCGCGAGGCCGCCGCCGACGATGGCGACATCGGTCATATCGGCCCCTTGGACCGGCGATACTAAACACTCGGTGTCTCGGCCGTCCGGGACGGTCCAACGGACAGCACTTAGTCGATGGGAGCCTGCGCGTCGGTATGGAGACGACCGCGGGGTTCGACGGACTCGTCTGTACGGACTGTGGATCGACACACGACGCCACGCCGGGCCGGTGTCCCGACTGTGGCGGCGCTCTCCTCGTCGAGTACGACCCCGACGGGGTCACGCGGGACTCGCTCGCCGACCGCCGGTTCGACGGGCTGGGGCGGTACGAACGGTTCCTGCCCGTCCCGGCAGACCGACTGGTGACGATGGACGAGGGGACGACACCCCTGGTCTCGTGTCCCGACTTTGCCGACCGGCTGGGCGTCGAGGCAGTGTACGTCAAAGACGAGGGCGCCAATCCCACGGGGTCGACGGCCGACCGGGGGATGGCGGTCGCCGTCGCCGCCGCCCGGGACCACGGCGCCGAGCAGGTAGCGCTCCCGACGACGGGCGACGCCGGGCAGTCGGCCGCCGCATACGCCGCCCGCGCGGACATCGAGTCGGAGGCGTTCGTGCCCACGCGGTCGACGTTCGTCGCCAAGGCGATGACGAACGTCCACGGCGGCGAGATGTCCGTCGTCGAGGGTCGCTACCCCGACGCAGTGGCGGCCTTCGAGGACGCGATGGCCGGGGAAGACGACGCCGGCCACTCGCTGGCGCCGTTCGACACGCCCTACCGCCAGGAGGGCGCAAAGACGCTCCTCTGCGAGGTGGCCGAACAGCTCGACTGGTCGCTGCCCGACGCCGTCGTCCACCCGACGGGGGACGGACTGGGCGTCGTCGGGAGCCACCTCGCCGCCCGGCAACTCGTGGCGACGGACCTGGTCGACGAGACGCCGGCGCTCCACGTCGCCCAACCGGTGGAGTGTGCGCCGGTCGTCGCGGCCGACGACGCGGGCGCCGACGACACCGACCCCTGGGAACGGCCCGACACGCTGGTCGGCGCGCTTGAAGTGCCCGACCCGGCGGGCGGGGCGCTCGCACTCGACGCGGTCAGGGAGACGGGCGGCTGGGCGCTCGGCGTCTCCGACGACGACGCCCTGGAGGCGGCAGTCGCGCTGGCCGGGGAGGGCGTCGAGGCCAGCGCGACCGGCGGCGTCGGCGCGGCCGCCGCACTCGAACTCGCGAAGGGCGGCCACCTCGACGGTGACGATACTGTGGTACTGGTCAACCCCGTCGCGGGCAACAAGGAAAACGACGTGCTCCGCAGTCATTTGATGCGCCGCGGTGTCTGAGACGGTACGTCTCACTGGAGACTTCGAATGCGAGATGAATGGGCCCCACCGCGAACGTGGGTGATGCACCGGACGGGGGACGTTGTCCCCGACCCGCGCGACCGGTGACAGCTTTCGGCGGGTTCTCACCGCCTGTTGCCCGTCTGCCTGGCTTTCCCCGGAGTCCCACCGGGTTTGCCGACGTCGACAGGTCGACCGAGTTCGCACGGTCTCCCGCGAGGGAGGCGCGCTCTTCGGTCGCCCCTCGGTCGGCGGTCGCCGTTTCCACGGCACTGCCGTCGCAGGCGGGCGTGAGCCGGGTTTACACCGGCTTGCTGTCGTGTTCCCGAACTCCGCTCGCGCGTAGTCCGGTACTGGGCCTTCTCCCGTCGCCGCCGCGGCGACGACGCACTGGGCCGGTTCGGTTCTCCTTCGAGACCTGGGCCTCCACATCCTCCCGAATGTATCGGCGTCGGCCTCCATCCCGTCCATCTCGGCTCACGCCGATCCGGAACGGGACGTCCGTGTGCGCCACGTCCGCAGTGGGTACTGTGAACGTATGCCACGCAGGGTAATAAACCTAACGAACTATCAGACTCAGTAACATTTCGGGGGCGCAGTCCGACGGCCGGGAGAAGAGCCGCATGGTTCGAGCGTTACCCGAGTGTGGCGTTGGCCAGGGTCACCGTCCGCGCGGTCCCGCCCTGGCGGTTGCCGGTCCAGACGACCCGGACGGTGTCGCCCGCGTCCAGGGGCGTGCCGACGCTCCGGTCGGCGTCGTGGAAGTCGCCGTCGCCGTCGGCGTCGACGGTCGGGTCGTCGACGGTCAGCGCGTCGCCGGGTTCGACGGGATAGTCCAGGCCGCGACTCGTCGGCCCGGGGACGTCGCTCACCCAGGTGACGGCCGTCGTATCGGCGTCCTCGTCGACGACTTCGACGACGAGCTGGCGCGTGACGCGGTCCGTGATGGGTTCGGGGCCGGCGTGTTCGACGGTCACCGTGTGGGTGTCAGCGTCGAAGGAGACGTCGAAGTCGGCGTCGGGCGTCGGCCGGCGGACGTCCTCGGCGAGGTAGACCACCGACGCCACGACGGCCGCGACGACGGCGAGCGTGACAAGCCAGACGGCGACCCGCTCGACGCCGGCGCGCTCATCGTCGGCGAGACGGCTGAGATCGGCCATCGACCCGAACGTCTCGGCCCGGGTAGTAAAAATCGTGGATCCGCTCTCGACACCGGCCGGACGCGGAGCGCGTCCAGGTCGGCGACCGGTTCGCGGGTCGACCACAGGGTTATGCGGTCTCGGCACCAATATCCGGGGATGCCAGACGACAAATCCGGCCGCGAGAGCCAGGCCCAGAACACGGACAGACGCCAGCGAGAACGCGCCGTGGCCGAGGAACTGGAACGGTGGGACGAGACCGAGCCCGAACTCGACGAGTCGGAGCTGAACGCTGTCGAGACGGCCGTCGAGTCGCTGTCGTTCCCGGCCACGGGGGCCGAAGTCATCGACGCAGTCGGACACCACGAAGTCGAGACACCCGAGGGCACGTACGCCATCGAGGAGCTCGTCCCCGAGACCGACGCGGAGGCGTTCGAGTCGCCGGCGGCACTCCGGACCCGGGTCGCCCGGCCGACGGTCGCTGCGTCGATGAAGCGGATCGTCGAGGCCAGCAGTGACCTCACCCGGGACCCGCTGGGGTCCCAGGGGACGGCCTACGAGAAGACGTTGCGGGCGCTGAAGGCGATCGACGCCGACGACGACGACGAGGGTGTCGGCGTCATCACCGACTGGATCGTCGGGGAGATCCACGAGGGCAACCATCCAAGTTCCCGTGACGTTCGGCGTCGCGCGGCGGCGTTCTGCCGGGACCAGGGGTACGAGGTCCGCTCGGACGACTGGCTCGACGTCTGAGCGGGCCGGTCGCCGGGCGAGAGCGGCGAGCGGGAAGCCGTTCTATTCAAGTATCTCAATACAGTACAGACTGACAACTGATGAGCGAGGACTTCTACGAGGTGCTCGGGGTCTCGCGGGACGCCAGCGAGGAGGAGATCCAGGAAGCCTACCGCGAGAAAGCACGGGAGTACCACCCCGACGTGAGCGACGACCCCGACGCCGAGGAGAAATTCAAGGCGGCGAAGAAGGCAAAGGAGGTCCTCACGGACGAGGAGACGCGCCAGATGTACGACCAGATGGGCCACGACCGGTTCGTCGAGGCCGACAAACGAGGCGCGACCGACCAGGGTGGCGCCCGGGGCGGTGCCGGCGGCGACCCGTTCGGCGGTGGCGGCCCCTTCGGCGACATGGGCGACATCTTCGAGACGTTCTTCGGCGGGGGCAGTCCCAGAGGCGACGGCAACCGACCGCGCCAGGGCCGGGACCTGCGGACCTCACTGGCGATCGACCTGGCGGAGGCCTACCACGGCGTCGAGAAGGAGTTGAACGTGACCCGGCCACAGCACTGCGGGGAGTGTGACGGGTCGGGCCACCCGCCGGGCAGCGACTCGCGGCGCTGTCCACAGTGTGACGGTCGCGGGCAGACCAGACAGGTCCAGCAGACGCCGATGGGACGGGTCCAGCAGACCCGGACCTGTCCCCGCTGTGAGGGTGAGGGAACGCCGAGGACGCGACGCTGAGCGTCGACGTCCCGGCCGGTATCGAGGACGGCCAGACCCTCCGGATGGACGGCGAGGGCGCGCCCGGCGAGAACGGCGGCCCGAACGGCGACCTCCTCATCGAGGTGTCGGTGCGAGACCACCCGGACTTCGAGCGCGACGGCGACGACCTCCACAGACAGGAAGCGATCTCCTTCCCGCAGGCAGTGTTCGGCGACACCATCGAGGTCCCGACCGTCGACGGTGCGGTCGAACTCGACGTCCCTTCGGGTACCCAGAGCGGCGAGACCTTCCGCGTAAGAAACAAGGGCATGCCCCGACTGCGGCGCCGGGGACGGGGCGACATGTACGTGACCGTCCAGGTCGTCACGCCCGACAGTCTCAACAGCGAACAGCGCGAAGCCCTCGAACAGTTCGCCGAGGCCGGCGGCGAGGAGGTCAGCGTCGAACAGGGCTTTTTCGAGAACCTCAAGAGCAAATTCTGACTGCCCGAACGGTCTCGTGAGCGAAATCGGACGACTGGAACGACCTCGGGAGCGAGCAGCCTACTGGTACATCCCCATCGGGCGGGCGCTCGTGGACTCCTCGCCGGCCTCTTGCATGCGCTGGGCGAGTTGCTGGCGTGCCTCGCTTATCTCCTCGGCCTGTTCGACGAGTCGGTCGGTGTCGATGCTGACGTCGGCGATCGGGCCGATCCCGTCCAGGAGGAGCACCCGCGCGGCCTCGGGGTCCGGGAAGTTCTGATTGGCCTCGACGACCAGTCCGAGGGCGGGCAGGTCGACGCGCTGGGCCCGGTAGAGCAGGGCGCCAGTCGGACCGGTGATGACGCCGTCCTGGGTCGGCGGGTCGATGCCGTAGTCGTCGAGCAATCCGGCCGCGCCGTCGCTGGCGACCCCGTACATTTCGGGAACGCCGTCTTTCTCGCCGCCCAGCCCCGAGAGAAACAGCGGCGTGGCGTCCCGGTCGGCCAGCCAGTCACACAGACAGCCGGCGAACTCGTCGGCGCTGTTGGGCGAGACCGGCGCGTCGCTCCCGAGGACGAGTAGGTCCCGCTCGGCGTCGGCGTAGATCCGCACCGGCGGGCGGTACTGTTGCTCGCCGTCCTGGAAGACCGCCACCTCCGGCAACCCGTCGCAGTGGACGGTTCCGTACTCGGTCATGTCGAACGAATCGACGAGATGGTCGGCGGCGATCTTCCCGACGAGCCCGACGCCGGGTAACCCGTCGACGAAGGTCGGCTCGTCCAGTTCGACGTCGTCGCGGTGGACCGCTACCTGTGCCATGTCCTGCTGTACCCGCCGGGCGTACTAATACTGTCGGACGCAAGTACGTGAACACGTTCGTCGGTGTTTCACCATCGAGACGTCTCGGAGACCGCCAAACGAAATATCGAGTGTCGACTTGCTTGTGTCCGACAGTATGAGAACCGGAGCGACACCGGCGGCGGTCAGGCGGTCTGACTCCCGGTTTCTGGCGCTGTCTCGTCTCGCTCGTCGCCTCTGATAGCGGCAGCTACGGTGCCGGCGACGCCCGCGACCAGAACCACGTAGACGACCGTCGAGAGGTAGACGGCGATGACGTACTGGGTGACCGTGTTCAGACTCAGACCGACGATACCGTCGACGAACGACGTCGCGAACAGCGGCATCTCGACCTGTTCTTGGAGGTAGGCGTCGGCGAACACGGGGAGGACCGAGAGAAAGAAGCCGGCGACGACGGCGTAGGTCACGGCCATCGAGGCGCCCTTGGCGAACCCGCGCAGGGGCGAGGCCGGGTCGCCACGCCACGACCGGACGAAACCGGCGACCCCGAACGCGCCCGCGACCACGACGAACGGTAGCACGTTGGCCACGCTCCCCCCGCCCAGCGAGAACACAGTCGTCCCGGCGACGGCAAAGAGCGTCACCAGCAACCGCCAGAGGACGTCGACCCCGTCGGGGCCGGCGTCGACGAACAGGAACGTAGAGAGGAAGGTGCCGACGAACACGAGAAACAGCGCGCCGAAGGCGTACACCGTGCCCACGCGGCGCTCGCTCCCCGACAGGCCGCCGGCCAGGAGGCCACCAACTGCGCCGAAGGCCAGCGGGTAGACGAGCATCGTGACGACGAGTGCCCCGACGAGCGTCGTCGGCGCGAACTGCCCGCGAGGGGCCACGATGTACGCGATCAGGGTCACGGGCGCGTACCCCAGCAGGAGGGTCATCCCGGCGAGGACCGACTCCGGAAGCGGCGCCGTCTCGTCGGTGTTGAACGCGACGACGGCCTTGGCCGCTGTGAAGAGAAACACCATCGGGAGCAGGTACAGTATGCCGAGCGAGGCGTCGGGCGGCCGGAACTCCTCGAAGTTCCCGAAGACCAGCGGCGTGACGCGCCGACTCGTGCCGAAGTGCAGGTCGAAAAACGCCGACGCACCCTGTCCGAACGTGTCACCGCCGGGGATGAGCGCCGCGACCACCACCCCGACGCCGAAGGTGACTACGGCGACCGCGAACCCAGCCGCCGCGCCCGGAAACAGCGGGAGTCTCGACAGCGCCGTCGCAGGGTCGAACCCCTCGGACCGGGTCTGAGTGTCCTCGCTGCTACCCTGGCCGCCGGCCGACTGTCCGCCCGCTTGCTGACCGCCGGCCGACTGTCCGCCCGCACCGTGGCCACCCGCCCGCCGGTCGTCAGTCCCCCCGCCTGCCTCCCCCGCCAGTGACTCGTCCGTGTCCTCGCCCGCCCCCCAGTCCGTCGCCGCCCGGGTTTCCCCGGACTCGCCGCTGTCCGGAGAGTTCCCACCCGCCAGGGGCTGGTCGTCCGATCCCGGGTCGTCGTCGGACTCACTATCGATCGGGTCGTGCTCGGGTGATTGGCCACCGGTCGACTGGCCGCCCAGCGGGTCGTCGGTCGTCGATTCGTCGTCCGAGAACCGGTCGTCGGTTCCTCCGCTATCGGTCGGCTGACCACCGGTCGACTGGCCACCCAGCGGGTCGTCGCCGGATCCATCGTCGGTCGCGTCGTCGCCGGTCGCGTCCATCGAGGGGTCTCGGCCTTCGGGCGCGAGCGGGTCGTCGTCGGCGTCGGTCGCCGGTGGCCCGCCGGGGCCGCCCTCGGAGGGGGGGGGTTCGGGGTCGCCGTCCGCGTCTGGACTGTGGTCGTCGGGGGGACCGTCGCTTGGGGACGAGACCGACGTCCCGCAGTACGGGCAGTCGGCTGCCTTGTCGGAGATCGTCGCCCCACAGGCGTGACACTCCATGTCGAAACGGACAGACGACGTGAACATAAAGCTGTGAGACATCGTGGGACTGTCCGAACAAAACATCCAAGCGTGTCGACTCGGGAACGGTGTGTATGCAGACGCCCGGGTCGTGGGTCGACGCCGTCGAGTCGACGCTCGGCAGTGTCAGTACGACCGAAACACGTCTCGCCCTGACCGCCGGTATCCTGCTCGGAATTTTCGTCGTGGGGTGGGTCCTGCTGCCACGGGTGGTCGCTGCGCTCGACCGGAGCCTGCGTGACCGGGTCGACGGCGGATTCTTCGATGCGACGCTCACGACGGTCGGGCGGTACGCGCCAGCGAGCGGCCGGCAGGTCGTCGCAGGAACGTTCAAACTGTCGCTCGTGGTCGCGGGTGCGTTCGGACTCGGGGTCCTCTGGGGGGCGACGGACACGCTGCTGGCTGGATGGGGACTCGTCGCGGGGACGTTGCCCGAAAACACGGCGAGGGTCGCGGGCCAGCTCGGCGTCTCGCTCGTGGTCGCCTTCCTGGCATACGTGGGCACGGCCGCGCTGACCGACATCGTCGACGACTTCAGTGAACAGGCGGAGTGGATGACCGACCACCAGGAGGAGATCCTTCTCCGGGTCTCCCAGTTGAGCCTGCTCGTCGTCGTCGGGATGGTCGTGCTGGGCGTCTGGGGGGTCAACCTGGCCGGCCTGCTCGTCGGGGCCGGCTTTCTCGGCATCGTTGTCGGCCTGGCCGCGCGACAGACCCTTAGCTCGCTCATCGCCGGGTTCGTCCTCATGTTCTCGCGTCCGTTCACCATCGGCGACTGGGTCCAGGTCGGCGACGCTGAGGGGATCGTCACCGACATCACCATCTTCAACACGCGCCTGGAGAACTTCGACGGCGAGTACGTCATCATCCCCAACGACCGCGTCGCCGACCGCGCCATCGTCAACCGGAGCCAGAAAGGACTCCTGCGGATCCGCATCGACGTCGGTATCGACTACGAGGCAGACCCGGACCACGCACGCTCCGTGGCGCTGGACGCAATAGGCGACTGCAAGGAGGTGGTCGACGCACCCCCGCCACAGGTGTTCCCCAAGTCGTTCGGCGACTCGGCGGTCGTCCTCGAGATGCGGTTCTGGATCGACCACCCGACGCCCCCGCGCAAGTGGAAAGCCGTTTCGGCGGTCATCACGGCCGTCAAATCGGCGTTCGAGGACGAAGCCATCAAGATCCCCTTCCCCCAGCGGGAGCTGTCCGGTCGCGCCGAAACCGGCGGCTTCCAGGTTCGGGACAGCGTGGCCGACGCCGCCGGTGAACCCGCTCCCGAACCCGAGACTGACTAGTCGGTGACCCGCTCGACCGGGTCGGTCAGGCGCCCACGCACCACTGCAGCGCCGACCGTCGCGAGAACGCCGGCACGACCGCGCCGGCCAGTGTCTCCCCGATGCGTCGCGGGAGTCGAACCACTTCCTCCGCTCGCCGCCCCCGCGTCGAGGGCGGTCCGGACCCGAGGCCGGATGGGAACGACTCGCGGCCGTCCTGGGACACGTCTGGAAGGGCACCCGCGTCAGTCGAGCACTTTCGCACCGGAACCGATCCCCGTCTGGTAGACGCGGGCGTCGACGTCGACGTCCGCGAACGCGTCGACCATCGTCGCTGCGATCGACCGCTGGTCGTGTTCGTGGCAGGCGGCGATGACGCTCGGCCCGGCGCCGCTTATCGTGACGCCCGTGGCGCCGGCCTCCAGCGCCGCCTCCCGGACCCGCTCGTAGCCGGTGATCAGTTCGGCCCGGGCCGGCGTGACGACCGAATCAGTCATGCCACGGCCGACGAGATCCGGGTCCGAGCGGTGCATCCCGGTCGTGAGCGTCGCGGCGTTACCGACCGTCTCGACGAGTTGCTCGATGCGTGCGCCGTCCGGAACGACCGCGCGGGCGTCACGGGTCGAGACGACGATGTCCGGGAGACACGTAACGAGGGGGATGTTTGCACCGACTCGCGTGACGCCGCTGTCGGTCGCTATCGTGAATCCGCCGAGGATGGCGGGCGCGACGTTGTCGTCGTGGGCGTCGCCGGAGACGACTGCCTCACCCTCGGCGGCGACCGGAACGAGTTCCGTGCGAGTGTAGCCGCGGTCGTACAGTCGGTTGAGTGCGACCGCCGCGGCGGCCGCGCTCGCGGCAGAAGAACCCAGGCCCGACGCCGGTCTGACGCCCTTGTCGATCTCGATGTGTGCGGGCGCGTCCAGCGCCTCGGCGACCGCCCCGACCGTGTTGTCCGCCGGGTCTTCGGGGATGAACTGACTCCCCGCGCCGGTCACTTCGATCGTCGTCTGCTCCGCTCGCTGGACGGTGACGACGTCGGACGGACGGTCCAGCGCGACGCCGAAGACGTCGAAGCCACTCCCGAGGTTCGCGCTCGTCGCCGGCGCCCGCACCGTCACCATATGTCAGCGAATTACCGGAGTGCGTGCAAAAAGGTAGCGAACTCCGAATTATCTGAGCCTGATACCGGTCGGAAACCCTTTCACGGATAACTAGAAACCGGTAGGGTAGGCACGGCCCGATGACAGCCCAACAGCTACAGTTGTTAGTAGCGGCTACCGGATTTGCCGGGGTGATCGACGTCGCACTGGCAGCACTCGCCTTTCGCAACCGCGACGTCCCCGCGGCGAAACGGTTCGGACAGCTGTGTCTGGTCGCTGGCGCGTGGGCACTCGTGTCGGTTCCCTACCAACTGACCACCAGCGAGAGTACGGCAGGCCTTCTCTATCTGTGTATCCTCGTGTGTACGCTGGCGGTCCCCCCGCTGTTCTGTACGTTCGCGCTGGAGTATGCGGGCCACGGCGAGGCGCTCACACGGACGCGACTGGCTCTCCTGTGGGTGCCGGCCACCACGTATATCGGGTTCAGAATGACGACCCCGCTCCACCAGCTTGTGCCGGGGGGGTTCGGTTCGAGACTGTCAACAGCATCACCTCCCCTGTTGGACCCCAGGGGCTGCTGTTCGTCACTGCCTCGGTGATCGTGTTGGGCTACGTGGTCACAGGGTTCGTGACGCTCGCCCGGTTCGCGCTGGACGCACGCAACGCCTACCGCACACAGACCGCGATTATCTTTCTCGGGGCGACGGTTCCGGTGCTCGGCAGCGTCACCTACAGAACGAGTTACCCGAGCCGGTGCTGGTGGTCGACGACGAGGGGACAGTCGTCAGCCACAACCCGGCCGCCAGACGACTGACCGCCGAGTCGGACCTGGTCGGGCTGCACGTCGACGACATCGTCCGTGGACTCGCCGACCGGGCCGACACCGCGGACACTATCACCGTCGACCGCCCCGGGGACGGCGGGATGGCAGTGTTCGAGACCCACGTCACGGAGATCGACGACCAGTACGGCGCCACGTGCGGGCGACTCTTCTTCCTGCGGGACGTCTCGACCCAGCACCGCCGCATGGAACAGCTCCAGGCGATGCAGGCTGCGACACAGGCGTTTATCAGCGCTCGGACCGCTCCGGAGGTGGCCGAAATCGCCGTCGACTTCGCGAGTGACGCCCTGGAGACGCCGCTCGCGGCCGTATTTCTCCACGAGGAGGGTGAAACCGCGCTGACTGGGACCGCGATGACAGACGCCTTCGGTGACGTGTTCGACCACCCGACGGCAGTCCCGGACGGGTCCGGCCCGATCTGGACGGCGTTTCGCCATAGCGAAATCAGTTCCTCGGACTGTGCGAGCGTCGAGCTCGCCGCGGAGGACACACCGGACCAGCGGTTGTTGATCGCCCCGCTGGGCGACCACGGGGTGTTGGTCATCGGCTCCGACGACGGGTCCTACACCTCTGTCGAAGGACAGCTCGGCAAGATCCTCGCCGGCACCATCGAAACGGCGCTGTCCCGCGTCGCGCACGAACGCCAACTCCGCGAGAGTCGGACCGCGCTCGAACGCCGCACCGAGCAGATCGAGTTCTTCAACGGCGTGTTGCGCCACAACATCCGCAACAGTATGATGGTCATCGACGGACACGTCCAGTTTCTCGAGAACCAGGCCGACGGGAACCTCGACAAGGTCACGACCATCCGCGACTGGTGTGACGAACTGACAGTACTGACCGAGAAGATCCGGGCGATCACCGACACGGTAACTGCCTCGGAAGACGAGCGCCTGGAACCGGTCGACCTGTCGACGGTCATCGCCGACGAGGCCGACAGGGTGGGGACCGAGTTGGGGGCCGAGGTGTCGGTCGACGTCGACGACGACATCGTCGTCGCCGCGAACGACCTCGTCGTCGACGTCGTCGAGAGCATCGTGAACAACGCCGTCGAACACAACGACAGCGAGGTCCCCGAGATCGCCGTCACCAGCGAGCACCTCGGCGAGTGGGTTCAGGTCAAACTGGCCGACAACGGCCCGGGACTCTCGGACGAACTCAAGACCAAGGTGTTCCAGCGCGAGGTCGGCACGAACCAGACCTCCAGCGGGTTCGGCCTGTACTTCGTCTCCGTGATGATGGACCTCTACGAGGGCAACGTCTGGTTCGAGGACAACGACCCGGGCGGGACGGTCGTCGTACTGGAGTTCCGCCTCGCCGGCGACCGGTCGGAAGTCCCCGGCGCCCCGGCGGAGTGAGTCAGCGGTCGAGACCCCTGTAGGTCGGTCGACCTCGACCCCGAACGAAAGGGCTTTTCGAGTCACGGGAAAACTCCCGGTCATGATCGGTGTCGTCGGCGGCGGCGTGGCGGGACTTGCGGCTGCCTACCGTCTCCAGCGTGCGGGGTACGAGGTGCGCGTGTTCGAGGCGAGCGACGACGTCGGTGGTCTGGCCGCCGTCTACGACACCGCTGGCGACCCCATAGAGAAGTTCTATCACCACCTCTCCAAATCCGAGGAGACAATCGTCGAATTGATCGGCGAACTCGGGTTGGGTGACGCCCTCGAATGGCTGTACATGTCCAACGCCTACTACGTCGACGGCGTCGTCCACCCGATGGACAAACCCTGGGAGATTCTCGCCTATCCCCACCTCTCGATATACGACAAGTTCCGCCTCGGGATGCTCGTCCTCGAAATCGACGTCCGGGGCGGACGCCCGGAGTTCGACGCCTACGGCGACATCACCGACTACGAGGACGTCCCGATCAAGGAGTTCCTCCTTGAACACACCACGCAAAACGTCTACGAGTCGTTCTGGGAACCGCTCCTAGACGCCAAGTTCGGCTCGCGCAAGGAGGACGTCTCGGCGGCCTGGCTGCTGGGCCGGATCAAGTTCCGTGGCGAACGGGACCTCCTCAAAGGCGAGATCCTCGGCTATCTCGACGGCGGGTTCGGCCGGTTCCTCGACGCGCTACTCGAGGCGGTCGGTGCCGAGACTGTGACGACCGGCGCACACGTGACCGACCTCGCCATCGAAGACGGCTCCGTCGAATCCCTGACGGTCGAACGAACGACTGATACCACGGGAGGGGCGACCGGGAACGACGAAGCGGTATCCGACGACGGAACGGCCACCGACGGCGGGGCCGGAACCGCGGCCGAATCCCGGAGGCGAGAGACCCACGACGTCGACGCCGTCGTCGTCGCAGCGATGCCCAACGTCCTCGAATCGCTGACGGGCTACCCCTGTGAGATAGAGTTCCAGGGCACGGTCTGTTCGGTCTGGAGTATGGACCAGTCGCTGACCGACACCTACTGGCTCAACATCAAAGACGAGGCCCCTTTCGGCGTGTTCATCGAGCATACGAACTTCGTCGACCCCGAGCGCTACGGCGGCGAACACATCTACTACACGGCGAGTTACATCCAAGACCCCGGCGAGGACCTCTGGAACATGGACGACGAGGCCGTCGAGACCCACTGGCAGGCGGGGATCGCCGACCTGTTCCCGGCGTTCGACCCCGACAGCGTCAACTGGGTCGAGACCGCGCGCAACCCCCGAACCGCACCGATCTACGAACGGGGATACCTCGATATGGTCGTCCCCTACGACCTTGGCGAGGAGGTCGCAGAGGGCGTCTACTATGCCGGGATGGCCTCGCAAGCCCAGTACCCCGAGCGGTCGCTCAACGGCGGTATCGAGGCGGGCTTTGCGTGTGCGGACCTGATCGCCGGCGAGGACTGATAGTGATTATTGTAGCGATTTACCGGTATGACCGCACGCAGTCGTGCGGTCGATCCGGAACAGACCTACAATAATCACTATGATACGGTCGTGCGTAATTCGTTTGCTGCCCACGAAAGGGACGGCAGTCTCCGTGGTCAGAACCGCAACCCCACTGACACTGCGGAAATATCCACTCGGACACGAACCAAGTAACAGTCTCGTCGCCCGTCCGGCACGCAGAAACCGTTTCGCTTCCGGATCAGAGAAAAGCGTGTTGACCTATTCGTGTCCGAGTGGATAGGGTACACACGACCGTATGACGGCCACTGACCGAGACACTACACGTCGGGCCGCCAGCGCCCGCCGATCTCGCGACGCGGATAGTCCTGATACGTGCCGTCGAGAAACGTCGTGACACGCCCGTCCTCTTCACTGAGCGTGATCGCCCACAGCACGTTCTCGCGGAGCGACGTTTCGAGCGCACTCATGTGTTTGGTCCCCATCCAGTCTGGGTACGTGATCTCCCCGACGCCCGGGACCTCGTTTCGGGCGGGGCTTCGTACCCGGACCATTTGGCGCTGGATCGTCCCGTCGCCAGTTACGATGACAGCCCCGTCCCGGCTGAACGCGACGTCCTTGGCGGCGCGGGTAAAAGCCTCCGGCGAGTCGAACACGACTTTACACCGGTCAGTCGGCCACACGTTCTCCCCCAGCGGGTCAGTGTACGTCTCGAAATCGGTTTCGGCGACGACCAGAAAGTAGAGACTGGGACCGCTCACGTACTGGTCGCCCCACTTCTCGAAGTCCAGGCTCAGTGACTCGGCCACGTATCTGACCTGGTCCATGAGGTCCTGACTGGTCGCGTACTTGTTCAAAACACGGTCGAGCTCTTCCATTGGCGTCCGGTACTCACTATACGTCGGGCCCAATTAAGCGCTGTTCCGACCACAGTGACAGTCAACCCTGTAGCTACCCCCCGTGAGCGCGAACACTACCGAACAACGTTCACAGAACGTGACGTCCCCCCACTGGAAACCGTACTCGAAGGCTGATAGTGATTATTGTCGGTCTGTTCCGGATCGACCGCACGACTACGTGCGGTCGTACTGGTAAATCGCTACAATAATCACTATGAGTCGAGTCCGTAACGAGTTCTGGTGCCACGTGGCGCCGACTTTCTTCACGATGTTACAGCCGACAGTATCCACTCGGACACGAATAATTCAACACGCTTTTCTCCGATCCGGGAGCGAAACGGTTTCTGCGTGCCGGACGGGCGAGGAGATTGTTGCTCGGTTCGTGTCCGAGGGGATATGTGAACTCGTCCCGCCGCTGGTGCCGACGACGTCGAAGTCCGGAACTGGACGGGTGACCGACGAGACTGCTCTCGAAGGTTACCGACTCCGGGTACTGTGAGTGAAATAGGGGCCTCGCTGGCGTCCGTGTCTCGGACTCACCCGGAGAGACAGAAAGCCAAACCCTGACCACGCCTCATACTGTCGGACACAAG
>PXQN01000053.1 GCA_003021305.1 Halobacteriales archaeon QH_10_67_22 | reverse complement strand
CATCGCGTCGCCGGCGACGGCGTCCAGCGCCTCGGCGGCCTCGTCGGCCGATTCGACTGGCACGTTGCCACGGCCGTCGTACCCACCGCGGCGAGCCTTGAGCATCAGCGGATAGCCCAGTTCCTCGCCCGCCTCGTGGACGTCGGCGACCGACTCGACCGCGCGGAATTCGGGCACCGGGACGCCGGCGTCCTGGAGGCGCCGTTTCTGGACGAGTTTGTCTTCGATGGTCCGTAGCGTATCGGGGTGGGGGTGGACCGGCACGTCGAACTCCTCGGCCGCCGATTCCAGCAGGTCGGGGTCGGCGAGTTCGATCTCGAAGGTCAGGTAGTCGGACCGCTCGGCGAGTTCCTCCAGGGTGTCGGCGTCGTCGAAGGCGCCGACGACCTGGTCGCTCGCGACGGGCGCGGCGGGGGCGGGGTCGGTCGGGTCCGAGACCACGACGTCGACGCCCAGCGGCGAGGCGGCCTCGGCGAGCATCCGCCCCAGCTGGCCGCCGCCGACGACGCCCAGCGTCGGGCCCGGCGTGGAGAGTGTCATTGTCGACTGCTAACCCGCGACCCGCTATAAGCGTGACCGTCTGGAACAGTTCGTCGGGGAGCGGGCCAGACAGGGTCGTGGCGGCCAGCCAAGACAGAGCCGACGCGCCGGGCCTACGCTCTGGCTTTGAGATTGTGGACGGCATCGAGCCAGTCAACGGTCTCGGCGGTCGGTTCGATCGCCTCGGCGGCCGCCGGCGGCGTCGGTGGGGAACTGCTGGGCGACGCCGTGGCGCTGTCGGCTGACTGTCGTCGGTCAGCGTGCCGGCACTGACGCCAGTCGGGGAGTCCGGTTCGGTAGTTCTTTTACTCGCCGACGGTACCCTCCGGGTATGGTACGACTCGGGCTCGTGGTCGCCCAGTTCGACAAGACTGGCGACGTCATCGACTCGATGGAGTCCCACGCCCACGAGGCGGCCGCCGACCACGGCGCCGACGTGGTCGCAACCATCGAGGTGCCGGGGTCGTACGACACGCCGCTGGCCGCCGACCGCCTGGCCCGCCGCGAGGACGTCGACGCCGTCGCGGTCGTCGGCGCGATAATCGAGGGCGACACCGACCACGACGAGGTGATCGCCGACGCCGCCGCACAGGGGCTCACGGACGTGAGTCTCGACCGGGACACCCCCGTGACGCTGGGGGTCATCGGCCCGGGGATGAGCGTCGCCGAGGCGAGAGAGCGCGTCGAGTACGGCGCGACCGCGGTCGAGAGCGCGGTCGACCTCGTCGAGGAACTCGACTGACGACAGAGCTCGCTAACCACTCGTTACACTCAACACATCATGGACTTCGCAGCACGCGTCGAACGGATCGAACCGAGCGCGACAGTCGCGATAAGCAACAAGGCCTCCCAGCTGGAGGCCGACGGCGTCGACGTCGTCGACCTCTCGGTCGGCGAACCCGACTTCGACACGCCCGAGAACATCAAGACCGCCGGCAAGGGGGCGATGGACGCCGGCCACACCGGCTACACCCCCTCGAACGGCATCCCCGCACTCAAGGAGGCCATCGTCGACAAACTCCACGGCGACGGGCTCGACCAGTACGGGACCGGGAACGTCGTCGTCACGCCCGGCGGCAAGCAGGGCCTCTACGAGGTGGTCCAGACGCTGATCGACGACGGCGACGAGGTGGCACTGCTCGACCCCGCCTGGGTCTCCTACGAGGCGATGGTCAAGGTGGCAAACGGCGACCTGACCCGCGTCGACACCGCACAGTACGACTTCGCCCTGGAACCCGCGCTCGAGGACCTGGCGGCCGCAGTCTCGGACGAGACGGAACTGCTCGTCGTCAACTCGCCGGGCAACCCCCACGGCGCCGTCTACTCCGACGCCGCCCTCGAAGGGGTGCGTGACCTGGCCGTCGACCACGATATCGCCGTGATCTCCGACGAGATATACAAGGAGATCACCTACGACGGCGTCGAGATGACGAGTCTGGGCACCCTGGAGGGCATGCGCGACCGGACGATCACCCTCAACGGCTTCTCGAAGGCCTACGCGATGACCCGAGGAACTGGTCTCACAGGCCGGCAAGATCCACAGCCACTCGGTGACCTGCGCGGTCAACTTCGTCCAGCACGCCGGCGTCGAGGCCCTGGAAAACACCGACGACGCCGTCGAAGAGATGCGCCAGGCGTTCGAACAGCGCCGGGACATGCTGGTGGACCTGTTTGCCGACCACGGCAAGGACGTCGTGGAACCCGAGGGGGCGTTCTACCTGATGCTCCCCGTGGCGGATAATGATAACGAGGCGCAAAGCGCCTCGGACCAGTCGAGCGGCGATGAGCCGCGAGACCAAGCCTGGGCCGAGGAAGCCATCGGCGAGGCCCACGTCGCCACCGTCCCGGGGTCGGCCTTTGGCACGTCGGGGTACGTCCGACTCTCGTACGCCAACAGCAAAGAGAGACTGCGCGAGGCCGTCGAACGTCTGGCAGACCACGACCTCCTGTAGTCGGCGGTTTCGGGCCCTCTCACCCGCGTTCGTCGATGATCCGGTCGACGATGTCGCCGGTCGAGAGCACCGCGTCGTAGTCGGGGTCGTAGGCCGACGCGCGGCGGACCGCACAGTCCAGCCCCCGTTCGTCGAGTGCGGTCCTGATCCCCTCTTCGTCGTGGTGCTGGTCGAACCCGAGCGCGATGACGTCGGGGTTCAGGCGCTCGATGGGGACGAAGATGTCCTCGGGGTGGCCCAGTCGGGCCTCGTCGACGGGTTTCAGGCTCGCGACCATCTCCCGGCGCTGGGGCCCCGGCAGGACGGGCGGCGCTTTGTGTGTGACGTTCTCCGAGCGGGCGACGATGACGACGAGTCGGTCGCCCATCGCCGCGGCGTCGTCCAGGTAGTGGCGGTGGCCGGGGTGGAGGATGTCGAAGGTGCCCTGTGCGACGACGAGGCGGTCGCCCGTCGTTGATTCGTCCGGGGGGTCGGTCGATCCAGCTCGCTCGCTCATCGCCGCCCCCACTCGTCGTCGGGACCGTCGAGGGGGTCTTCGCGGCGGTCGACCCCCTCCTCTAAGAGTTCGGCGTCGATGTCCTCCTGGGTGAAATCGAAGAACTCCTCCTCGGGGAGTTCGACGTCCAGCACGTCGAGGTCGATGGGGTTGCCCTCGCGGTCGAACGCTTGCCAGTCGTCGCGGCCGTAGGGGGCGCCGACGATGATGTGGACTTTCCCGCGGCCGAAGGTGCCCAGGTCGGCGTCGCTCGGGCGGAGGACGCCGTTGGGGTGGGAGTGGATCGACCCCGCAGCGCGGCGGTCGTTGGGTATCATGTTCGTCTTGACGGTCGCGCTGACGGGGTTGGACTCGGTGCCCGGGATGACGAGCACGTCCGTCAGGACGGTCCCGCCGTAGCCCAGGTCGAACGTGCGGGCGTCCTCGCCGCGCAATAGTCCCATGTACTCGTCGGGGTGGGCATCTTCCGACGCTTCGAGGGCGAACTCGAGCGCGGCTTCGGCGATGCCGACGACCTCACCCGAGCGAAACAGTCCCATGTGGGTCTCTGTGGTGTCCCGCATAACAAGCGTTCCGGACCCGTTCCGACTGGGTGAGTGTGCCCCGGTCGGGGCACGGATAGAGGTGGGCCGACAGGCGCTGGCGGCCGCCAGGGCCCGAACGCACGAATTATGTGGCTCGGACCGAAACGGGACTGTGAACGTATGCCAGGGGTACACCACAGGGAGGGTCCCGTGTGAGCGAGGCCAGCGAGCGGGCGGACCTCGGCGAGGGTGTGGTAGCGGGGGTGCTCGAGGCGGTCGCGGCGCCGGCGGTCGTCTGTGACCTGGCCGGCGTCGTCCGCGCGTGTAACGACGCGTTCGAAACCCGGACAGCCGAAGACCGAACGGTCGAAGGTCGGACGCTCGACGGACTCGTCGAGTGGGCCGAGAAGAACCCGGTCACAGGGGTACTCGACGGCGACGACGAGACGACCGCGCCGGCCCGGCTGATCGACGACGGGCGCCGGTACGGCGTGACCGCGCGGCCGCTGACCGGGGACGGACTGGTCGGCGCAGTCGTCGTCTTCGACGACGAACCCGAGGGCGACTGGCCGGTGTACCGGGCCGCGCTGGACGCCGCGCCCGACACCGTCTACGTCGTCGACACCGACTACCGGTTCCGTGCCGTCAGCGAGCGGTTCGAAGAGCGGGCGAAGATACCGAGAGCGGAACTCGTCGGTGAACGGATGGAGCGACTCGCCGACTACGGACTCGTCAGCGAGGAGACAGTGACCGAAGGGCGCGAGGCCCTCGACGCGCTGTTCGACGGTGAGAAAGCGGAGGTCCAGCTGGTCTCCGAAGGCGTCATCGAGGCGGGTCGGATCACGGAGACCAGGCTGGCGCCGGTCACCCACGACGGCGAGGTCGTCGGTGCAGTGGCCGACGTCAGAGACGTGACCGAACGCGAACGCTCCGTCGAGGCCCGCCAGTCGAGCGAACAGCGCCTCCGCACTATCCTGGACACGATGCCGGTGGCGATGCTCGTCCTCGACGGCGACGGACGGGTCGACCACGTTCAGGGACTGGACTTCGAGCACGTCCACTGTGACCGGTCCGACCTGGTCGGCGAACGTATCGACGCGTTCGCCGGCCAATACGGCGGCCTCGTCGACGGGTGTCGGCGCGCACTCGACGGGGCGGCCAACTCGGCGACGGTCACGCTGGACGAGCGGACCTACGAGGCCGTGTTCGAACCGGTCCGCGAGAACGGGGAGGTCACGGGGACGATCGCGGCCGCCGTCGACGTGACCGACCGCGAGCGCCGCGAGCGCGAACTGGCGACGACGAACGAACGGCTCGACCTCGCGCTGGAGAACACCGAGGCAGGGGTCCACGAGTGGGAGATCGGCCAGGACCGGGTCTACTGGCACGAAACAACCTCGCGGCTGTTCGGGCTCGACCCCGAGACCAACTACCGGTCGCGGTCCGCGTTCGTCGACCAGGTTCATCCCGACGACCGCGAGCGGGTCCAGTGGGCCGTCGAGGACGCGATCGAAACCGACGGCGAAGTGCGCGTCGAGTATCGCGTCAACGACCCGGGCGAGGAGCCACGCTGGCTGGTCTCGGAGGGTGAGATCGTTTACGACGACGACGGCGAACCCGACCGGCTCGTCGGGACGGTCAGAGACATTACGGAGCGCAAACAGCGCGAGCGGGAACTCGCCGAACGCGAGCAGCGACTCCGGGCAGTCATCGAGAGCAGCGCCGACCCGATCGCCATGCAGGACACCGACGGTCACTACCGCGTCGTCAACGAGGCGATGGTCGAGACGACGGGCTGTCCCCGCTCGCACCTGCGCGGCGCGACGCCAACTGACGTGTTCCAGGCCGACACGGCCAGCAGACTCGAGCGCCACCGGCGGGACGTCCTCTCGACAGACTCGGCCCGCGTCGCCAGAGAGCGGATCCCCGAGGACGGCGACAGACGGGAACGCACCGTCCAGCTGACCGTCGCGCCGTACCACGGCCCGGACGGCGTGCAAGGGACGGTTACTATCGCCCGGGACATCACGGAACTGGAGCGCCAGCGCGACGAACTCGAGACGCTCACCGCGATCCAAGAACTCGTCCAGAAGGGTATCCGGGGCGTCACGAGCGCGACGACCCGCGAGGAGATCAAACGGACCGTCTGTGACCGACTGGCGTCGTCGACGTTCTACGAGGGCGCCTGGATCGGTTACAGAGACGGCACCACGAAACAGATCTCGCCCGACTACGCCGCGGGGGGGATCTGTGACTATCTGGACGGGATCTCGATACGGAGCGACACGAGCGACTACGGACAGGGCCCCGCGGGTCGAGCGTACCGAACGGGCGAAGTACAGGTCGTCGACGACATCCGCGAGGACCCGACGGTCGAACCCTGGCGCGCGGACGCCCTTGAGTACGGACTCGAGAGCGTCGCGGTCGTTCCGCTGACCCACGGGTCGACCACGCACGGCATCTTGGTGCTGTACACCGACCGGCCGGACACGTTCAGCGACCGCGAACTCGACGGGTTCGAGACCCTGGGGACGGCCGTCGGGTCGGCCCTGGGGGCCGCACAGCACCGTCGCCTGCTCGAATCCGACCGCGTCCTCGAACTGTCATACGAGACCGAGACACAGAGTGACCCGTTCATCCGTGCCTCGAACGAGCACAGCTGTCGACTGGTCTTCGAGAAGGCCGTCCACGCGGCCGACGACCTCGTCATCACCTACCTCACGGTCGAGGACGCCGACCCCGAGGTCGGCGGCGAGGTCGCCAGGTCCTTCGACCTCATCGAGTCCGTTCGGCGCCTCGACGGCGACGACGGCCCCCACTACGAGCTACAGTGGACGGACTCGCTGTTTCACGTCGTCGCCGACGCCGGCGCTCGCGGAACGAACGTCGTCGTCGAAGACGGCGTCGGGACGCTAAACGTCGAAGCGCCGGGCGACATCGACGTCAGACGGGTGACCGAGTTATTACAGCGCCGGTTCCCGGAACTGGACCTGGTCACCAAACGCGAGCGCGAGAGCACGGATACTCCATGGTGGCACGTCCACGGCGACATCGGCGCCTGTCTCACCGACCGCCAGCGGGACGTCCTCCAGGCGGCCTACTACAGCGGCTACTACGAGTGGCCACGGAAAACCGACGCCGAGACGCTCGCCGACTCGCTCGATATCGCCACGTCGACGCTGCTCCAGCACCTCCGCAAGGGGCACAACCGCGTCCTAGAAGCCACATTCGACAGCTAAAGGTGAACCAGCCAACAGGACACCTAGACTTCTAGGCCCACAGTTCTTGATGGACGGCGGGCAGTATCTATACGTCGGACATGAGTGACGAGAGAGGGACAACGAGTACGGAAGTGGTTGGGGAAAGCGTCGAGAGCGTGGGGGAATCGCGCCCATTCATCGACAGCGTCCTCACGGTGCTGGCGGACTGGCACCGAAGAGAGATCTGTAAATTCTTCGTGGAGACTGACGCCGAGACGGCGACGGTCGAGGAGCTCGCGATGCTCGTCGCCGGATGCCGGCCGGCGACTGCCGGCGGTGAGCAGTCCCACGAAGCCGTCGTTGCGGAGTTGACCGAGACACACCTCCCGTGTCTGGCAGCCAGCGGCGTCGTCGACTACGACAGCCGGTCGGGTCGCGTTCGCTACTGGGGCCAGCCGACACTGGAAAAGTGGCTCGAACACATCAGTGCCGTCGACCAGCGTCAGGACTGCGGGTAACCGCGGCCGACGCGCCGGAGCGGTCGACTCGTGAGACTATCCCCGGTCCGGCCTGCGGGGGGGACCGCGCAGACGGAAAGCGGGGGTTTTTCACCACGGGTCACGCAGTCAGGTGTATGCAAGGTAACCTGCCGCCCGAAGCACAGGAGAAACTCGAAGACCTGCAGGACCTCCAGGAGAAGGCCCAGCAGGTCGCCGCACAGAAACAGCAGGCCGAGACACAGCTCCAGGAGTCCGAGACGGCCCTCGAAGAGCTCGACGGCATCGACGAGGACGCCACGATGTACCGGAGCGTCGGCGAACTCCTCATCGAGACGGCCTACGACGAGGCCGAGGACGACCTCGAGGAGAAAGTCGAGAGTCTCGAACTGCGCGTCGACACGCTCGAAAAGCAAGAAGAGCGCGTCCAGGAACAGTTCGAAGAGCTCCAGACCGAGCTCCAGAGCATGCTCGGCGGCGCGGGCGGCGGCCTGGGCGCCGGCGGCGCCTGATGGCAGGCGACGAGGTCGTCCGGACGGCTGCCGACGCCGCGGAGTCGGTCATCTTCTCGCGGTTCGACGTCGACGAGGTCGACGACTTCGACGTGACGGTCACGTTCGAAGACGACGTGCTCGAGGTCGACGTCTACCTGAACGCCCCCGACGGGCGGGCCGACGCCGACCGCGTCGCCGACGACGCGGCACTGGCCGCCCGCGCGGCCGTCGACGACCTCCTCGACGGCTGATACTGTCGGACACAAGCGAGTCGACACTCGATACCTCGTTTGGCGGTCCACGGGACGTTTTGATTACTCGGGCGTCCAGGGGAAGGTATCACTCCGCCGTCTCGCCGTCGACGTGTTCGTCAGCGCCTTGCTCGTCGGCCGTCCATTCGCCGACGAAGCCAGTGCGAAACCCGAGCCACGCGAGCACGCTCATGAAGAGGATCGGCGGGAGGATCATGAATCCCCACAGCGGGTCCAGTCCCCACCACAGCAACAACAGGAGGTCACCGAGTCCGAGGAGTAAAAACGGCGTCACCGCCAGCGCCGCTCGCTTGCGGTCGTACCCGCTCCGCTCGCTGGTGGCTGCCATAGCCCACCTTGGGACGCCACCCGCAAAAGCGGTCCGTCCCGGAACAGGAGCGGGCCGTAACCACAACGGGTTAGCCAGTGGGGTCGAAAGGGCCGGCAATGACCGACGGTGATGAAAAAAGGGACCCGTCGGCCGGCGTGGTGGACCGCACGCTGTCGTCGGTGCGACGCGCTGGCCGACAGACGGGTCGCCACGCCGGACTCGCGACGCTGGCCCTGGTCGCTCTCACCGGGACGGCACGGGCCCACTCGGGGTCGCTGGGTGGGGCGGTCACCTCCGCGACGGTGCCGACGTGGCTGACCGTCCTCACCGGCGGTGTCGTCGTCGGGGCCTCCTTTCTGTTCACGACGCTGTTGACAGACCACGAGGCGATGCGCGCAGTCAACTGGTGGCGGGCGGGGTTGCCGTCGCCGCCGGGCGTCTGGCGGGTCGTCCGCGGGGGCGTCGGCGCCCTCGCGGTGGTCGCGCTCGCGGCGGTGGTCGCCATCGGACTGGTCGGCCCGACGACGCCGACCCGGAACCTCGCGTTGCTCGTCGTCTGGGCCGGGTGGTGGGCCGGCTACACGATCAGCACCTACCTCGTCGGGAACACGTGGCCGGCCGTCAACCCCTGGCGGGCGCTGGCGGCCGGAGTCGGCCGCGTCCTCGGTCGCGCCCGGTCGGAAGTCCGGTCGAGTCTCCCCGAGCGGTGGGGCGTCTGGCCGAGCGTCGTCGGCCTGCTCGCGCTGGTGTACGTCGAGGTCGTCAGCCCGATCGGACAGAACCCCCGCCTGCTGGCGGCGGTCATCGTGGGGTACTCGGTCGTGACCGTCGCCGGGGCCGTCCGCTACGGGGCGGCGTGGTTCGACCGCGTCGACCCCGTCAGCAGGGTGTTCGCCGCCTACGGGCGGGTCGCCCCGCTCCAGCGCGACGAGGACGGACTCTCGCTACGGGTCCCCGGGACCGCGCTCACCGACGAACCGCTGGGCGAGCGGCCCGGCGAGACGGCCTTCGTCGTCGCACTACTGTGGGTGACGACCTACGACGGCCTGGTGGCGACGCCGACCTGGGCGAACGCGGTCGAACCGGTTGTCTCCGTCGGCGTGCCGGCACTGCTCGTCTACGTCCTCGTGCTGGTGGCCGGGTTCGGCCTGTTCCTGGGGGTCTACCGACTGGCATCCCGACGGGTCAGAGACAGCGCCGAGACCTACGTCACGGCGACCGAGATCGAGCGGTGGTTCGCGCCCGCACTGTTGCCCATCGCCGCAGGGTATCACCTCGCGCACTTCCTGGGCTACTTCCTGGCGCTGTCGCCAGCCCTGGCGGCCGTCGTCGCGAACCCGCTGGCGCCCCCGGAGACGGTCGCGCTCGTGTTGCCGTCGTGGTTCAGTACGTTCAGACTCCTGTGTGTGCTGGGCGGGCACGTCCTGGCGGTCTGGGTGGCCCACTCGCTGGCGTTCGAACTGTTCCCGGGCGTGCTCGCGGCCATCCGCAGCCAGTTCCCCTCGGTCGTAGTGATGATCTTTTACACCATGACGAGCTTATGGGTGATCACACAGCCGTACGTCCCGCCGCCGTTCGTCTGACCACACACCATGTCACACACCGACCACGCCGCGTCGTTTCCCGAGCCCGCGACACGCGTCCCCGAGGACGACGACCCGGTCGCGGCCTGTCCGTACTGCGACCGACCCTTCCAGGGCGAGCACGCCCGCGACCTCCACGTCGGCGAGGCCCACGACCCGACGCCCGAGGAACGCGACCGCTACGAGGCCGCACTCGACGTGGAACGCGACGACCTCTGGCTGTTTCACGCCAGGGCCGTCATCGGACTCGGCGTCACCTACACCGCGACGGTCATCCTGTACATGGCCGTCCTCGGCAGCGGGATCGTCTGAAACAACGTCGAACGCGGCGTCGTCGTGGGACGGAGGTTCGAAGCGTCGTCAGCGGATGCTTACGGCGCGTTCCCGGCGTTCTCCGCGGGGCCGTTCGCCCCATCGTCGGAGCCACCGGGCGTCAAAGCGCTGATCCGGTCGCCCAGTTCAACGCCGGAGATAGCGCCACCGACGCGGTCACCCACCGCGTCGTGGATGCTACTCACGAAGTCGGGCACCTGCCCGGGCAGGTCGACTGGCGGTCCCCCGTCCGACGGGCCGGCCGCCCCGTTCCCCGCGTCCTCGGGCGGCCCGCGACGCGTGTCGGCTTCGTTTGCCCCGGCAGACGCGTCGTCGGCGTCGTCGTCGGCCGTGGTGTCGTTCGCCTCGGCGTCGTCGGCCGTGGTGTCGTCAGCTTGTGCGTCGTCGGCCGGCACACCCTCGGGGGCGTTGCCGGGCATCGCCGTGGCGGCCCCGGTCCCCACGAGCAGCAGGGCGACCGTGACCGCGAGCAGTTCGGTCTTCATGACTACAGAGGCGACTACACTCCCGGACCTCCTTGAAAGGGGCAAGCGCCGAGCCCGGATTTAGCCGGTTGTGGGCGGTTTAGTGGTTCGATTAAACCGGTTTAATCCGGATTATCGGCCGGTCTCGTGCTCGAAGCCGGCGCTCCCGCGACCGGGCGTCGAAGGGGCGGCCGACGGTGTCGAGAAGCGGGCCACATCCTTTTTCGTGTTGCTGTCCAAAAGCCAGCCATGGCAACACACGAGGCGACAGTCGAGGGCGTCGGCGTGGGCGTCGGCGACGAGGGGCGCGGCAACCCCGTCGTCCTGCTGCGCGCCCGGGAGGAACTCATGCCCATCTTCGTCAGCGCCGACCAGGCCCAGTCGATGCAACACGCCCTCGACGGGACGCCGTTCGAGCGACCGCTCACTCACGACCTGTTCGTCGACATGGTCGCGGAGTTCGGTGCGGCCATCGACCGCGTCCGCATCGACGACCTCGCGGACGGGACCTTCTACGCGAAGATCGACACCGAACAGTACCACGGCGGCGAACGCAACGACATGGTGTTCGACGCCCGCCCCAGCGACGGGATCGCGCTCGCGCTACGAGTGGACTGTCCGATCATCGTCTCCGACGAAGTGCTCGACGAGGCCGGCCGTGACCCCGACGAACTGGGCTTCGTCGACGAGGACGAGGCCCGCCAGCACAGCGAGTTCGACTTCGACGACGAGGGCGACGAACCCTTCTAGCGCCGGGCCAGTCCCGCCCGCTGGCCGTCCCACTCGACCCGACCCTCGACGGCGAGTTTCGCCAGGTGTGCCCGAACGGTCGCATCGGCCAGTTCTTCGACACCAGAGAGGTCCTTCTCGTAGGCGGCCTCGCGGACGGCCCGGACCGTCCCGGCGCCGGCCGCGACCGCCTCCCGGACCCGGCGCTCGCGCGCGAGGCGGTGAGCGATGAGCCGGCGGACCGTCTCCCGGACGGCTTCGCCCCGGAGGTCGGGGCCGTGGGCCGGGACGAGCCTGTCCGGTGCCATCGCGTGGACCCGCCGGAGACTGGTGAGGTAAGCGCGCACGTCGCCCTCGGGCGCGGCGACGGCGACGCTCCCGTCCGCGATTGCCAGGTCGCCACACACGAGCGTCCCCGCCGAGCGGTAGGCGACGTGTTCGGGAGCGTGACCCGGCGTGTCGACGACCCGGACCGGACCGTCACCGGTCGGGATCGTCGTCCCGTCGACGAACGTCCGGTCGGGTTCGACTCCCGTGGCGGCGGCGAAGGCCTCGACGCGGCCGGCACGGGCCCAGACAGTAGCGTCACACTGCCGGGCGTAGGACTCGACGGCACCGACGTGGTCGGGGTGGTGGTGGGTGACCGCGACGTGGGCGACGTCACGGTCGGTGACCGCCCGGTCGAGACGGTCGACCCTCGCGGCGGGGTCGACCAGCACCGCCGGGTCCGCGCCGACCAGACAGGCCACCGTCTCCCCGGTCGGCGCACGCGTCTCGACGGCGACCCGGACCCGCGTGACTCCCATCGTCGGTCGTTGCGGGTCCCGAACCGTCGGTCTTTCGACCGCGGTCCCACCCCGGGGCCGCTACTGTTCCAGGAAGTAGACTTGCTTGCGGGCGTCGTGGTAGCTGTACCGCGAGCCCACGAGTCCGGACTCCTCCAGCCGATTGAGCGCGTACCTGACCGTCCGGTCGGGCAGCAGCGACTCGTCGACGAGCTGGCCCTGCGAGAGCGGGGCCTCCGTCTCTAACACTTTGGCGACGAGCTTCGCACTCGGCGGCAACTCTTCGAGCCGGTCGCGAAACTCCGCGTCCGCGAACGGATCCGCTTTCTCACCCTCCTCCACCGTCGACTTCGTACTCATACCGGCATCTCTATCGACACGAGAAGTAAGTGTTGTCTATATGGGTGACCAAATAATAGTAACCATATAAGGCTATATAATTGCTAAACGAGATCAGGAAGGGCCACAGGCGAGCAGGTCGGGGATGGCCGCCGTCCGAACGGCGGTGGTCGTCCGGGCGCCGGCCCGACCCCAGCGATACCATTCTAGTGGCGTGTCACGGGAGCGAAACGTATACTTTGGGCCGGGCGGTGACTGGGCCGGATCCGCGCGACGGGTGTGGGACCACTGATAGTGATTATTGTAGCGATTTACCGGTACGACCGCACGATTGCGTGCGGTC
>PXQN01000052.1:16743-19627 GCA_003021305.1 Halobacteriales archaeon QH_10_67_22 | reverse complement strand
TCCGCGTACCGGTGTGGCCAGAGGCCGTCCCGGGGACTGCTGACAAATCCTCCCATGGGTTGAATGCCGGTCAGCGTATCGGGCAGGATTTCACGGACTGCATCCGTTCTTCTGTGAGCGATGCGGAGAGGAAATCCCCGAAGAAAGCGTTAACGAGACGGATGCCTCCTCCACGGTGATCTTGCCTGTTTGAACCGCTGGTGCCTGTTGTGGTGAAATTCATTATCGGTAGGGTTGTCTGTGATGCATGCGGGACCGAACGAAAGGGCCTTTGGCCGGGCGATCCGACGCGTCGGCATGGACGAGGCCGAACTCACCGTCGCCGACGTCAGGTCGGTCGGTGCCGACGCGGTCGCCATCGACTTCGAGTCGCCCCCCGACTTCGAGGCCATGCCAGGCCAGTTCGTCAAACTCACGCTCGCCGTCGACGGCGAGGATGCCTCCCGCTTTTACACCATCTCCTCGCCCGACGTCGACGACACGTTCGAGATCACGGTCGGGATCGACCCCGACGGCGACGTCGGCCCGCTGTTGGCGGCGCTCTCGGCGGGCGACGCGGTGTGGGTCTCCGGGCCCTTCGGCAGTTCCTACTACGAGGGCGAACCCCAGGTGCTCGTGGTCGCCGGCGGGCCGGGCGTCGGTCCCGCCGTCGGCATCGCAGAACGCGCCCTCGAGGACGGCGGGGAGGCGGCCGTCGTCTACCAGGACGAGGCGCCGATCCACGAGGACCGCCTCTCCGGGCTCGCCGACCGCGGCGCGAGCGTCGCCGTGCTCGGACCCGACGAAGACGTCGGCGCGGCCGTCGGCGACGCCCTCACAGAGGACACGCAGGTGTTCGTCTACGGCTTCGCGGACTTTCTGGACACCGCGACGGCCGCCATCTCGGCCGCCGGCGGCGAACCCGACGAGGCGAAAGTCGAGAACTTCGGGTGATCGTCCGGGCTCATACTGTCGGACACAAGCAAGTCGACACTCGATACTTCGTTTGGCGGTCTCCGAGACGTCTCGATGGTGAAACACCGACGAGCGTGTTCACGAACTTGTGTCCGACAGTATCAGCAGTGATCGGAGTCAATCCAGGTCTGTAATATCCGAGATGGGGGCATAGTAGCCGTTTTCTTCGATCCATGTCCTCAACCACTCGTTCGCGGTTTTCGTGTCGATATGTCCTTCGTGAACACAGCGTCTCAAAACGCCGATCGAGCCAGTAATCCTGATATCGTATCGACGCGCCAGTTCTCTCGCATCTTGGTCGTCAGTCGCGACCGGCACCCCATTCATATATCCGACTTGGATAGCACTGGCCTCGCCGACTTCTACTTCGTCGAGACAGTCTTTCATCAGCCGGGTCGCTTCAGCACTGTCGAACTCTCTCCCGCCCTCCTGATTGGGGAGCGTCATGTGGTTCTCCATGAAATCCACCATTTCACCTACCGACGCCGAACGAAACTGACTCTCGGTGAACGATAGCGCCCGCGAAATACGGGAATCACTGTCCGAGGAGACGGTCTTGGCCGCGGGGAGATACCTGAGCGCGTTTTCCAGGAACTCGTGACCGTCCCGGTACCCGTTCTCGATCTCGGCGACGACAGGTCCAGACACTCTCACTTCGGGGAACGACTCGCCAACGACAGTCAGTGAGTCGGTGTATGCAACGTTCGAGATGACCGTCGAATCTAAAACGAGAAAATCATTCGCCGACATCGGGACCGTGGTCCGATTAGAGGTCTAACGCCGTGTCTACCTCGCTTTGCGCGTCCTCGAAGTCGGTCGGCCCGATGCGGGGCTCGACTGCGGTTTCACTCAAAATGTTCCGGAATTCCTGCTGAGAGAGTCCAGCTTTCCGGGCTGCTTGACCGAGAGATACTTCTCCGAGTGCGTACAGCCCGATTATCGTCGCGAGGTCGTCGGTATTCTTTTTCGACACTGGGCCGCTCATGGTACTCAATAGATGGTTTGCGTATTTCAATCTGGCTCTTAGAACAACGTCACAATCCACTGTCCGAGAACATACAACCCCACAAGGGAGATATACAGCACGACTAACCCAGTCGCAACGCGCCGAATTACACGCTCGCGTCTGGCCTTTTCTGTACTGGCTGTCTCATGGGTGTCTGTATTGATGTCCGGCAGCAACGAACAAAACTGAGAGAGAGGATAGCATACATAAGGTTAACTCTAAGAGAGTCTGACTGAAATTATTTCGTATGCCCCTCTTAGATCTATCGGGAACTCCGATCAACACTTTTGTGATGTGGGTCGCCGCCACACGGTCGCAACACAGTTGACAACGGTTAAAAGCGCCGAGCGGATACAGGAGAGTATGAGCCAGAGCGAGGGGAAACGCAAACAGAAGTGCGTTTCCTGTGGCATCAACATCGCCGGCACGGACGCGGCCGCGTTCAAGTGTCCGGACTGTGGCCACCAGATCTACCGGTGTGCCAAGTGTCGCAAGCAGAGCAACCTCTACGAGTGCCCCGACTGTGGGTTCACGGGACCGTAACGATGGGGAAAGTCGCAGCCAAGATCAAGGTCATGCCGGACAGTCCGGACGTCGACCTGGACGCGCTCCAGGAGCGTCTCGAACAGTCACTGCCCGAGGGCGCGAAGATCAGCGGCTTCGAGCGCGACGACGTCGCCTTCGGCCTCGTCGCCCTGTTGCCGACGGTCATCGTCCCCGACGACACCGGCGGCACCGAGGCCGTCGAGGAAGCCTTCTCCGGCGTCGAGGACGTCGAGTCCGTCGAAGTCGACAGCGTCGGTCGTCTCTGATAGTGATTATTGTAGCGATTTACCGGTACGACCGCACGCAGTCGTGCGGTCGATCCGGAATAGACCTACGATAATCACTATCAGTCGTCTCCGCCGGAGAACGATTTTTCAC
>PXQN01000052.1:14178-16680 GCA_003021305.1 Halobacteriales archaeon QH_10_67_22 | reverse complement strand
GCCACCGATAGCAGAGAGTGGGCCCGTCCGAACGAGCGACCGTGGAACGCACGTTTTATAACCGCGACCGAACAACCGGAACCCACGAATGCCCAACTCCGACGGACCCAGAGCCAACACGCGGAACAAACTTCGAAACGAACCACGTGAGGGTGGCACGTCGCCGCCCCAGCGCGCAGTCCAGGAGTTCGATGACGGCGAGACGGTCCACCTGAAGATCGACCCGAGCGTTCCCGACGGTCGGTTCAACCCGCGCTTCGACGGGTACACCGGTGACGTCGCCGGCAAGCAGGGCGAGGCCTACAAAGTCTCGATCACGGACGGGTCGACCGACAAGACGCTCATCGTCAAGCCCGCCCACCTCCGCCGCCAGGAATGACCATCTTCAAGGAGAAGGTCGACGAGGAGTACCTCACGGTCGCCGAGACGAAGGTGATCCTGGAGGACCTGGAGCGCGAGCGGGCAGCCGACGAGGACCGCGAGATGCGGTACGAGCTCGCGCGGGCCATCGAACACGTCAACCGCTTTGCCGTCCTCGACCCCGAGGAGTCCCGGGAGTTCGTCGAGGAACTGCTCGAACTCGACAAGGTCGACGAGGCGACCGCCTACAAGGTCGCCAACCTCCGGCCACAGGACCGCGACGAACTGCGGGCGCTGTACGCTCAGGAGCGGTACTCGCTGTCGGGTGAGGAACTCGACGCGATACTCGAAGTCGTCGCCAGGTACGCCTGACGGCGTGGCTTTAAGTTCTATCTGGTCCTACACGAATCCATGAGCGACACCGAGCGCGACGAGTCGTCGGTCCCTACAGCAGTCGTCCTGGACTACCTCGCCCACGGCCGGACCGAGGACGACCGCCCGCAGTACCAGAAACAGCCCCTGGCCTACGCGCTCGACCGCGAGGACTTCTGTCTCTACGAGATCATCCTCGGCGAGGACGCCGACGTCTCCATCGGCGACGACCTCGAACTCGAGGACGACGACACGCTCGAACGCGTCGACGAGGTCGAGTACGACGACCTGCCGAGCGGCGCACAGTCCGAACTGGAGTACGTCGTCGAGGACCTGGTCGCCGAGGAGACCCAGCGGTTCGTCGACTTCTACAACGACGCCCAGCCCATCACGCTGCGCCTCCACCAGCTCAACCTCCTGCCGGGGATCGGGAAGAAACTCCGGAACTCCATCCTCGACGAACGCAAGCGCCAGCCCTTCGAGTCGTTCGAGGACCTCGAACGTCGCGTCGACGGCCTGCACAACCCCCGGGACGTGATCGTCGAACGCATCTTAGAAGAGATCCGCGAGGACGACCTCAAGTACCGCACGTTCGCCCGCCGCGACGAGAATGAGTGACGGCGGCGACGCCGACGCTCGCGGTCGTCGCCGCGGTCGCGAATCCACTGGCAGTCGTGATCCCGACGCGCTGATGGCCCGTGCCGGCGTCGGCGGCGACCCCGACCGCGACCAGCACTTCCTCGTCGACGACCGCGTGCTGGATCGACTCCCCGAGTACGCCCGCAAGCACGACGCGGACCTGACCCACGCCCTCGAAATCGGGGCGGGAACGGGCGCGCTGACCGACCGCCTGCTGGCCGTCGCCGACCGCGTCACCGCCGTCGAGCGCGACTCCGACCTCGCCGCGTTCCTCCGCGAGGAGTTCGCCGCCGAAATCGAGGCGGGCCGGCTCACCGTCGTCGAGGGCGACGCCCTGAACGTGGACCTGCCCGATTTTACGGCGTCGGTGTCGAACCTGCCCTACGGCGTCTCCAGCGAGATCGCCTTCCGACTGCTCCCGGAGGACCGTCCGCTCGTTCTCACCTTCCAGCGGGAGTTCGCCGAGCGGATGGCCGCCGGCGTGGGCGACGACGAGTACGGCCGTCTCTCGGTGGCGGCGGGCCACTACGCCGACGTCGAGGTGGTCGAACCCGTCCCGCCCGAGGCGTTCGCGCCGCCGCCGGCCGTCGACAGCGCCGTCGTCCGGACCACGCCCCGCGACCCCGACTACGACGCGCCGGAGACCGACTTCTTCCTGGGCTTTCTGAAGGCGGTGTTCACCCAGCGGCGCAAGACGATGCGCAACGCCGTCCGCAACACCGCCCACATCTCGGGGCTGGGCGACCCCGACGCGGTGGTCGCCGCGGCCGACGAGGACTTGATGGGCAGGCGAGCGGGCGACCTGACGCCCGCCGAGTTCGCCCAGCTGGCGACGCTGGCCCACGAGGTCGGCGAGCCCGGGGAGCGATGAGCGAGGACGACGGTTCCCGACCGACCGACGACACCGGAGAGCGACCGGCCCTGGCCGACCGGCGCGACACAGACCGGGTGTACCAGCCCGCCGAGGACTCGAAACTGCTGGCCGACGCCGTCACAGAAGCCGTCGCGTCCGGCGACCGACTGCTGGACGTCGGCACCGGGTCGGGCTACGTCGCCGCGCGGACCCGCGAGGCCGGTGCCAGCGTCGTGGGCTCGGACCTGAACCCCCACGCCTGTCGGCAGGCCCGCGGG
>PXQN01000052.1:0-14078 GCA_003021305.1 Halobacteriales archaeon QH_10_67_22 | reverse complement strand
GCGGCGTTCCTGCTGGTGAGCACGCTGACCGACTCCGACGCTGTCCGGGAGACGGCCCGCGCCGCGGGGCTCCGGACGGAGACGGTGACCAGCGAGTCGTACCCGTTCGAACGACTGCTGGTCGTCCGACTCTCGCCGGCCGAGCCGTGAGCGGTGGCAGGTCACGGTCGACCCGCAGTGGCGTGGCCATACTTGGAACCTTCCCGGCAGGCCCAAAAAACCATGCTGGCGGACCGTGGCCGCCGCAAGTCACCCGGCTCCCCAAAATAATTACCGCCATGTATCAAAACAGATGAGAAATATTAAGTCGGGTCATTTCGTACTCGTTGCCGATGACAGAGGTAGTCTCGACCACGCCGGGGTTGTACCCGTTACCCGAGTGGGCGAAAGACGAGCTGGCGGGCATGAAGGGCCGACAGAAAGGCGGCCTCGTTTCCGGGTCGGAGAGCGAGGCGGTCGCCGCGGCCTACGAGCGGGCCCGCGAGGAGGTCCTCGGGCTCCAGACCGAGGCCGGTCTCGACCTGCCGGTCGAGGGACAGCTGCGCTGGGACGACATGCTCGCCCACCCGCTGGCGGTGTCCGACGCCGTCGACACGAGGGGGATCGTCCGGTACTACGACAACAACAACTTCTACCGGGAGCCGGTGGTCACCGACGACCTGACGGCGACCGGCGACGTGGCCGCCGAACTCGCGGCCGCCGAGGAGTTCGTCGACGACGGGCTGAACGCGGTGCTCCCGGGCCCGTGGACGCTGGCGGACCTGGCCTCCGACGAACACTACGGCGACGAGGCGGCGTTCCTGGACGCAATCGCGGCGTTTCTGGCGGCCGAAATCGAGCAGTTCCCCGACGTGGAGACGCTGTTCCTGCTGGAGCCGTCGCTCCTGGAGTCCCCGCCCGGCGACGGCCCGGACGAGCGCGCGAGCGAGGCTATCGATACGGTCGCCGACGCCGCCGACGCCGACGTGGTCGCCCACACCTACTGGGAGTCCCACGGCGGCGACGGGAACATCGACGAGAAGGTGTACGCCCACCTGCTCGACGCCGACATCGAGGCCGTCGGCTTCGACTTCGTCGCCAACCACGAGGACACCGCCTACGTGGTCGGCGAGTACGGCTGTACCGACGACGTGGCGCTTGGCGTCGTGAACGGCAAGAACACCCGCGTCGAGTCCCCCGAGGAGATCACCGACCGCGTCGAGTGGGCGCTCTCGAACACGCCCGGCACCGACTTCGAGACGGTGTACGCGACGGTGAACGCGCCGACGTTCTACCTCCCCTCGACGACCTTCGAGGAGAAACTGGCCGCACTCGGATCCATCGCCCGCACGGAGGTGACCGCATGACGAATAGAGAGCAGTTCAGACCCGAGGACCACCCGAACGACCACTTCCTGCTGACGACGGTCGTCGGCAGTTACAAGAAACCCAAGTGGCTCGACCGCGCCCGCGACCGCTTCGAGGACGAGGACGCCGACTTCGGCGAGGCGGAGTTCGCGGAGGCCAAAGACGACGCGGCCCGTCTCATCACCGAGGAACACGAGCGTGCGGGCCTGGACGTCGTCGTCGACGGCGAGATGCGCCGCAACGAGATGGTCGAGTACTTCGCCCATCTCATCGAGGGCTACGAGTTCAACGGCCGCGTGAAGGTGTGGGGGCACAACTACTTCGACAAACCGAGCGTCGTCGACGACGTCGCGTACGGCGAGGAGTGGCTCGTCGACGAGTACGAGTTCACCAGTTCCGTCGCCTCCCGCCCGGTGAAGGTGCCGATCACGGGGCCCTACACGCTGGCCAACTGGACGTTCAACGAGGCTTACGAGGACGACGAGGCGCTGGCCTACGACCTCGCCGAGCTGGTCAACACCGAGATCGAGCGCCTCGTCGACGCCGGCGCGCGCTACATCCAGATCGACGAGCCCGCCCTGGCGACGACGCCCGACGACCACGCCATCGTCGGCGAGTGTCTCGAACGGATCGTCGCGGAGATCCCCGACGACGTGCGCATCGGCGTCCACGTCTGTTACGGCGACTACTCGCGCATCTACCCCGAAGTGCTCGACTACCCCGTCGACGAGGTCGACCTGGAACTCACGAACGGCGACTACGAGCAGATCGACGTGTTCACCGACCCCGAGTTCACGCTCGACCTGGCGCTTGGCGTCGTCGACAACCACACCGCCGAGGTCGAGTCCGTCGCCCAGATCAAAGAGAACATTCTGCAGGGGCTGAAGGTCGTCCCGCCCGAGCGACTCACCATCAGCCCGGACTGTGGCCTGAAACTGCTCCCCCGCGAGGTCGCCTACGGGAAGATGGAGAACATGGTCCGGGCCGCCCGCGTCATACGGTCGTGCGTAACCAATTTCGGCAGTGCCGGTGAGCATTGGCGTTTCGGACCACGGAGACAGTCTTCTGTTTCGTGGGAACAAAAAGAATTACGCACGACCGTATGATAGCACAGCCGGAACCGCCAGTGCCGCCGACTGACGGGACCGCCGGGGACCGTGACAGTCGCTCGCAAGCGGCTGTCAAAGGGATACAAGAACGATAGTTCATTCGAAAGAATAGACTGGAAAACGTTTTGACCGACCCCGTCGACGGAGTACACGAGAACAGATGACGGACACGACAGCCACGCGTCGGGTCGAACTGTACCTCCGGGGTGACACCTACGGGACGTACGACCGCCAGCAGGCAGTCATCGAGCAGGTGAACGACCTCGAAGACCGGGGTGTCGTGGCCGACGCCGCCGTCGACACCTCGTGGGCGCGTATCCGCACGCCCGAGCTGGACACGCGTGACGAGGCCATCGACACCTACGAGGAGTTCCGCCAGTGGGCGGGCGAGAACGGCTACAACCTCGAACCGGCGTTCGAGCGCCGGCAGCGCTCGTACATCGGTACCGACGTCGTCCACGATGTCGTCGTGTTCCCGATGGCGTCGCTGGCCGTCTACGAGGGGACCGAACTGCAGGCCGTCTTCCCCTGTTCCGGCGAGGACGGCGAGGTTCACTTCACGGTCGGTGACTGTCTGTCGGCGCTGGCGGCCGGCGACGACGGCTGGTTCGAGCAGTTCTCGTCGATTACCGTCGACCGCGCGGAACCCCATCTGGACGCTATCACCGCCTGAGAACGGGAACCGGTCGAGCTGTTTTTTCGTCTCCAGAACCGCCGTGACATGTGTCAGCGCCACCGCCACCGGGTACCGAGGTCTGTACTCTGTCGGTTTCGAGCGCCGGCGGTCGCCCGAGCGGGCGGTCCGGTTACTCCAGCTGTTCGACCAGGCGGTCGAACTGCGTCTGGTACTGGAACTCGGCCCGGGCACGGCCGAGGTCGTCCTCGTTGAAGGCGCTGTCGAAGCCGGTCATCCGCCACAGGAGCGTCGACAGCTGGTAGGCCGGTTTGCACTCGAGGTAGGTGTCGGTGCGTTCGAACTCGCGGTGGCGCCGATACCCTTCGTACAGTTTCTCGCGCAGGCGTCGTCGGACCGACTCGTCGTCGAACGTGGAGTCGATGTAGAGGAACTCGGTCTGTGCGATCTGGTAGTGGGGGTGTGCGGCGAGCGTGTCCTGCCAGTCCAGCACCGCCGTGACGGGGTCGTCCTCGTCGAGCACACAGAGGAGGTTCGTCGGCTGGAGGTCGTCGTGGACCAGTCGCGGGATACCGTCCTCGGGCATCGCCGGCAGCGTACTGTCGATCGCTTCCTGGGCTCTGGACTGGACGCCGTCGAACGGCGTCTGCTCGAGGTAGTCGATGTGGGTGTTCGTCAGGTCCGAGAAGTACTCCCGCCAGTTGCCCCGCCAGTCACGGATGGTGATGCGGTCGTCGTACAGCATCAGTCGGCCGAACGCCTCGAAGGCGATCCCCGAGTGCAGGTCGCCGAGGACTTCGCCGACCTGCTCGATGACCCGGTCCCAGTGGGCGTCGGTCATGTCGTTGAACTGCCCCGCCAGGTTGTCCCCCCGGACGCGCTCTGTCACGAAGTACGGCGGGATGTCCAGTTCCGGTTCCTGTTTGAACACGAGGATCCGCGGCACTGGCACGTCCGTTCGGTCCGCGACGTACTCGTGAAGTTTCGGCTCGACAGCGAAGCGGTCGTCGCCCTCCGGTTTGAACTTGACGACCACCTCGTACTCTTCGCCCCGGTAGACGACCGTCACGAGATAGACGTCCGCCCGTGTCCCCCCCGTCGCCGGCTCGAACCTGAAATCCTCGTAGTCCGGGCCGGACTCGTCAAGGACCGCCTTGATGTCGGCCGCAGATGTCATCTGCACGGACTTACCTTCCCGGACGGTATCCGGCCCGACCGAAACGAGTGCTCGGTCAGGGCGGCGCCAGCGCCGTTCGGAGGTCGGCGACCAGATCCCCGGACGCCGCCGCGGACCCGGCGTCGAGCCCCGTCGCGTCGAGGAGCCGCCAGGTCTCGGTGTGGACGGCCGACTCGCCAGGGTCGAGTTCTACCAGCGGGCCGAGCGTCTCCAGTTCCAGCACGCTCCCGTCAGTGTACACCTCCACGGCCGACCCGCGGTCGGGGTAGGTCGCGGTTTCGTCGTAGGCGAACTCTTTGACGAAGCCGACGCCGTCGACGACACAGCCGGCCCACTCGTCGGCACCCGAGGCGCCGACCTTGAACGCCCCGTCGGCCCCCGGGTCACCCTCGACCAGCAGCGTCTCCGGAGCCGTCGTCAACCGGTCGTCGGCCAGGTCGGTGTAGGGCCACAGCGACAGCGACCGGTCGGGGAGCAACCCCTCGCCCCTCCGGGACAGCGGGACGACCGCCCTCGCGTCGGCCTCGAAGACAGTGATCGCCCACGGCGCGAGTTCGACCGGCCACGCCCCCGCGTTCCCGAGCTCGTGTGTCACCTCGGCGACCGGCCGGTCGGCGGCCAGACGCACCGAGAGCGTTTTCCGGATCCCGGTTTCTGTCTCGACGGGCGCGGCGAGTTCCACCCCGCCGTCGAGTTCGGTCCACTCGACGGGGTCGTTGTCCGGCACGTAGGTGCGCTCGGCGTCTTCGGGTGCGTGCCAGAGTCGGTGGCCGCCGTGGATGCGGTACTCGTCGTAGCCATCCAGGGGCGTGCGGCTCTCGTCGGTGAAAAGGAGGTTCGGCCCGTCGGCGAAGCCACACGAGAGCATGCGCGGGCCGACGCCCGTCGTGACGACCAGTTCGACCACCCCGTTCGAGAGAGACAGACAGTCCTCCCAGGTCTCGAATGTCGTCTCCGTGACCGTGACAGACATGCTCGACCGGTCGCCCGTCACCGTGTTAGACCTTCCGGGAACTGACTGTCCCCGGTATCCGAGAACGGACCGTCCCGGTCAGTGGGTCTCGTCCTCGTAGACCCAGGGTTCGTCGGTCCGGTCGTAGTCCAGGAGTTCGTCCTCGTCGAAAAACAGGTCGATCTCCCGTTCGTTGGCGCCCGGGTCCTCGTGGTCGGAGCCGTGGATGATGTTCTGTCCGAGGTCGAGCCCGTAGTCGCCGCGGATCGTCCCCGGCTGGGCCTCTGCGGGGTCGGTCGCCCCCATCATCCCCCGGACCTGCCGGGTCGCGTCGGCGCCCTCCCACACCATCGCCACGACCGGCGCGGAGGTGATGAACTCGACCAGGTCCTCGAAGAAGGGCTTGCCCTCGTGTTCGGCGTAGTGTTCGTGGGCCAGGTCCTCGTCTATCTGGATGCACTTGGCACCGACGAGCTTCAGGCCGCGTTGCTCCAGACGCGAGATGATCTCGCCGACCAGCCCCCGCTGGACCGCGTCGGGCTTTGCCATCACGAACGTCCGCTCGTCGTGGTGACTCATGCCTGTGCCTCTGTCTCCTCCTCGTCCTCTGGTTCGACATCGTCGGTCTCGTTAGCGTCGGCGTCGTCGGCCCCGGCGTCCGCCTCGGTCTCGTCGTCGGCGTCGTCAGCGTCGACATCTTCGGCCTCGTCAGTGTCGACATCCTCGGCCTCGTCAGTGTCGACATCTTCGGCCTCGTCAGTGTTGGCGTCGTCAGCCTCGTCGGCGTCGACTGTCTCGGCGTCGCTGTCCTCGTCGACGGTCTCGGTGTCGGCGTCGCTGTCGGCTTCGTCGGACGCCTCGGTGTCGGTGTCTTCGTCGACGTCGTCGGCCTCGCTGTCGGCCGTGGCGTCGAGGTCACTCTCGTCGGCGTCGGTCTCGACGGCCGGTTCGGCTTCGGCCTCGACCTCGTCGTCGGTCCACTGGAGGTCGCGGGCTTCGCGGCCGAGGTTCGCGTTTTTCTCGCACTTCGAGGAACAGAAGTGGATAGTACTGCCGTTGGTGCGGACGAACATCGTGCCGGTGCCGGGTTCGATGTCGGCACCGCAGTAGTCACATTCGCGGGTTCGGGGCATTATTGACCTCCGATCTGGTCGGCTTCGCGGGCCGTCTCGCGCAACTGGAGGACGTCACCCTCGCGGACGGGGCCCAGGACGTTCCGGGTGATGATCCGGCCCTGGTTTTCGCCCTCGCGGATGCGACACTTCACCTGCATGGCTTCGCCGTGCATCCCCGTCCGGCCCACGACTTCGATCACTTCGGCGGGCGTGGAACCGCCGTCGTCGTCTGCTTGTTCGGCGCTCATCGCGTGCTCACCGCAGTTCCTCGACCTTGTCGGCGATGTCGTCGACGTCGTCGCGAGCCTCGCCCGCGTCGACGATGGCGGCGGCCGCGCTCCCGACCTCAAGGCCGGCCGCGTGGCCCACGTCGTCCTGGGCGCCGACGAACAGGAAGGGGACGTCTTTCTCGTCGGCCAGCTCCGGGAGGTGCATCACGATCTCCTCGGGCTGGACGTCCTCGGCGACGTAGACGAGCTCGGCGTTGCCGCGCTCTATCGCCTTCGTCGTCTCGTTGGTGCCTTTCTTGACCGATCCTGTGTCTCGGGCCACTTCGAGGGCCTCGAGCGCGTCGTCTTCCAGATCCGCTGGAACGTCGAAATCTACGTATACTGGCATGGGTGGATCACCTCCTGCGCGTGGGCTCGCGCTCCCCCGCCGTCCCGGGCGACCCCGGGGCCGTCCCTCGACGGCACGCATCCTGAGAGGCTAGGAGCATCATCAACCCCGCGCAGGCTGTACCTCTGGCTTACGTACCACCCCATAAAAGCGCTTTCAAACGCCAGGACCGTGCGAGCAGAGGACATACATCACTCGCCGCCACGGCCGGCCTCGCGGGCCACCAGGCCGGGGCCGACCGCTGCCGTCGTCCGGGGACCGTCAGCTGTCGTCGCCTTCGGTCACGACAGTCGCCGCCGTCCCCGCGAGTCTGTCGGCCGCTGTCGCCACGAGCTCGTCGACGACGGCCCCGGCCGGGCACACCGCGTCGGTCAGCCCGGTGCTCTGGCCGGCGTAGTGGGGGAGCGCCTCGAGTCGTCTCGTTTTCCAGTGTCCGGTGGGGCTGGTCGGGCCACCCGTCCGGGAACGGCCGCCCGTAGACGGTGTCGTCCTCGCCCGCGTCGACGACGGCCCGCTTGTACTCGACGTGGGCCGCCGACTCGGCGGTGGCGACGAACCGCGTGCCCAGCCACGCGCCGTCGGCACCCAGCGCGAGCACGGCCGCGAGTCCACGCCCGTCGGCGATACCGCCCGCGGCGACTACCGGCACGTCGTCGGCCACCGCGTCGACCACCCGCGGGACCAGCGGCAACGTCGCGACCGCACTCTGTACGTGTCCGCCCGCCTCCCACCCCTGAGCGACGACGACGTCCGCGCCCGCGGCCACGGCTTCCCTCGCCGCCGCGGCAGACCCGACGGTCACGAGGAGGGTCCCGCCAGCGTCGTGTACCCGGCCGGCGTACCCCTCGGGGTCGCCAAACGACAGCGCGACCAGTTTCGCGCCGGCCCCGAGGCGGGCGGCCGCCACGAGACCGCCAGTGTGCCGAGGCCGCCGGCCGCCGAGACCGCCGCGGCGAGTTCGGGCGTCGACGCGCTCCCGATCGGTGCCTGGACGACCGGATAGTCGATCCCAAGGGCCGAACACAGGCTGGTGTCGAGGGCCATATGCGCTCTCCGAACGGGAGCCACTTGAGTCCGCACGCAACTGATCGGAGTTTCCTTGCCTGTGGGGCGCGGAGACGGTGGCATGGATACCGTCGAAGGCGTCGCTCGCGCGCTGGTCACGGAGGCGGGGGAGACGAACGAGCGGCGCGTCCTCGTGGTGACCGGCGGCCGTGACGCCACGCGGAGGGCAGCCATCGACGCACTCGAGGCCGCCGAGATCCCGGCCGCGGCCACGACCTACCTCGGCACTGTCGAGGGTGTCCCCTGGAAGCGACTGTCTCCGACGCGGGCGGGCGAACTCCTCGGGACGACCCGCGAGTCCGTCGTCCTCGACTGTCACGACGAACTCCGACCGAACGCACTGGGCCGTGCCGTCGGGGCCGTCGACGGCGGCGGCCTCCTGGTCCTCCTGGCACCGCCGCTTGACGCCTGGCCCGACCGCCGCGACGACTTCGACGAGGGGTTGGCCGTCCCGCCGTTCGATGTCTCTGACGTAACGGGCCACTTCCGCCGACGGTTCGTCTCGCTCCTGCGTGCCCATCGAGGTATCGCCATCCTCGATGCCGACGAGGGAATCGTCCTCCGGCGAGGTCTGACCGACCCGCCACAGACCCGGCCACCCGAACCGCCGACACCGCCAGCCGACCACCGCTTTCCCGCCGCGGTCTACGACCGGTGTCGGACGGACGACCAGGTCGCCGCGGTCGAAGCGTTCGAGCCTTTCTTGGCCGACGACTCCCCGCAGGCACTGGTCGTCGAGGCCGACAGAGGACGAGGCAAATCCAGCGCCGCCGGCCTCGCCGCCGGAACACTCGCCCTCGAAGGCAAGAGCGTGCTCGTCACTGCACCGAAGTACCGGAACACTGGTGAAGCGTTCGCCCGCGCCCGTGAAATATTTTCTCACGAGGGAATAGACGTGCCGGAGAGGGGCGGGAAGCGCTCGCTGGACGCTGGCGACGGGTGGGTCGCGTTCGCGCATCCGGGTGATGCGCTCGACCGACTCGACGAGGCCGACGTGCTGGTGGTCGACGAGGCCGCGGCGCTGCCGGTGGGGTTCCTGGTGGGGTGTCTCGCTGCACCGGCTGTCGCGTTCGTGACGACGGTCCACGGGTACGAGGGTGCTGGCAGGGGGTTCTCGGTCAGGTTCCGTGACCGACTGGCGGCCAGCGACCACGCGGTGACAGAACTGTCGTTGACCCGGCCGGTCCGGTACAGCGAAACCGACCCGGTCGAGGCGTGGGCGTTCCGCGCGCTCGCACTGGACGCCTCCCCGGCCGTCGACCAGCTGGTGGCGGACGCCGAGCCGGCGACGGCGACCTACCGCTCGCTCGACCCCGCCGACCTGCTCGCCGACGAGCACCTGCTCCGGGAGGCGTTCGGCCTGCTCGTGCTCGCCCACTACCGGACCGAGCCCGACGACCTGGCGCGACTGCTCGACGCACCCAACCTCTCCGCGCGGGCCCTGGTCCACGACGGCCACGTCGTCTCGGTGGCGCTGCTGGCCCGCGAGGGCGGCCTGGCGGGCGACCTGCGAGCGGAGATGTACGATGGTGCCAGGGTCCGCGGGAACATGATCCCCGACGTCCTGACGAGCCAGTTGCGCGACGAGCGGGCGGGGGTCCCCGTCGGCCAGCGGGTCGTCCGCATCGCAACGCACCCCGCCCTCCGCTCGCGTGGGCTGGGCTCACACCTGCTCGACCGCGTTCACGACGAGGTGAGCGAGGACGTCGACTGGCTGGGGACGGGGTACGGTGCGACGCCCCGGCTCCTGGATTTCTGGCGGGCCAACGGCTTCGCGACGGTCCACCTCTCGACGACGCGCAACGAGCGCAGCGGCGAGTACTCGGCGGTCATGCTCCGGCCGACGGGCGACGCCGGCAGCCAGTTGCTGTCGCGCCACGCCGCCTGGTTCTGTCGCCGCCTCCCGGGGGCGCTCTCGGACCCGCTGGACGACGTCGACGCCGACGTGGTTCGGGGGGCGCTCCGGAGCGTCGGGGGGACGACCGATTACGAACTCGAGGCCGACTACGACCTCGCGCTCGATGACCGCGAGTGGCGGTTCCTCGCCGGCCTGCCGGGCGGGGTGAGTATCTTCGAGACCGCGCCGCGGCCGCTGCGGCGACTCGCCGTGCGGTATCTCCTCGACGCGACGGCCGACGACGACGCGCTCACGGCGCGCGAGGAACGGCTGCTCGTCCGGCGGGTGCTCCAGGGGGAGCCGTGGGCGTCGGTGGCCGACGGGCTCGACTATCACTCCGAGCGCGAGTGCAAGCGCGCGCTCGGTGACGCCGTCGGGTCGGTGCTTTCACGGTACGGGCCCCCGTCAGTCCGAGACGAACTGGAGCGATTCGAGTGACAGACCTACCCCTGCCCACCGACTTCGCCCTCCCACTGACCGACGCCGCTGCCCCACTGGGGGACGCCATCCCCGCAGTTGGCCTGTCGGCAATCCCGGCCGTCCCGCTCGAACTGGGGCTGCCCACCCTAGGACTGGTCGCCCTCGCGTTCATCCTGCTCGTCGCTGGCGTCGCGGGCAGCGTCGTCCCGGTCCTGCCAAGCGGCCTCCTGTCGCTTCTGGGCGTGCTCACCTACTGGTTCGCGACCGGATACGAGGAACCGGGGCTGTTCCTCCTCTCGGGGCTGGTGACGGTGGCGCTGTTAGCGATGGCCGTCGAGTGGCTCTCGGGGGCGATCTCGGCGAAAGCCGGCGGTGCCTCGACGCGGACGACGGTCGTCGCGACGGTCGCGGGCTTCATTGGCCTGATCGCGTTCAGTGTGCCGGGCTTTCTCCTGGCGACCGCCGGCGTCGTGTTCGTCCTGACCTACGCCGAGAAACGCGACGCCGAGGAGAGCCTGCGCGCCGCCGGCGTCACCCTCCTGGGGATGCTCACCTCGAACGTGCTCCAGGTGCTGTTGACCGCCGGGGTCCTCCTCGTGATGGTCGCCGTCGCGCTCGTCTAGCCCTGCCACACTGTGACCGTCTCGGCAGTCCCGACACCGACTGCGAGGCCGTCGTCGAGTGCGACGCCGGTGACGTTGCTCCCGATCTGTCCGTCCACTGTGAGTTGCCAGGCCACGCGCGCCCCGTCGGCGGTCCGTCGGACGGCCCCGAGGCTGTCGCGCCGACTCCGGGGTGCCAGCACCTCCGTCCTGCCGTCGCCGTCTAAGTCTGCCGCCAGGGCACCGTCGGTGATCCGTGACCCGTAAGTGTGTGTCGAGAAGTCCCCCTGGGTGGCGACGATTTCGAGCGACCCGCCTTCGAGGCGGTAAAACTCCAGGACGCGGTCGACGTGGGGTTTGCGGACGACTGCCAGTTCCGGCCTGCCCTCCGGGCCGAGTGGCGCGACGTTCAGCTGGTGGCGCCACCCCGAGGAGTGGACGGGGCCGGTCGCCAGGCGGTCGCCGGCCGTCGAGAACACGGCGATACGGGCGCCCTCGGCGGCGTTGGCGACGGTCGTGACGATTTCGGGATCGCCGTCGCCGTCGAAGTCGGCCACGAGCGGGCCCAGTCCCTCGAAGACGTCGTCCGGCCCGACCGTCGTCTGCCAGTCGACGGTCGGTCCCGCGGGGTCGAGGACCGTCAGAGTTTGTCCCTCGGTCGTGTCCCCGAGTGCGCCGTGTGCGTACCGGTCGGTCGTGTCGGTAAAGAGGGCGTAGCGGCCGTCGCCCACCCCCTCCCCGGTGGCGACGACCGGCCGGGCGCCCGCCGGGAGCGAACCGTACTCGGCGACGCGGTCGGCCTCGCCGTCGCGCACCCGCCAGCGGGTCGCGCGCCCGTCGGTCGTCACGACAGTCCAGAAACTGCCCGACGGGCCCGGATGGGCGACGAGCCACTGTGGCCCGCCCTCGGGTTCGAACGTGACTGGCTCGGCAGCGTCGATGGCGCCCGCTCCCGGGAGCGTCCTGTTGCCCGTCACTTCCGGCCGCGTGTACCAGTAACTGGTCGCGCCCGGTGGCGTCGGACTCGGCGGGCGATCCGTCCCCGTGCGCGGCCCGTTGTCCTCCCCTCCGAGCGAACACCCGGCGAGGCCGGCCGAAAGCATCGCCAGTACGGTCCGTCGCGTCGGCATACGTCCCGGTTTTCCCGGTCACACAAGAAAGGTTGGGCGGTCGTGTGTCGGCAGCGAGAGACTGGCGAGTCCCGGAGGGGACGAACGGAAGGACTCTTGGGGCGGAGCACGAACTGGAGGTATGGTCACCTGCTCGGAGGACGACTGCGGGGAGCGTGCGGCCTTCGAGTTACACGTGCCGTGGGCCGACAACCGGCCGGTGTGTGCCGGTCACGCGCGAGTGCTCGCCAGGCGCGACGGCGTGGTCGCCGACCCCCTCGATTCGGCCGACGACGAACTGCCCGAGGGCGCGGGCTAGACGTCCATCGCCATCATCACTTCGTCGACGTACTCCTCGTCGAACTTGTAGTGGTCCTCGCGGACCGCCTCGGTCTCCCAGCCGTGGTCGCTCAGGAAGTCGATCGCCTCCTCGTTGGTCGCGGGAATGGAGTTGTAGATCTTCTCGATACCGTTGTCGGCGGCCCACCTGACGCCGCGTTCGAGCAGTTCGCTCCCGATGCCGTGGCGCCGGTACTCCTCTAAGACGCCGACGGTGAGCTTCGCCGTGTGGTCGAGCTTGGCGGCCTCGCTGACGACGAGGTTGACCCAGCCGACCACCTCCGTCTCGACTGTGGCGACGAAGAACATCCGGGACTCGAGCTCGTTGTGGCGCAACAGTACCTCCTCGTGGTCGACCACGTCCGCCACCGTCTCGGCCTCGACGTAGGTGCCGTCGCCGATGGCCTGGCGGATGACGCCCACCAGCCCGGTCAGGTCCTCCTCGCGGGCCTGGCGGATCGAGACGGTCACGCCGTCGAACTCGAACTCGTCGTGTACGTCGTCCTCGTAGGCGACCCGCAGGTCGCCGCCCGTCTCCGTGAGGATACCGTCGCGCTTGAGGATAGCCACGTGGTGGCCGAACGCCCGGTGGTCCATGTTCAGCGACCGCCTGGCCCGCTCGGGTTCGACCGAGCCGTGGCGTTCGACGTAGTCGTAGATGTCGCGCCTGTCGTCGTGGTCGAACTCCAGCTTCTCGGTCAGTTGCATGTGGTCGACTACCACGCCCCGATACTTAATCATTTATCACAACTGTTCTCCGGACGCCGTCGGCGGCGTGTGACGGTGGCCGGAGCGTGGTCGTCCGTCGGACGGCCAGCTCCAAGCGGGGGGACTCGCCGTCCGCGTGGCCGTCTCAGCCATCGAGTGACACGTCGAAACCGCGCCCGGCGAGTCAGTACCACTCGTCGGGTTTGGTTTCCTCGGGCGTCGCGTTCTCGTCGACTTCCAGATACACCGAGACGTAGCCGCTGTCGCCCACGTCCCGCAGGTCCTCGGGCAGGCGGTCGGCTGGCACCTGGAGTCGCCCGCCGTCGATATCGCCGTCCAGTTCCGTCAGCGAGAGCGTCGCCCGACCGTTTTCGCGGCCGGTCACCGCGGCGCTGAACTCGGTGATCTGGCGGGACGCGCGCTGGCGTTCGCCCGTTACCTTCTGGTAGTCGGTGTCGACGCCGACGACCACGTCGAAGCGGGTCCCCACGCGGTCCCCGTAGTAGGGCAGATACCGATTCGGATAGGTCAACTGGCCGATGTCGTCGCCGTCCTCGCTGAGGGTGATCCTGGCGAGAGCGTCGTCACTGCCCTCGAAATCGTCGAGTCGGCCGTCGAGAGGTAGTTGCGTGCTTCCTGTCGTCTCCAGGGCGCAGAATCCACCGTCATTGTCCGCGAGGTAGACTGTTCCGTCGGTAGCTGTCATTCGTTCGACTTGTCGTGGACTGTTGTCGACAATCCACGGGAGGCCGAAGTGCCACGCGAGTCGACCGCTCGCCTCCTCGTATGCGAACACTCTGGCTACGTCGTCGCCAGCAGAATAGCAGTACCCACCGTCGCGGGCCACGAGGTCCTGTCCTCCCGCCAGTATCCGCGTGGCTGCCCCCGTCTCCGTCTCGTGACCGTATAGACCAGACAACGAAGTGACGTATACGTAATCGTTTGACAGAGCGGGTGCCGACCCGGAAGAGTCGGTCGGGAGGGCCG
>PXQN01000051.1 GCA_003021305.1 Halobacteriales archaeon QH_10_67_22 | reverse complement strand
GTGGCTCCTACCGACCCCGACTTGTGCGAGGACGGCAGTATCAAAGACATGGGGCGTAGAGGGCCTAAGTCTTGGGGTTTCGCCTTGGTTCGTGACGCGCTTCCTCCCCGGCCTACTCGCTCGCTTCGCTCGCTCCGTGAGGCCGGGGGCTCCGCGCTACCGCTTGCCGATCCGAACCGACACTGCGGAAATCAGTTACGCACGACCGTATGACGGTTCCGACGCGGGCTCGTTTTACTCCCCCGAGAGCCACTCACGCGCTTCGACGTAGCTGCGGGGCCCGGTGTTCTTCCGAGCGCGCTCGTCCGCGGCCGCGACGAGTTCCTCGACGTCCGGGACTGTCGATCCGTCGGGAGCGTGGTCGGCCCACTCGTGGAGGCGACGCTCGGGCACGTCCTCCAGTAGCAAGCCGTCCGCGCGCGTCGACCAGAGGCTGTACCGGTCTTCACCCTCGCGGATGACCTTCAGCGACATCGACGGGAGTTAGGCGGCGTCGCTGTTAATTCGCTCGGTGCCGGTCGTCGAGTAACCGGGTCGTAGCGCCCTCGGCCGGCAACTCACTCGGTCTCGCGGCTGTAGTTGTCCAGCAGCGCCGACGGCGCACCGACCTGTTCGTCCAGCACACGCCGCGTGGCGAGGACGAGCACGACGACTGTCGCGAGGTACGGGTACATCGACATGACCTGCGGACGCAACAGAAGCGAGACGACGCCGTCGATAGTCTCGGCCAGCGGGATTCCCGTCACCGTGGGGTCCAGCGCCTGTGAGCGCAGGACGAACGCCTCGATCCCGCCGAACAGGTAGGCGCCGACCAGCGCCCGCCAGGGGCGCCACTGCGCGAAGATCACCAGCGCGATGGCGATCCACCCCCGACCGGCGGTCATCCCGGTCACCCACAGCTTCGAGAACGCCAGCGAGAGGTGTGCACCCGCCGCCCCGGCGAAGGCACCGCCGAGGATGACACAGAGATACCGCACCGCGAACACGGGCACGCCCATCGTGTCGGCGGCTTCCGGGTTTTCGCCGACGGCCGTGATCTCCAGGCCGAGACTCGTCCGAAAGAGGAGATAGCCGACCGCGGGTACCAGCGCCAGCGCGAGGTAGTCGGTCGGCGTGTTCTCGAACAGCGCGGGACCGACCAGCGGCAACCCGACCAGCGCGTCCCCGACGACGGGCACGGCGACGGTCTCGAACCCGTCTATCGATTTGCTCACCCACTCCTGGCCGAAGTAGGTCGTCAGGCCCGTCCCCAGCAGCGTGAGCATCACCCCGCTTATCACCTGGTCGGCTTTCAGGCTGATACAGAGGACGGCGTGGATGGTCGCCATCGCCGCGCCGGCGAGCGTGCCGACGGCGAACCCGATCCAGGGGCTACCAGTCGTGAACGTCGTCGCGAACCCACAGAGGGCGCCGACGAGCATCATCCCCTCGACGCCGAGGTTGAGCACGCCCCCGCGTTCGCTGATGATCTCGCCGAGACTCGCCAGGATGAGCGGCGTCGCCGCACGGACCGTGGCGTCTATGATCCCGGCGGCCAGTCCGACCATCTACGTTCCCTCCGGCGCGGCGGGCGTCGTCCGGTCGACCGACTCGACCGAGATGCGGTAGCGTTTGAAAAACTCCGCCGTGATCAGAAAGAGGATGACCAGCGCCTGGATCACCTCGACGAGTGCCGCGGGCACGTCGTAGGCCAGTTCCATGCTCGACCCGCCGACGACGAGGACGGCGAAAAACAGCCCCGCGAGCAACACCCTGAACGCACCGTTGCGACCCAGCAACGCCACGGGGATCGCGGTGAAGCCGTACCCCGGCGAGAAGTCCGGGCGCAACCGCTCCTGGATGCCCATGATCTCGATGGCACCCGCCAGCCCTGCCAGCGCGCCGCCCGCCACGAGGACGAACACGTACACCCACTCGACGTCGACGCCGGCCCGCTCGGCGGCGTCGGGGTTCGACCCCGTGACGGTTATCTCGTAGCCCGTGACCGTCTGCCCGACCAGCAGCCGTATCGCGACCGTCGCCAGGAGTGCGACGACGACGCCGACGTGAACCGGACCCAGCGACGGCAACTGTGCCGCATCCGGCAAGACCGCACTCACCGGGAAGTTCCCCTGCCCGCCCCGCATCGGCCCGCGGACGAGGTACCCGGCCAGTTCCACGCCGACGAACGTCAACATCAGCGTCACGATGATCTCGTTGACGCCACGCCTGGCTCTGAGCAGTCCCGGTATCAGTCCCCAGAGACCGCCCGCGACCGCCCCGCCGAGACAGGCCAGTGGGACCAGCACGACCCCCGGCGCGTCCACGTTCAGCCCGATCCACGTCCCGACGATGGCGCCGAGGTACAGTTGCCCCTCGGCGCCGATGTTCCACAGCCCGGCCCGGAGGGGCAGGTACACCGCCAGCCCCGTCAACACGAGCGGCACTGCACGCAGGAGCGTCTGACTGACGCCGAACTCCGTCGTCAGCGTCCCGACGAACATCGTCTCGTAGGCACCCACGGGATCGACGCCCAGGGCCAGCAGCGCGACGCCGCTGACTGCCAGCGCCCCCAGTACCGTGAGCACGGGCGTCCCGTAGACCAGCCACGCCGGGACGTCCTCCCGGGTCGAGACGTCCAGTTCGTAGCCGCCGGTCATTCCTCGCCCCCGTCGGGTCGAGCGGTCGCACCTGCGGCCGTCTCGGCCGGCGCGTCCTCCGGGGTCGCCTCGCCACCCATCCACAGCCCGACGGTCTCGGGGTCGGCCTCGCCGGGCGTCGTCTCGGCGACGAACGCGCCGTCCGAGAGGACGAGGATCCGGTCGCTCAACGCGAACACCTCGTCTATGTCCTCCGAGATGAGGACGACGCCGGTGCCGTCGGACCGCCGGTCTAAGACCGCAGAGCGGAGGAACTCGACGGCGCCGACGTCGACCCCGCGGGTGGGCTGGTGGGCGACCAGCACTTCGGGGTCCCGGCCCAGTTCACGCGCGAGCACGAGTTTCTGGAGGTTCCCGCCCGAGAGGTCACCGGCCGGCGTCTCGCGGACGTCACGCCCCCCCCGGACGTCGAACTCCTCGACGAGTTGGCGGGCTCGCTCGGCGGCCCCGTCGTAGTCGAGGCGGCCCCGCCGGCAGTCGGCGCGGTAGTCCTTGAGCATGAGATTGTGCAACACGCTCAGGTCCGGCGCGGTCGCGTCCGCGAGACGGTCCTCGGGAACGTAGGAGACGCCGGCCTCGGCGAAGGCACGCGGGTCGGTGCCGGTCAGGTCGCGTCCGTCGACCGAGACCTGTCCGGCGTCGGGGTCGGCCACGCCGACGAGTGACTCGGCGAGGTCGGTCTGGCCGTTGCCGCTGACGCCGGCGACGCCGACGACCTCGCCCGCTCTCACTGTGAGGTCGACGCCCGAGAGGACCTCGACCCCCCGGTGGTCGGTCGTCTCCAGTTCCGTCGCCGAGAGCACCGGGTCGCCCACGTTCGCCGCGGGGCGATCGACGTCGAACAGCACGTCCCGACCGACCATCATCCGCGCGAGGTCGTTCTCGGTCACCTCCGGGGCCGGCACGGTGTCGACTCGCTTCCCGTCCCGGAGGACGGTCACACGGTCGGCGACCGCGGTGACCTCCTCCAGTTTGTGCGTGATGAAGATGACCGTGATCCCGGCCTCGGCCAGGTCACGGAGCGTCTCGAACAGCCGCTCTGCCTGTGCCGGCGCCAGCACCGCCGTCGGTTCGTCGAGGACGAGCAGGTCGACATCGCGGTACAGCGTCTTCAGTATCTCGACGCGCTGGCGGCCGCCGACGTCCAGTTCCCTGACCGGGGCGTCGGGGTCGACGTCGATGCCGTACTCCTCGGCGACGGCCCGGATCCGATCGCGGGGGTAGGTCAGGTCCAGCGTGAGCGCGTCGACGAGGCCGCCGAGTCCGGGGACGGTAGCGAGCGACGCCAGCGGTCCCGACTCGGGCTCTGGTGACCCCTCCGAGCGGTCGCCGAGGACGACGTTCTCCGCGACAGTCAGCCGGTCGACGAGCATGAAGTGCTGGTGGACCATCCCGATGCCGTGGGCGATGGCGTCCTGCGGGGAGTCCAGCACCACCGGCTCGCCGTCGAGCGTGATGGTGCCGGCGTCGGGCTCGTACAGCCCGTAGAGCACCTTCATCAGCGTGGACTTGCCGGCGCCGTTCTCGCCGAGGAGGGCGTGGATCTCGCCGCGCCGGACGGTCAGGTCGACGTCGTCGTTGGCGACGACGCCCGGGAACTCCTTGCGGATGCCCGAGAGCCCGAGATACGCGTCCGATTCGGCGGGTGGCAACTTAGCGAAACTGAACGGCCGACCGGTACTAGACTCTTTTGGCTTCGCCCGGATCCACGTCTCCCAAAACGACGCCGGTGTGGCCGCTCGGGGGCCACTCGCGTAAGAGGTGTTTAACCATCCCTAGTGTGACCAAAGCCGCCAACCGGTACACATACAACGAGGGGGGACAAGCCCCTGGATATACCACGATGACTGATTCGGGGTCAGACACCACTGTATCGCGGCGCACGGCACTCAAACTGTTCGGTGGCGCGGGGACTGCCGGGATGGTCGGCCTGGCCGGCTGTACCGGCGGCGGTGACGGCGGCAGCGGCGACGGCACGGCGACGTCCGGCGACGGGACGGCGACATCCGGCGAGGGAACGGCGACGTCCGGCGACGGGACGGCGACGTCCGGCGACAGCATGGAGACGGTCAAGGCGGCGTGGCTGTACATCTCCGAGCCCGGCGACCTGGGCTGGTCGTGGGCCCACGACCAGGGCCGCCAGGCAGTCGACGAGAAGTTCGACTGGCTGGAGACCGACGCCTCCTCGGACGTCGCGCCGGCCGACGGCGAGCGCGCGATCAAGGAGTACACCCAGAACGGCTACGACATCGTCTTCGGGACCACCTTCGAGTACATGGACCCGATGTTCAACGTGGCCGAAGGGAACCCGGACACGCTGTACGAACACTGTTCGGGCTACCGAACCCGCGAGAACATGGGTCGGTACTTCGGCCGGATGTACCAGGCGCGGTACCTGGCGGGCGTGGCGGCCGGCATGGCCACCGATGCCGACTCCCTGGGGTACGTCGCCGCCTTCCCCATCCCGGAAGTCGTCCGGGGGATCAACGCCTTCACGCAGGGCGCCCGGGCGGTCAACGAGGACGCGACGACGAAGGTCCGCTGGACGAACAGCTGGTACGACCCACAGACCGAACAGGAGGCCGCCCAGGCACTCATCGACGAGGGCGTCGACGTGATGGCCCAGCACCAGGACTCGCCGTCGGCGGTTCGGACCGCCTCGGAGGCCGACATCTGGGCGACGGGCTACGACGCCCCCATGGGCGAGTTCGCCGGCGAGAACTACCTCACCTCGCCGGTCTGGGACTGGCAGGTGTTCTACGAGCCGACGGTCACGGCCGTCCGGGACGGCACCTGGACCTCGGACTTCTACTTCGAGGGGCTCTCCAGCGGCATCGTCGATATCGACGACTGGGGCCCCGCCGTCCCGGAGGACATCAAAAGCGAGGTCGGCAGTCGCCGTGCGGACATCGAGAGCGGCGACCTCGACGTCTGGGCGGACTCGAAGTTCGCCGACGAGAGCCAGCAGTTCCGCTTCGAGGAGATGGGCAGCTACGTCGAGGGCGTCGAGGGGTCCGTTCCCGACAGCTGAACCGGGCTTTGGGACCCCCTTCGGGGACGGGTCCGGCCGCTCCCTCTAGAGCCGGTCCCGACACTTCCCCCGCGGCGGGTTCCGACACCTCTTTTTCCGGGTGAGCGCATACCCGGACATGCACCGTCTCAGACAGTCCGTCACGGAGGCGCCGATAATCGACAAGGACGGCTATTCGTATCTCGTCCACCCGCTGAGCAACTGCGTCCCCACGCTCGACCCGGGCCTCCTGCGGGAGGTGGTCGTCGAGATCATCCGGGCCGCCGACCTGGAGGACGTCGACAAGATCGTCACGCCCGAAGCGATGGGGATCCACCTCTCGACGGCCGTCTCGCTGATGACCGACATCCCGCTGGTCGTCATCCGCAAACGCGAGTACGGACTCCCGGGCGAGGTGTCGCTGGCCAAATCGACCGGGTACGCCGAGAGCGAAATGTACATCAACGACGTCGATCGGGGCGACCGCGTCCTCCTGCTCGACGACCTCATCTCGACCGGTGGGACCATGGCCGCCATCGTCACGGCGCTCGACGACATCGGGGCCGACATCGTCGACATTGTCGTCGCCATCCGCAAGATCGGCGGCGAGGACGCGCTGGACGGGATCGACCACCCCGTCAAGACGCTCATCGACATCGAAGTCGGCGACGGCAAGGTCAGTATTGTCGACGAGTTCGGTCGGACCGAGCCCTGATACTGCCGGACACGAGCAAGTCGACACTCGATACTTCGTTTGGCGGTCTCCGAGACGTCTTGATAGTGAAACACCGATGAGCGTGTTCACGTACTTGTGTCCGACAGTATGAGCGGGCCCGACAGTCGACGGCATCCAGCCCCGCGTGGGTCAGCGTATCGCGAAGGCGATTAGCGCATCGCGACGGCGGTCGGGAAACCGTGCAGTGAGTTATCGCATCGCGGAGACCGTCAGCCCGGCGAGCCGGCCAGCGAGGTCCTCGTCGAGTGCCTCCTCGGTGACCCGCCAGCGCCAGTTACCCTCGGTCGTCCCGGGGACGTTGAACTGCGCTTCGCTGCCCAGTTCCAGCAGGTCCGGCATCGTCGTCAGGACGGTCCGGGCCTCGGAGTGCCAGACAGCCTCCAGGAGGTCCCAGGCGATGCTGTCGCCGTCGGTCGCGAGCGCGTAGTTGACACACTCGCGTTGGCGGTCGTTCAGCTCCCGGTACCAGCCCACGACGGTGTCGGAGTCGTGGGTCGAGGTGTAGGCCACGGCGTTGTCCGGGTAGTTTGTCGGTTTGTACCGGTCGCCGTCGTTACACCAGTTGGCGTACAGCGGGACGTACATCCCCGGGAAGTCGAACCGGTCGCGCAGTCCCACCACGCCCTCGTCCAGAAAGCCCAGGTCCTCGACGACGAACGGTAGTTCGCCGAGCTCGGCGCGGACGGTCTCGAAGAAGTCGACGCCGGGCACGTCGCGCCACTCGCCGGCGGCAGCCGAGCCGGCGTCCGCGGGCACCGCCCAGTACTCGTCGAACCCTTTGAAGTGGTCGATCCGCGCCAGGTCGACCTGCGAGAGCAGGCGGTCCAGGCGGTCGACCCACCACTGGTAGCCGGTCTCGCGGAGGTGGTCCCAGTCGTACAGTGGGTTCCCCCAGACCTGGCCATCGCCGGGATTGGGCGGGACGCCGGCGACGACCTCGGGTTTCCCGGACGCGTCGAGCTGGAACGCCTCGGGGCTGGCCCAGACGTCCGCCGAGTCGGCGGCCACGTAGATCGGCAGGTCGCCGACGAGGTCCACGCCGTGGTCGGCGGCGGCCTCGCGGAGTCTGGCCCACTGCTGGTCGAACACCCACTGGACGAACGCGTGATAGTCGACCGTCTCGGCGTGGTTCTCCCGGGCGGCCGCCATGGCGGCCTCGTCCCGGCCCGCCAGGTCGTCCGGCCAGTCCGTCCAGGCACCGTCGTGGACCTCTTTCAGCGTCGCGAACAGCGTGAAGTCCTCGAGCCACTCGGTTTCGGCGCGAAACGCCTCGAACGCCTCGCGCTCGTCGTCGTCGGCGCTGGCCTCGAACCCCTCGAACGCCGACCAGAGGCGGTCGCGCTTGAACTCGGCGACCCGGTCGTAGTCGACCTCGTGGGGGTCCGTCCAGTCGGGCTGTGCGGCCTCGTCGTCGTCGAGCCAGCCCCGCTCGGCCAGGTCCGTCAGGTCGACCAGCAGCGGGTTGCCCGCGAACGCCGAGTACGACCCGTAGGGCGAGTGACCGTGGGGCGCCGAGGTCGGTCCCAGCGGACAGAACTGCCAGAGCGACTGGTCGGCGCGCTCGAGAAAGGACAGAAACGAGTGTGCTCCAGCCCCGAGGTCGCCCACGCCGTGGGGCCCCGGGAGGGCCGTGACATGCAGGAATACGCCGCTCCGTCTGTGTGGAGACATACCCCCCAATCGATCCCGGGGCGGTTCAAACGTTGTGGTTCTATGTCAACCCCCCGAACTGTCCGATCGTCGTACTCGTCCCCGTCTTCGATTCGTGTTACCGATTACCACGGTATATATGTGGGTGAACATAATTATATATATACGAAAACTACGTTTTCTTGCTTCTCGTGCAGTATTCCGGAGGATATATACGACAGTCGGGCGAATCTATCGGACATGTCACGCTACCCTCGTGAAGTACGTAACTCGAGACTGAAGTGCATTAGATGTAATGCGCCGGTAGTAAAGACCAACGACAACCAGTTCCGCTGTGTCAACTGCGGTACCGCGCCCCTCGAGGTGCGCTGACTCCCGGCTTTTTTCCTCTCTGGGGAGTCGGCGGGCCGGCCGTTCCGTTTGTGACACACTGGCGCCGGACAGCCCCGACTGTGCGGGGGGGTCCCGCGGCTGCTCGGGTTGTTATCGGTCAGTTCGGTATCGCCACACGGCGGGTGTATACTGTCGGACACACGCAAGTCGACACTCGATACTTCGGTTGGCGGTCTCCGAGACGTCTCGATGGTGAAGAACCGACAAGCGTGTTCACGTACTTGTGTCCGACAGTATAGCCGTCCCGGTAAATCTGTACGACAATCAGTATAAACTAAAGTAGCCCAGTATCGAACGGGGAGACGAATGGCACCCAAAGTGTTGATGCTAGGATGGGGCTTCCCACCGAACGTGAGCGGTGGTCTCGATACGGCGATCGGTGAGATGTACGAGCAGTTCCAGCCACGCGACGACGTGGAGATGGAACTGGTCTTGCCCGCCGAGTACGCGCCCGAGGACAGGGACAATATCTACGGCGTGCCGACTGGTGAGGGTGACGTGCGCGACCGGATCAACCGGCTCGCGGGCGAGTTCGTCGACTACGCCGCCGACGCCGACGTCGTCCACACACACGACTGGTTCGGGTACGGCCCCGGGTCGCGAGCCCAGGCGACCCACGACGTCCAGTGGGTGACGACGTTTCACTCGCTGTCGTCGGACCGAAACCGGAATCCGCCGGACAGAGAGGTCGAAACCGAACAGCGGATCGCGGACCGCGTCGACCACCTGGTCACGGTGAGCGAACTGACCAGAAGGAGAGTGCAAGACGAGTACGGCCGCGACTCGACGGTCATCTACAACGGGTTCTCGTCGGTCGAGACGACGGGCAAAGACATCAAGGCCGAACTCGGCATCGACGGGAAGATGCTGTTTTTCATCGGCCGCCACACCCACCAGAAGGGGCTCGACCACCTGCTGTACGCGATGGAGAAACTCCACCGCGACGACGTGACCCTCGTCCTGGGCGGGACGGGCCACCTCTCTGACCAGCTGCAGCGGTTCGCCGAACTGCTCGGTATCGAGGACTCGGTCGAGTTCGTCGGCTACGTCCCCAGCGAACACATCGGCGACTACTACGCCTGTGCCGACCTGTTCGTCTCGCCGTCGCTGGCCGAACCCTTCGGCATCACCTACGTCGAATCGCTGTCGGTTGGCACGCGTGTGGTTGCCTGTGAGTCGGGTGCTGCGGAGGTGCTCCCGGACAACTGCATCGTCGAGGTCGAACCCAACTCGTGGTCGATCGCCGACGGCATCGAACAGGCGCTGGTCGACGACTCGCCCATCGAGTACGAGGAGCGGACCTGGAGCGACGTCACCGACGAACACGCCGAGTTCTAAAACGAAATTCTGGAGTAACGCTCCAGCCCGTCGGTCGTTCGTGGCTCCGGGAACGTCCGTGCCGGATAGAGACAGTGCTGGAGGGTTCGGGACGCCGACGAGACGCGGCTAGGACGCTACGAAGCGCGGTTAAAGTCCCCGACGACGCACACCGCAGTGAGCGGCCGCTCGAACGCTACCCGGAACGCCGCCGTCGCGGCTCTCGGTGAACCCAGTCGGCCTCATAGTGATTATTGTCGGTCTGTTCCGGATCGACCGCACGACTGCGTGCAGTCGTACCGGTAAATCGCTACAATAATCACTATCAGCGCAGCAAGCGGACGTCCGTGACGGGTTCGGGGTGGAGGATCTGGAACCCGTTGGGGCGTTCGTTCATGCCCATAGAGGGGTCAGAGCGGCGCACGGGGCCGTACGGCGAGTCGGTCTCTCTGATCCCCTCGTAGGGGTCGTCGGCCCCGCCCTTGGGCCGGTAGGGGTCTTCCTCGTCGTGTTCGGTCTCCTCGGGCGGGAGGTAGATCCGCTCACCGGATTCGCCCTCGACGATCACTGCCGCGTTGCGCTGGCCGCTGACGTTGATGAGCGTCCGTTCGTCTTCGACGTCGACGTCCATGCTGACTGTGCTACTCCCACCGCCGAGATCGCTCCGTTCGCTCATACAGTCGATAACGGGCAGGGGGAGGTTAATGATTCTTGTACTCCCACGCGGGACCGCAAGTTCAAAAAGGCCGTCCGTCGGATATTGTACCATGCACCATCCGGGCCCACCGAGGTTCGTGGCGACGGGCGAGGAGATCGAGCTCGCGCCGCGCGACCCGGACCCAGAGGAGCAGTACAGTTGGCAAGTCGTCTCACAACCCGAAGACTCGACGGCGTCCGTCGGCGACGAGGCAGTCGAACACTTCGTTCCCGACGAACCCGGCCGATACGTCGTCCGGCTCACGGCGCCCGAGGGGGACTACGACCTGACGATCCGGGTGTTCCCGGGCGGACTCGCGCCGAGGGTCCCCGCCGGGGGGTCGGGATACTCGGGACAGTCGGGCCAGCGGAGCGGTTCCGGTGGCGAGTTCTTCAGTGGCGCCAGTGGGTCGGCGCGTTCGGGCAGCGGCAGCGGTGCCGGCGCGGCGGGCAGCGGACCGGGTAAGACCGGCCGACCGCGCGTCTCGCTGTCGGCGGCCATCGAGGGCGACGAAGTGGTCGTCCGTGCCGACGTGGCCGCCCACCCCGCGGGTGGGGAAGACGCCGCCGATATCGACGTCGAGTTCGAACTCGACGACCGCGACCCGCTCGAACTGTCCGACGTGAACGTCTCCGGCCCCCGGCTCACGATCCCGGTCGAGCGACTCTCCGACCAGGTCCGCGTCTACGCCGTCGCGGTGGGACAGACCGGGTACAGCGTGCCCGACACGGTCGATATCGACCCGTCGACGCCGGACATCGTCACCGACGGCGGCACCGAGACGCGTGGCGACGGCGGCCCGGACGCGGGAACCGATAGTCCGGCCCCGAGCGAGGTGAGTCTGAGCTTCTCCCAACCCTACCACCCGCCGGCCTGGGCCGAGGACGCGGTCATCTACGAGGTGTACGTCCGGACCTTCGCCGGTCAGCACGGCGACGAGACGCCGTTCGAGGCGGTCATCGACCGCCTCGACTACATCGAGTCGCTGGGTATCGACGCCATCTGGCTGACGCCGGTCCTGCAGAACGACCACGCGCCACACGGCTACAACATCACGGACTTCTTCTCGGTCGCCGACGACCTCGGGTCCCGCGAGGACTACGAACGACTGGTCCACGAGGCCCACGACCGGGGGATGAAGGTCCTGTTCGACCTGGTGTGTAACCACTCGGCGCGGACCCATCCGTTCTTCGAGGAGGCCGTCTCGGACCCCGACAGCGAGTACCGTGACTGGTACGACTGGCGGACCGACACCGAACCCGAGACGTACTTCGGCTGGGAGCACATCGCGAACTTCAACTTCGACAACCTCGAGGTCCGACGGCACCTCCTGGACGCGGTCGACGAGTGGGCGCCGCTGGTCGACGGCTTCCGGTGTGACATGGCGTGGGCCGTCCCCAACTCCTTCTGGAAGGAGATCCACGACCGCCTGAAAGAACAGGACTCCGAGTTCCTGCTCCTGGACGAGACGATCCCGTACATCCCGGACTTCCAGGCCGGACTGTTCGACCAGCACTTCGACTCGACGACCTACGCCGCGCTCCGGCGCGTCGGGCGCGGTGACGCCCCGGCCGAGGACATCCTCAGCGCGCTCGACGAGCGGGCCGCGATCGGCTTTCCGGACCACTCGGGATTCATGCTGTACGCCGAGAACCACGACGAGGCCCGCTACGTGGTCGAGTGTGGCAAGCCCGCCGCGGAGGCGGCGCTGGGCGCACTGTTCACCCTGCCGGGGTCGCCGATGGTGTACGCCGGCCAGGAGTTCGGCCAGCGGGGCAAACGCGACGACCTCGCGTGGGAGCACGTCGACGAGTCGCTGACCGACCACGTCCGTGCGCTGGCGGATGCGCGCTCCAGCAAGCCCGCACTCGGAGCCGGCGCCGACCTGACGCGGATCGACCTCGACGTCCACGAGGGCCTCGCCGACCGCGTGGTCGGGTACGGCCGTGACCCGCCGAATGACGACGCTGTCGTCGTCGTGTTGAACTTCGGTGAGGATCCGGTCATCGTCGGCGCCGGCCCGATCACCGACGCTACAGACCTCGTGACCGGCGAGACGCTGGCGGACGAAGCGGGCGTCGTCGTCGACAGCGTGGCCGTCCTCCCGGCCGACATCAGCGAGAGCTGATCCCGGCCACTCTCCCCGTGAGCCCGGCTGCTCTGCGTGGTCGAGCACGGGTGACACCGAGGAGATGACCGCCTGCCGGCGATACGGTCAGCGGCGGCACAGTCCTGTGTGGTCGCACGTCTCGTTCCGATAGTCGTAGATTTATATGTGGCTGTACGAATGGGGAACCATGCGGCTGACGACGGCGCTTGACGAGTACAAGCGCGCTCGCTCCGAACGCTATCCCGAGGAGAGCTCCACGGTGACTGGGGCGTTCTCGGGCCACGGTGACAGACTCGTTCACGTCTCTCCGGACGGTTCCTTCAGGGATTACTCGTCCTCGCTCTCCGGACTGTATGGGGTCGACCGCTCGAAACTGGGGATCCGGGCAGACGGGGAAACGCGGTGGTTCACGGACCTGGAAACCATCAGACAGCACTACTACCGGGACACGCGCCTGGTCGAGACGGAGTACGACGCCGGCTCCTACACCGTCCACCAGTACGACCTGACGCTGGGTCGGGCACACGTCACACACGTCGAACTGCGGGGGGCGTACCCGACCGACGCCCACCTGGTCGCGTTTCTGACGCTCGCACCAGAAGGGAAAGAGGCGGAAGTCGGCTCGCTCATCCACGACAACGGCGGCCCCGCGGGGTCACAGGCGCTGGAGGTGTTCCACCGACACGAACACGACTACGTGGGCGCCTCGACGGGATTGAACGGCGTCCACGGCCAGCGCCCCGAGCGGTTCGCGGAGATCCTCTCGGAACACCCCGTGGAGTTCCCGCGCGGCGAGGGGGCGATCCCCCACGACCAGACGCGGCTGAGCGGTGACTTCGTCGTGACGGCACCGCTGGAACGCGAGGGACCGGGGAGTCGGACGACGCTCGTGACCCAGTTGTCCGACCACGACGTGGTCGACCGCGGGACGGCGCTGGCGGACCTGCGCCAGTGTGCGACCACTCACGAGACGGCCGACGCCATCCGGGTCGCCGCCCGCGACCGCACGCTGACCCACGTCTCAAGCGACGTGCCCCGGGCCTCGCTCGTCCGGACGGACATGCGGGTGATCGACCTGCTGGAAGCGCCCTCGGGTGGCCACATCGCCGGCCCGGAGTTCGACCCCTTCTACGCGAACTCCGGGGGGTACGGGTACGTCTGGTTCCGGGACGACGCAGAGGTGGCCCACCACCTGCTCGCAGCGAGCGACCGCCTGGAGTTCGACACGCTGGACGCGCTGGAACGCAGCGCGCGGTTTCACTGCGAGGCACAGTTGTCCGACGGGACCTGGCCCCACCGCGTCTGGGCGACCGACGGGTCGCTCGCGCCGGGGTGGGCCAACGCCAACGTCGAACGCAACGAGGACTCCCAGGAGCACCAGGCCGACCAGACGGCGAAGGTGACGACGTTCCTGGCGACATTGTTGCGCGAGCGCCACGGTGAACTCACAGACGACGTCGCGGTCGCCGCCCGGGAGACCATCGAGGAGTCCGTCGACGCGATGGTTCGCAGCATCGACGACAACGGCCTCCCCCAGCCCTGTCAGAACGTCTGGGAGGACGCGATCGGACAGTTCACCCACACGGCCGCGACGTACATCGAGGCGCTCTCCGCGGTCGCGCGGGCACCCGTCAGAGCGCCGTTGCGCGAGCGTGCCCAGGCCGGCGCCGAGACCGTGCTGGGCGGTCTGGAAGCCGTCTGGGACGACGACCGGGAGGCCTACGGGATGCGGGTGGCCGACGGGACGCCCGACCACCGTATCGACGCGTCGACGCTCGTGCTCGTCGAGGCGGTGCTGGAGTACGACGCCGTCGACGGCACGACCGTCGACAGGAAGCAGGTCGACCGCCTGGCCGCCCACGTCCAGACGACGCTGGACACGCTGTTTCGCAACCCTATCGACAGCGAACTGGCGGGACTCATCAGGTACGAGGGCGACCGCTGGCGTGCCGCCGACCAGGACAGCGAGAAGGTATGGTCGGTGACGACGGCGATGGGTGCGCTGGCGGCCGCTCGCATGGGCGTGTTCCTCGACGAACGTGGCCACAACGGCGAGGCCTACGTCGGCCGGGCCGCGGACCTGTACCAGCTGCTCGACGAAGACGGCCCGCTGGCGAGCAACGTCGGCTATCTCGCCGAACAGGCGTTCGACGACGGCGACCTGGACAGCGCGACGCCGCTGTGCTGGCCCCACGCCATCCGCCTGCGGACGACGGCGCTGTTGCACGACCTGGAGGCGCTGCCGACGGTGACCAGCGACATCGAGGGCCCGCCCGAGCGGCCGACCTGGACCACCGGCGAGAAGTTCGGCCTCTGTACCGCGGCCGACCACCACTCGGAGGCCCCCTCCAGAGTGTGGTTCACGCTCACCGAGGGCGCACTGACTGAGGCGCGGTTCCCGCGGATCGACCTGATGAACCTCCGGACGCTGGATTTCCTGGTGCGGGCCCGCGACGGGAGCGGATACACCGTCAGAACCCATCGCGAGCGCCGGACCCGGGAAAGCTCCGTCGAACGCCGGGTCGAACCGACCGCCGACGACGCGCTCACGTTCCGGCACGTCTTCGCCGAGACCGGCCGCGGGCAGGGCCACGAGTGGGAACTCGTCGTCGAGTACGCTACCGACCCCGAACACGACGCCATCATCGCCGACGTCACCTTCGAGTCCGACGACGACGTCGAGTACGACGTGTTCGCGGTCGCCGACACGGCCCTGACCAACAGCGACGCCATCGACCGCGGCCTGCGCCTGGGCGAGAAGGGGTACCACCACCTCGTGGCCCGTGACTCGGAAGCCTACACCGGCGAGCGCGGCGAGTCGCTGCTGGTCGACGAGGACCAGCAGGGCTACTCGGTGGCCGTCGCGATGTCTGCGACCGGCCGGTTCGACTGGGCGACCGTCGACGTCGCCGGCGGCGAGCGACTCCGGAAACTGTTCGCGGACGGCGAACTCCCTCAGTCGCGGTCCAGAGTGGACGTCGACGGGGCGGTGTTGATCGGGCGACTCGGCAGCGGTGACGAGACCGAGGAGACGCTGGCACTCGGGTTCGCCCGCCACGCCGACACCGCCGCCGCGCTGGGGGAGGCGACCGGCGCACTCGACCGCGGGTTCGAGACCGTCGACACCGAGTACCGCGACACCTGGCAGTCGTTTCTGGCCGACCGTGACCTGCCCGACGCGGTCACCGGCGACGCGGAACTCGCAAACCAGTACCGCAGCGCGCTGATGGGGTTGCTGGCCGTCGAGGACAAGACCTACCACGGCGCCTCGATCGCCTCGCCGTCGGTTCCGTGGGGCGAGGCCGTCACCGCCGACGAGCCCAAGGGGTACGGCTACAACTTCGTCTGGTCGCGTGACCTCTACCAGGTGTTCTCGGCGTTCAACGCCGAGAAAGTCCTGAACGTCGCCGTCGAACAGCTGAGTTACATCTACGAGTACCAGCAGGACGAAACCGGCTTCATCCCGCAGAACACCTACGTCAACGGTATCACCCGGTGGGGCGGCGAACAGATGGACAACGTCTCCTTCCCGCAGGTGATGGCCTACCAGCTCGCCGAGCGTGGCTTCGAGTTCGACGACGTGCCCTACGACTACGTCAACGTCCAGCGGTCGTCGGACTACGTGGCCCGCCACGGCCCGGCGACGGCCCAGGAACGCTGGGAGGAAGAGTCGGGCTACTCGCCGTCGTCGATCGCGACGGAGGTCGCCGGCCTGGCGTGTGCGGCCAAGCTCGCGATCGACGAGGGCCACGAGGCCGACGCCCTGGTGTGGCTGGGGCTGGCCGACCACTGGGTCAACAACGTCGAAGAGTGGACCGCGACGAAGACGGGGACCGACCGTCACGAGCACACGCCGTACTTCGTGCGCGTGACCCGGAACGGCGACCCGGACGCGGGCCACCTGCGGACGCTGGCCAACGCCGGCCCGACACTGGACGAACGGGACATCATCGACGGCGGCTTCCTCGAACTCGTCCGGCTGGGAATCTACCCGGCCGACGACGAGGTCATCGAAAACTCCGTCGCCGAGGTCGACGACACGATCCGGGTCGACGCCGACATCGGCGCGGGCTTTTACCGGTACAACGGCGACGGGTACGGCGAGCGCGAGCGCGAGGACGTGGGCGCCCCCTGGTCGGTCGAGAACGCCGGCAAGGGTCGCCTGTGGCCGCTGTTGACCGGCGAGCGCGGCGAGTACGAACTCCTGACAGACGACGACGACCTCACCCCCGAGGAGTGTCTGCGGGCGATGCAGCAGTTCGCCAACTCCGGGCGGATGATCGCCGAACAGGTCTGGGACCGCCAGGACAACACCGAGTACGACTGGGAGTTCGGCGAGGGGACCGGCTCGGCGACGCCGCTGGCGTGGTCGATGGCCCAGTACGTCCGCCTCGCACACGGTATCGACGCCGGCGAACCCGTCGAGACGCCCACGTTCGTCCACGAGCGCTATCGCGAACACGCTGTCCACGAACCGGACGTGAGCCCCGCGCTCCGCGTCGACACGCAGTTCCGCGGGAACAAGCTCGTCGTCTCCGGCCAGACCACCGGCGAACGGGTCGCCGTCAAGACGCCCGCCGCCAGGAAGACCGTCGGCGTCACCGACGGCGAGTTCGAGTGTACGGTCGACATCGGCCGCGGCGAGAACCAGGTGTTCGTCGCCGCCGCCGCCGAGGCCGACCTCGAAACCTCGGGTACGACTATCCGCCGGCTCCGGCTGTAAACTACCCCGCCCTACTCGCTTCGCTCGCTCCTCGAGGCCGGGGGCTCCGCGCTACCGCTTGCCGAAATTGGGTACGCACGACCGTATGACACGAGGGGCGCTGCCGTCGCGTTTTTGTCGGTCGCGAGCGTCGCGCCGGTATGACCGACGAGCGCGACCCCGAGGCGACGCTGGCGGAGTGGGAAGACACCATGCAGGCCGAACACGCCGACGCGATCGAAAACCCGGACCCCGGGGAGACCCACCGGATCGAGGGCGTCGCCCAGGTCACGTATCGCGTCACCTACGAGTACGACCCCGAGACGGACGACCTGACCCGCGCCGGTGAGGAGAAGACCGGCGAACTGGCCGACCCGGAGTTACGGTCCTGTTCCTGTGGCGTCCGCGGCATGACGCCCGAGGAGGCCCGCGAACACGTCAGGGCCGCTCACGACGCTCGCGAGTAGCGCTGCTACCCTGGTCAGCCGCGGTCGCTCGCACTGCCCAGTCCCGGGATGGCCACCCAGCGTTCGAGTCGCCCCATCGCCAGCGCCGTCGTCAGCACGAGCGCGAGGTAGAACAGCCCGACGATGACGTAGATATCGGTAAACTGGAACGTCTCCGAACCGATGGTTCGCGCGCGCCGGAACAGGTCGGGGACGGTGATGAACGCCGCGAGCGAGGAGTACTTGATGAGGTAGACGAACTCGTTGGTCCACCCGGGGATGGCAAAGCGCAGCCCCTGGGGCAGGACGACGTGTCGGATCCCGCCGAGCTCGGATAGCCCGACGGCCCGGGCCGCAGTCAGCTGACCGGGGTCGACCGACTGGAGCGCCGACCGGATGTACTCGGACTGGTAGGCCGAGGAGTTGATCGTGAAGCCGACGACGGCGACGGCCGCCGCGGCGCGCGGGACCGGTCCCTGACCGGTGAAACCGACGCTCTCGGCTATCTGGGCCAGCGGCAGGCCGAAGTACAGGAAGAACAGCTGGGCCAGAAGCGGCGTCCCGCGGATCAGTTCCGTGTAGGCCAGCGCGATAGACCGGAGGCCGCGACCGCCGTATATCCGGGCGACGGCGAGAGGCACCGCGATCACGAGGCCCAGCAGCATCGACACCACGGTGAGATAGACGGTCACGAACGCACCGGCGGCCAGGGCGGGCGCGGTCGTCGTCGCGAACGCCGCCAGGTCGAACAGCCAGACCAGCCAGTCGACGAGCGCCGACGCCGGTCCCAGCGTCGCGGCCACGCCGTCGACGGCCTCGGCGGCCCCCTCGAACGGCGCGGCCGGGATCCACCCCTCGCGGCCCCGGACGCCCTGTTCGGCCCGGACCAGGTCCGGTGTGCCGAACGCGGTGGCCACCCAGTCGAGAACGGTATTGTGGTAGGCCCAGCGGGCGAGCAGCCAGGTCCAGAAGACGCTCCCGACGGCGACGACGACCAGCCGGCGCCGCCCCGGGAGCGATCCGATTGTCGACCCGCGGGTCTCTGTCGGGTCGGTTACCGCCTCGCCGTCGGTCATCGGTTCAGGTCCGTCAGCTGGCCGAGGAACGTCCGCGTCCGTTCTTTCTCGGGGGTCTCGAACAGCTGTTCGGGCGGTCCGCGCTCGACGATCCGCCCGCCGTCGAGGAAGGTTATTGTCGAGGCAGCAGACCGGGCGAAGCCCATCTCGTGGGTGACACACAGCATCGTCATCCCCCCCTCGGCGAGGTCTTCCATTACCGCCAGTACCTCGCCGATGAGTTCGGGGTCGAGCGCGCTCGTCGGTTCGTCGAACAGCAGCAGGTCGGGGTCCATCGCCAGCGCGCGGGCGATGCCGACGCGCTGTTTCTGCCCGCCCGACAGCTGTGAGGGATACGAGTCGGCCTGGTCGGCCAGTCCGACCCGTCCGAGGAACTCCTCGGCCCGACTTTTGGCTTCGGTCTCGGACAGTTCCAGCACCTCGGTGAGCCCGAGCGTCACGTTACCCAGGGCACTGCGGTGGGCGAACAGGTTGAAATCCTGGAACACCATCCCGACGCGGCGCCTGAGGTCGTTCTCGTCCATCCCGTGGATCTCCTCGCCGTCGAGGTAGATCGCGCCGTCGTCGACCTCGGTGAGTCGGTTGACACACCGCAACAGCGTCGACTTGCCCGACCCGCTGGGGCCGACGATAACGTCTACGTCGCGCTGGTCCATCGCCAGACTGACGTCGTGGAGGACCTCCTCGTCGCCGTAGGACTTGTCGACGTCTTCGATCTCGAGGAGACTCACTCCGACCCCTCCGGGATCGAGAAGGCGTCGCCCAGGTAGTCCAGCGTCCGGTTGGTCGCGAACGTCAGGACGAAGTAGACGGCGCTGATGACGATAATGACTTCCATGATAGCGGTGTCACGACCGGGTTGCAGGTAGAGGTTTTCGGCGCGGGTCAACAGTTCGGCCAGTCCGATGGCGAAGGCCACGCTCGTGTCTTTCAGGACGATCGTGAACTCGTTTTGGAAGCCCGGGACCGACCGGCGCACCGCCTGGGGAAAGATGACGTGGCGCACTGCCTGGCGGTGTGTGAGCCCGACCGACCGGGCAGCCTCGAGTTGGCCCTCGTCTATCGACTGGATCGCACCGCGAAACACCTGGCTCTGGTAGGCGCCGCTGCGCAGTCCGAGCGCGAGCGTCGCCGCGAGAAACGCCGAGAGCCTGACGTCGACGACCGGCACCGACCCCAGTTTCGGGACCGGTATCCCGAAGAAAAACAGGACTATCAACACGACGATGGGCGTCCCGCGCAGGACGACGCCCGCCGTGCTGACGAGTTCTTTCGTCCAGCCCGACCCGTAGGCCTCGACCGCGCCCGCGGGGAACCCGGCGAGGAAGCCGAGCGTGAGACTCGTCGCCATCAACACAACGGTGACGACCGCCCCGAGGAGCAACACCCGCCAGTTGCCGAGGACGAACGCCCAGTCGCCCGTCTGGAGAACGGCGGCCAGATCAGCAGGAGCGGCGACCGCCATCTACGTCACTCGAACCACTCGCTCACCAGGTCGTCGTAGGTGCCGTCGTCTTGCATCTCGGCGAGGGCGTCGTTGACATCCGAGAGTCGGTCGTCGTCCTCGCGCATGCCGAGGCCGAACTGCTCGCCGGTCTCGATCTCGAAGGCGACGACGACGGACCGACTGTCGGCGAAGTTTCTGGCCACCGGGATGTCGATGACGATGGCGTCGACGTTGCCGTTCTCCAGGTCCTGGACTGCGAGGGTATAGTTGTCGTACTGCCGGTAGTCGTCCTCGCTGACGACGCCGTCGTCGATGAGCCCCTCGACCTGGTCCTCGCCGGTCGTCCCGGACTGGGCGCCCACACGGACGCCCTCCAGGTCGTCTGTGCTCTCGGGCTGGAAGTCGCCGCCCTCGCTGACGAGGACCGCCTGGTTTGACTCCCAGTAGGGGTCCGAAAAGTCGATCGTCTGGTCGCGGTCGTCGTTGATGGTCATCGCTGCGGCGATCAGGTCGATGTCGCCGTCGGTCAGCGACGGGATGAGCGAGTCGAACTCGATGTCGACCCACTCGCCCTGCTCGTAGCCCGCACGGTCGATGACCGTCTCGGCCAACTCGACGTCGAACCCGACGAGTTCGCCCTCCTCGGTGTACTCGAAGGGCGGAAACCCCGACGCTGTCCCGGGAACGATGGTATCGTCGCTGCCGCCGCCGCACCCGGCGACCGCCGCCGACACACCCACGGCACCGACGGTTTTCAGGTACGCTCGCCGGTCCATGTCGAATTTGCGTGGCATGTCTACGCAGTCGTCTGTCTGTGGTTTCAACGTTTCGGGGTTTCAGCGGGGGAATTTATCCCTCGGCCCGGGATGTCGTATCGCTATCCCGACAGACTCCCCGGCCTGGTCGAGTCACTCGAGCAGGAACGGCTGGGTGCCGGTTTCGCTGCCGCCGTCGGTGACGAGGCGGGCCCGGACGTACCCATCGACGTCGGCATCGCGGTAGCGAAACCGCCGGCCGCGTCCGACGACCGACCCGGCCGACGCCCACTGGATCGCGTCGTCGTCTCGCGCCTCGACGCGTAGTTCGGCCCGGTCGGGGTCGTGACGAATGGCCTCGACCACTGGCGGGTCGCCTTCGACGACGTGCTGGTAGAAAAACTCCCCCTCGACCAGTGCCTCCCGGACCGCCTCGGCCGACAGTTCTTCGAGCAAGAGAAGGTTGCGCGACCGGTCGAACGTGTATGGCTCGCCGCGTCCGTGGTAATCGTCGTTGGCAAAGCCCCAGACGGGCCGGTCGGGGGCAACCCGTTCGAGGAGGGTGTCCCACACGTCGCGGTCGGTCGGGTAGCGGTCGGCCGCGTTGACCACCTCGACTCCGAGCAGGTGTGGGTGTGACTCGACGTACTCGACGTACCAGTCCCCGCCGTCGTCGTACCTGCTCGGGTGGGGGAAAAACGCGAGTCCGCCGGCCTCTCCGATGGCGTCGAGGGCTTCGTGCACCGAGAGCCCGCTGGTGTCCGCCAGGTCACAGAAGAGACTCACGAGGTCGTGGTCGATGCCGTCGTCGCTCCCGCCCAGTTCCGCGGCCTGGACCGCTACCATCCCCAGTTGTGCCGGGTCGCGGTCCCACTCGTGCCACGGCCAGGTCGGCTCCGAGATGTTGTACTCGTGGCCGGTCAACGCGAGCACGGAGTAGCCGGCCGCGTGGTAGTCGTCGATGACCGTCTCCGGCGGGTCCGTGCCGCTGTGGCCGTCCGTCGGTGGGTGAGCCGTGTGTGCGTGCAACTGGGCCTCGTGGTGTCTGACTTCGTCCCACTCGACGCTCTCGTAGGGGTTGTGTCGGAGGTCTCCCATCCCCTCGACGCAGGAGTCCGAGGCGATTAAGTCGCAGGGTCTCCCGGGGGCGTCAGACGTGCGAATGACAATTCGTGCATATTTATTTCGGACCGTGTCCAAAGGGGAGTATGGGCCTTCAGTGCACTGTTTTAGGGCACGTCTACGACACGACAGAGATAGAGGAACGGGAACAGGACCGGCGGGACGGCACGGTGTTGATCTGCCGGGAGTACCAGGTCTGTAGTCGCTGTGGCGACCGGGAGGAACTCTACCGGAACGAACAGGTGCTCGCCACGCGGGACCCGGCCGACGACTCCGGGACTGGCGTCGATGCGGACCAGGAGAGCGACGCAGTCGAAGAAACCGAGACAGAGCGGGCTGTCGACTCCGGAGCCGAGTTCTCTGACGAACCAGAAGACAGGACCGACCCGGCAGACGACGGTGCCCGAACGACGGACGGAGACGACGACGCGGAGATCCTCGAATCCCGAGACCTGACGACTGCGGACGACCGGGACGGGGACGCGGAATCCAGTTCGGAAACCGGTTCCGACCCGTCGTCCGTGAACACGACACCGACGACAGAGGGTGACGAGAAAACCCCGGACGAGGACGCCGGGCCCGAGGGAGGGGTTATCCTGTCCTCGTCCCCGGAGACGGATACGCCGGCCGAACTGGGCAGTAGCGAGACGGCGACTGCCGACGGTGGCCAGCAGGTCGACGAGGCAGTCGAGACGGCGTCCCCGGAGACGTCGTTCGAGATCGAGAGCCCCGACGACGACGGGATCGGCTGTGAGGCCTGCGGGCACCAGTGGACGCGCACCGAAACGTCGCTCCGCGACGGCGACCTCTGCCCCGAGTGCCGCGAAGGATACGTCACGGTCCGGTAGACCACAGCCACACTCCGCCGACTCGCGTGCGTGTCGGGTCTGCACTCATTGCGAGATGCTGCTGCGTTCGGGCGCGGGTGTATTTCGGGACGACAGCCGTCTGTGCCAGGGCTTATTGCGAGACGGGACCGACTCTGTAGCATGTCCGAAGCGGTACCCGAGGAGGTCGAGGCGTTTCTCACTGGAAACCCGGAGACGGGGTTTCTGGCGACCAGCACCGACGACCGGCCACACGTCGCGCCGCTCTGGTTCCGGTACGATGACGGCGTCGTCGAACTGATGACGACGGGTCGGAAACTCGCCAACGTCCGCGAGAACCCGCGGGTCTCACTGGCGGCCGAATCCGGAGACCCGGGTAATCCCGACTGGGCGGTCACGCTGCTGGGAACGGCGACGGTCGTCGAAGACGAGACGGCAAACCGCGAAGCTAACCGACGGATCAACGAGCGCTACGGCGCTGACCCGGACGACTGGGCGGAGAACACGCTCGTGCGTATCGACGTCGGGTCGGTGAGTTACAGGACGTACTGATACGGTCGTGCGTAACTCTTATTTCGAGTCAGCAGCGACATCCGTCTTCTACTGTCTCCCTGAAAGCAGACCCAGTACACCCACCATACTGTAACTCAGTTCATCACAAATTTTGAGAGCGTGAAAATGTCGCTGGTTGATATACTTAGGAATAGAATCGCACACCATGAACGACGACAGTCTCGATGCGTGTCTCGCACTCGTCGCTGATCGACACCGGCGAAGGCTCATCGAACACCTCCGGCACAACGGAAACGGGGAGACGCCGATCGATGACCTCATCGACCAGTTGCATCAGGCCGAACCGGATATCACCGATAAGCGACAGATGAACCGGGATCAACTCGCCATTCAACTCACCCACTGCCACCTCCCGAAGTTAGCGGATCACGGCATCGTCGAACACGATGCGGACCACGGAACTATCGAGTATCGGCCCGACGAACAGTTCGAGGCTGTGTTGGACGGATTGCCCGAAGAACCGTCGCTCACTAACCCCTAAACGGAGGCCTGCCCCGTTTCCGATTCGATCACTGCTGAGTCACGAGGGCGATCCGAATGACGCCGGTGGTCTCGTTCACTCTTGGGTATCACCCGATCCGGATTCGAAAGGTCGGACCACGACCGTGCCGCCGCCATGAACAGTTACGGACATATCGGCAACCTCGAACGTCACAGTCGTTCCGTCGGCCACTGGACCGTCCCTACTAGACCGGACGAGTGTGTCCAACGCGTCTGGATCGACGACCTCGTACAGCGGTTCGAGTCCCGCTGGCTCACAATCACACGCGACTGCAACCGTCTCGATAACTGCAGTACTCGGCGGCCTGGATGTCCAGTCGTGTTCGGCCCGAACCGCGCCGTCTTTCCCTGACAGCGTGTCGGGCCCATCTGGTTGATCGGTCATGATCGTGTCTTAGGTCCACAGGGGAGCGGTGAGTCTTACAAGTTTTCGGTTCATGTTTTGTGTTATAGTGATTATTGTAGCGATTTACCGGTACAACCGCGCGATTGCGTGCGGTCGATCCGGAACAGACCGACAATAATCACTATTAGTGGTGTGCACCGTATGATTCACGCTATTTAGGCTCGCCGGTGTCGAGTCGCCAGGTGAAAATCGCCTTCAGGACCACGACCAGGCTATTCGTGTCACCCTCGCCCCAGACTGCTGTCTCCGACCGCGGGTCAGATCGGGTCGCTTCCGCCCCGTTGACGAGTGCGCTCACGAGTGTCTTTTCCCCGTCCACCATCATGAGCCGGCCGGCCGCCGTATCCGACCACACCCACAGCGACTCGAACATCGTCGCGCCGGGAATCGTGTCCTGAATGCGGTCCTGGACATCCTGTGAAACGCCGCCGAGGTGGATCGAGACACCCCGATCCGCTGTCTCCCCTAACGCCTCGATGACCTCGTCGGTCAGGAGGTCCTCGACGGTCATGTAGACGATCTCGTCGTCCGCGCTGGCGAAAAACTCCAGCACACGGTTTGTGATGGCTGTCTCTCCATTGACTGTCCAGACACCTCGCTGTTCCGCTCGTCGCTGGGCTGGTTCGATCTCGTCCAGCGCAGTCCGCAGTATTTCGGTGCGGCGCTGGAGTTCGTGTTCGAACGTTCGGCTCGCTGTTTCGGAGGAGATCGCCCAGAACCGTTTGGGCGAGGAGTGCTGGATGTCGACGAGACCCTGGTCGTGCAGTTCGTCGATCGCATCGTACACCCGGGTCCGTGGCACCTCTGACACCTGGCTCACGTCCCGCGCCGTTCCGGACCCGAGCCTCGCCAGCGCGACGAACGTCCGTGCAGCGTAGGCACTCAACCCGAACCGTTCGAGTTGTTCGACCGCAGTAGACGGTGGGTCCTCGATTGAATCGATAGTCATTGTATTGGTCGATACCGGCCGGACGAACCCGGCCACGCGAGATGACCGGACCGGTACGCAGCAGCGCAGTGGTTGGGACACAGAACTGGACTGCGTACCGGTAACACTGTTTGCCTCCACCCCCGATATATCTTTTGTGATTAAATAGGTTACAGATCTACCTTCGCGTTTCTCGGACGTCGATAGTACGAAATTACCGGGTCTAATGTTGTAACTAAAGTCATCACACTACTATCGCGAGCCCGGGCGAATCAGCCGGACTCACCCCCAGATCAGCGATCGGCGACTTCGATATAGCAGGTCTTTACGTCGAGAGTGACAACTCCTATCTGTCTGGAGGCAAAACCCCAGGTAAGCCTCTGGAGCTCTCCAGACGGTTGGGACACAATATGGATATTGATGCAAACGTGGAGGAAGCAATCGAAGTCCTGCAACAACTCGGGTTGAAGGAGTACGAGGCCCGATGTTTCGTCGGGTTGACTCGTCTCAATACGGGCACCGCGAAGAAACTCAGCGACCTGACTGAGGTTCCCCGAACTCGGGTCTATGATGCGATACGCGTCCTCGAGGTCCAGGGACTGGTCGAAATTCAGCATTCGAGTCCCCAGCAGTTTCGTGCGGTCCCGCTGGAGGAGGCAACTGAGACGCTCCGTGACCAGTACGAGGACCGTGTCGAGCGCCTTCAGAACGCTCTCGAGTCGGTCGACATCGTGGAGGAGGACGACGAGTCGTCCGCCCAGGAGGTGTGGGCACTGGATGGGCAGGACGCGGTCGAGAACCGGACGGAGCAACTCATCGAGACGGCGGCGGACGAGATCGTGCTCGTCATCGGTGACGAGTCGCTGTTGACAGCGGACCTCATCGAGACTCTCAACGAGGTCGAGGACGACATCGAGTTACTCGTTGGCACGTTGACGTCGTCACTGCAAGAGGAGGTGCAAGCGACTGTGCCGGCCGCCACGACGTTCGTGTCGGGCCTGGAATGGTTGCACGGGGAGAACACTACCGAAGATCACACTGCGATCGGTCGGCTTCTGTTGGTCGACCGCGGGTCGATCTTGGTGAGTTCGATCATGCCCGAGTCGAAAGCGGAACAGGCGGTCTTCGGCGAGGGGTTCGGGAACGGGCTCGTCGTGATTGCCCGCCGCCTCATGGCCGAGGGTCTCGTCCCCGTTCGTGACCCGGGTCACTGATCTTCGAGCAGTTGGCACGTGAGATACTCCCCATTGTCGATGGTGAGCCGACAGTTGCTGTAGACGAACGAGAGCCGTCCACCGGGTCGTGCCGTGCCGTCACCTCTGGGGCCAAACAGGGCATTCAACGCATCGGTATCGAGAACGTTTGCTAGCGGTGGGAGAGACTGTGGCTCTTGCCCTTCAGTGACACTCACCACCCGGATCACGGCCATGCTCACCGGTTCGTCCCTCCCGATATCGTACTCCATGTTCCGGCGTACTGCTCGGGACGTGAAACAAATGCCGTATTTAACCTGAATAATCAAACGAACTACATCAAGCCCGCCGCCACTACAGCGAGCGGTCGGGAACACGGCTGGGCGTGGTCGAACGACGATTCTGGTAAGCCTGCCCTTCTCTTGGTATCCTAGGCATATCGGTACCTTGGCCTATCAGGGGATGTCGTCCCGCACCGATACGTATTATATAACTAACCGCCGGGGACGGTAGGTATCTCGATGAGAGTACTGCGATGAGCATCGATACTCGGCTCGGCCGGTATGTTCCCGCCCGTCTGGAGGGGACGACCGCAACCGTCCACGCCGTCGTCGTCCTCGCAACGGACCGCAATCTCACGTACCTGGCGGCCAGCCTCGCGTTCTATGCGTTCGTCTCACTCATCCCGCTGATACTGCTCGCCGTGGCGGTCGCGTCGTTTGTCGGCGGCGAAGAACTCGCAGGCCGCGTGACGGGCATGCTTAGCCAGCAGCTTTCGTCTGCGGGCCAGGACGGGGTGACGCAGGCGCTCACGAAGACGACGGGCCGAGGGGCTGCGTCTGTCGTCGGGTTTCTCGGGTTGGCCTGGAGTGCCCTGAAGCTCTTTCGCGGCCTCGACCAGGCGTTCGACGAACTGTACCCAGGCGACGTCGAATCGTCGCTGCTCGAACAGGTCCGGAACGGCTCCGTCGTGATGGGCGGAATCGCGCTCGTCATCGGACTGGTCGTCGCCGTCAGTGTCGTGCTTACGTTTCTGTCGCCCGACGTTCCGCTTGTCAACGTTTTTTCGTCGCTACTGTTGACTGCGGTTCTCGGACTCGCGTTTCTGCCGATCTACTACGTGCTCCCGCCGGTCGACGTATCGATACGGGAGATACTTCCGGGAGCAGCCGTCGCCGCTGGCGGGTGGGTGCTTCTACAGATCGGGTTCCGGCTCTACGCGGCAAACGCCTCTCGCTTCGGGGCATACGGGATGATCGGTGCCGTTCTCCTGTTCGTCACGTGGCTGTACTTCGCCAACATCGTCGTTTTACTCGGTGGCGCGGTCAACGCTGTCCTGCACGAGGCCAGGCTGAGAGCCGACTGACATCCTCCCACGACTGAAGTCGTGGGGTTCCCCGCGTTCGGGGTCGGGCCGGCCATCGCACCCGGCAAAACGGTGCGTGGGTCCGCCCCGGCCGACGGGGGCAAGCTTCCGCCGCGTGGGCGTACTCCGGTTCGTGCTCGGTACTTCGGCCCTTTGCAGGGTGTGGCGTGTTGGGCGTCTCTGCCGGGACGCGGTATCCGCTCGCACAGCACCCGATACCGCATCGGGCGACCGTCCGCGGTTGAAGCGCGGACGGACACGGGCCGTGCCATCGGCCTGCCTGTTCTTTCTGCCACGGTGAACAGGCTCGCACGCCGACGGGGTTGGATTGGT
>PXQN01000083.1 GCA_003021305.1 Halobacteriales archaeon QH_10_67_22 | reverse complement strand
GATCGACTCCCAACGTTTCGAGATACTGACTGGCATCCCGCAGTGACATCCCCGCCAAGTGACACCGGATGCCCACTTTAATCGCCCACTCGGGAGTCCGCCGGCGCTCCACAAACGACACGTCTATCCACGCGATACGACCGCTGAGGCGGTCGGTTTCTGCCATAGACACTCAGAACTCGTCCGCCTCATCCTCTAACGTAACGCGACCACCCAGGAGTTCCAAGACTATTTAATCGGTGCCGCAGGAATCAAGAACGATGAGTGAGGCTGTCGACCTGCGGGAGTACGTCCCCGAGAGTTGCCGGGACCTGTTAGACAAGGAGGCCAACGACCTTCGTTCAGATATTCCAGCCCTCGCCCGAGACAAAGAACGGATGGGCGAGGTAGAGCAGGCTGTCAAGTCACTCCCGTCTCATCACCAACTCTACCAGGGTGACGCCCGCGATTTGTCGATGCTGGATGAGGAGAGCGTGGATCTCGTCGTCACCTCACCGCCATATTTCAATCTGAAAGACTACGAGAACGGGACCGGCGGCGAGGACCAGCTCGGGGACATCAACGAATATGAGCATTTCAACGAGCAGGTCGACAGGGTCTGGCGACAGTGCTACGAAAAACTCCGACCCGGCGGCCGAATGGTGGTCGTCGTCGGCGATGTCCTCAGGTCGCGGAGTGAGCACGGTCGCCACCGCGTCGTTCCGCTCCACGCTACGATCCAGGAGCATTGTATCGACATCGGATTTGACAATCTCGCACCTATCATCTGGTACAAAATCGGGAACGCGAGTCTCGAAGCAGGCGGGAACGCTCGGTTTCTGGGCAAACCATACGAACCGGGCGCAGTCATCAAAAACGACATCGAGTACATCCTCCTGTTCCGGAAGCCCGGCGGCTATCGCTCCCCTTCTATCGAGGAGCGTATCCTGAGCGTTTTAGAGGCCGACACACACCAGAAGATGTTCCGCCAGTTGTGGGACGATATCCAGGGCGAGCCACAGACTGATCATCCAGCACCCTATCCTGCCGAACTCGCCGAACGGCTGATTCGGATGTTTTCGTTCGCTGGCAATACAGTCCTCGACCCCTTCGCCGGGACCGGTTCGACCGCTGTCGCTGCCTCCCGATGCGGACGGAACTCCATTTCCGTCGAACTCGAAGAGACGTACGTCGACGTCGCCGAGGAACGTATCAGAGAAGAACGCGGTACCCTGACGAACTACCAGAATCTAACGGTCGATATTACGCGGTAAAGCCGTTCTATCTTCCGTTTGCCCTAGATTTATGATGCCTGATAGACCAGTCTAGCGGCGTGTCGCACCAGTACGGCGACGAGCAGATCGTCGAGTGGCTCGCCGAGAACGGTTATCACCCTCGGTCGCCTGCCCACGGGAGCGCGTCCTGTCTGTATTTCATCGATGACATCCTCCACGAAAGCGAGTTAGTCCGCGAAGCGGCCCGTAAAGGCGAAATTGTCTCTCAGGAGGACTACACCGTCGGTGAGGGCGATTCAAAGTGGAACACAGACCTGGTTATCGGACCACCGAAAGGGGACGTACAAATCGAAGTCAGCGGAGACCGGGCGATCGTAGAGGCTGAACCTGAGGAGGTATGGCTGGCTATTAGGCTCGCGGGAATCGACAGCGAGATATCAACAGTTTCGCGGACATCATGCACAGCCACTACCCTGGTGCTGTGACGGGTGGTCTCCTCCTCATCAACGCCGCGCACCGATTCAAGTCGCCGCTCCGCGACGAAGGTGACATCACGGAACATGACCGTATCGACGATCTCGTCGCAGAGACTGTCGACATTTTCCGAGATATCGACCGCGCACAGGGTAAAGTAAGCCCCAATGTCGACGGCGTTGGATGTGTCGTAGTCGAGCACACCAACCTGGACGATGAACACGAAACCCGACTAGTGACCGAACCGCCTGCGCCACAAAAAGGTGATATCGTCCAGTACCAAGAGTTCCTTGAGATCATCTTAGATGTGTTCGAGGATAGATGGTTGAGAGGTGAGAAACCGGATATCTCGGATCTCACAGCGAACGCAGACTTGCGCGCGGCGCTGAATCAGCAGGTTGTCGACCTCGCCAGTGCTACTCACGATGTGGGCCACGAAGTCAACGACGACGACCTCGTTCAGGATTCGTTTGACGAATTAAAGACAGAACTGTCTGAGCTCGAGGCCGTCGTCGACGAAATCGAACGAAGATATCTATGAATATCAAATACCATCGGTCTCGCTTCATGGATTCACCTCTAAAGCGCCTTCGGCGCACCGCTCGCGGCAAAAACGTGGTCTTGCTGAGCGAAGCGAAGCAAGGCTCGTCAGAGCGGTGCTCTGACGGTGGCGAAAAAAGCCGAACGCTCGCTACCCTCGCCTTCGGTCGTTCGAAAAAACTTATAACAGGACGAACGGGAGCGTCGCCCGCGTCGAGCCGTCGTACTCCAGCGCCTCGCTCTGGGTGACGCCGTCGGGCGTGACCAGATCCATGATACGCGGGGCGTTATCGACGGCACCGGCCTGGGCCCCGCCGAAAGTGAAGTCGCCGTCGACGGTGACCGCACGGAGCGACCCGAGGTCGAGACCAGCCAGGGTCACGCCGTCGAGCAGTTCCGCGTACGGCGCGTTCCGCGTACGGACCGACCGTGGCGCACGGGAGGTCCGGAGTCGCTCGACGGATTTCGTGACCGTCTGGGTGTCGGCGTGCCAGACACATCGGTCCGCGTTCGGCGCCGTCTCCCGCCAGCAGCAACTATCCTGTCTCGGGACGCCGTTTTCATCGTGGTCCCGAGGCCACGTGCACCCACACCTGTCGGCCGGCGGCGAGGACATGTTGGAGACATGTCGAACGACATTACAAAGCTTGTCCTGTCAGGTCGGCGTCATCCGTCTCAGGACCGACTGTCGTGGCGGCAGTGACAGTCGAGTAAACGAGCGCGTGGACGAAACGGACAAGAGCCACGACGGGCCGGCAATCGTGACCGAAGGGGCCCCAGAGCAGGACAGTGAACGTCAGCGGGTCTTGGTGACACGGGCAGGAAGGCGTGTGCTCGGCGCCGGATAGACGGTCTGTCGTTATCACGTCTGGTAAAGGCCCGCCCTACTCATACTGCTGGAAAGCAATTATCTATTGATGCTCGGTGGTTCGCTATCGTTTGCTGGAAACGTACTGCTGTTCACTGTCGCGGCGGTCGGGTGTCTGGCGACGATCCCCAGAGCACGGACGATCGAGGACGACGACACCCGCCGGGGGCTGGTCGGACTCCTCGTCTGCACCGCCGCTTGGGCGGCCTTCGAGTTGCTCTTTTTCGTCGGCCCGCAGTCGGTAGTCTACGGGGCCTACGTCGTGAGTCTGGTCGTGGGTCTCGCGGCGGTCGGCGCCTGGCTGTACTTCTGTTCGGCCTACACCGGACGCCGGTTCCACCTGGCCACGGGCTACCGACGACTGGCCGCGGCGACGTATCTGAGCATCGTCGCGGTGAAGGTCACGAACCCGGTCCACGGACTGTACTTCAACACGCGACTGGTCCAGGAGCCGTTCGTCCACGTGACGGTCCGACACGGCGTGTTCCACTGGGTCGTCACCGGACTGTCCTACGCACTCGTGGCCGTCGGGTTTTTCATGCTGTACGAGCTGTTCCTCGAGGCCGATTATAACACGCGCCCACTGGGGATCGTCGTCGCAATCACCGCCTTGCCGGCAGTGCTCGACATCATCGGCTACACGACGGACCTCCTGCTCGATATCAATCACGAACCGCTGGGCGTCGCGGCGTTCGCCCTCGCGGTACTGTACGTGTTCGAGGAGCGGTTCCTGTCGGTGCAGGTCACCGGCGATGTCGACGACCCGTTGGTCTTCCTCGACGGAGAGGGTCGGATCCGTGATTACAACGACCGCGCTCGTCGGCTGTTTCCCGAACTCGTCGGGTCGGTCGGCCAGCGGCTGGCGGCAATGTTGCCCGACGCGGCGGCGGCAGCCGACAGCGACGACGGCGTCTTCGAGCGCTCGGTCGACGGCACGACGCGGTATTTCTTCGTCGAGAACACGTCGTTCAGCCTCGAACGGACCGCCATCGGGGAGGTGCTCGTCTTCGCCGACGTGACGGGGACCGAACGGCAACGGCGGGAACTGCAACGACAGAACGCCCAGCTGGAGGGGCTTGCGACAGCGATCAGACACGAACTCCGGAACACGCTCCAGATCGTCCGGAGTCGGGTGGTCATCGCGGGCGACGCCGTCGAGGACGGTGACACCGCCCTCGCCCGGGAGTCCTTCGAGACGGCGACCGAGACCGCAGACCGGATGGAACGGATCGTTGACGACCTCTCGACGCTGGCACAGTACGGACAGACCCTGGAGGACACCGAGGACGTGTCCTTTCGCGACGCCGTCGAGGAGGCCTGGGACCGGTACGACGGGGACGACCTGTCGCTGCGGATCGAGGGACGGGGTAGCCTGAAGGCAGACCGGGGCCGTCTGCGGGAACTGCTGGGGATGGCCTTCGAGTTCGCGAGCCACAACGACGCATCGACAGTGACGGTTACGTTGCGCGAAGGGGGGTTCGCGATCACCGACGACGGCACGCCGCACGGTGACACCGACCCGGAGACGTTCTTCGAGTACGGCGGCGCAGTTCCCCACGCCGAGACCGGTGTGACCCTGCCGAATATCCAGACGCTCGCGCGGGCCCACGGCTGGGCGACGACGGTCGACACCAGCTACGAGGGCGGACTCAGAATCGTCGTCTCGGAGGTCGAAACGGAACTCGTGGAACCGGCGAGGGTCTGACAGTGAGTATTGTCGGTCCCTTCCGGATCGACCGCACGGATTCGTGGGGTCGTCCCGGTACGTCGCGACAACGACCACTATGACGCCGGTCAGTTGTCGGCGTGTGCGGTTTCAGGGACCTGGAAATCGTTGGTGTGAACCTCGCCGTCGAACGTCCGTTCGAGCGACCGCAGCGAGTCGGGTGACTCGACGAGGACCGCTTCACCGCCGGGGTTGGTCTGGTTCGACCGGATCACGTTCTCGCAGACGACGTTCCCCTTCTGGACGGGTTGTTCCTGGCGGGTGTGGCCGACGACCTGTGGCAACGACGCGCCGGGGAGATACCTGAAATCGAGCCACACGATCCCGGCACCGAACCCGCGGCCGCCCTGTTCGCCCATGCTGAGGACTCGCCAGTGCTCGTCGATGACGTCCCGCTGGACGGCGTCGTCGTCTCCGGTACCGATGGCCGGCGCCAACTGTTCGGCCGCCGCGACGAGTTCGTCGTTGATCGGGCCCGCTTCGTAGCGGGTAGGCTGACCGGCGTGGGCGTACGTGAAGTTGTACCCTTCGTAGCACGCGACGATGTCACCGTTGGCCACTGCCTCACACAGGCCGCGTCGGTCGTCGTCGGTCCGCTGGCTGGAGTACCACTCCTCCCAGTGGACGAGCGCGGGAAAGAGGACACCCCACTCGTGGTTGCCCAGCGTCACCCTGACGTGTCCGTGTGGCGCCTCGCGGCTCAGTCGTTCGACGAGTGCGATGACGCCCTCGCTGTCGGGCCCGCGGTCGATCAGGTCGCCATTTAATACGAGGACGTACTCGTCGCCACCGGCCCAGTGGAGTTGCCCCTCGTCGTCGCTCTCGACGAGCGGGTCGTAGTCCTCGTGGTCTCCCACCGTTTTGAGCGCGCTTCTGGTCGCACCGAGATAGCCATGCAAGTCACTGATACTGACGACGAGCGGCTCCCCCTCCAGCCCCTTCACGCCGTCACGTTCGGGAGGTTCGGTCGGTGGCGCGTCCGGCGCGCGGAACTCTATCATATACCCGTGCCTCCGGGACGAGTGTCGATTTACCCTACAGCTTCAAAATCTCTTCGTCAGACGGTCACAGAAGTAATGTTTCACTATCACTTTGGTTGGCCACCGGGGACGGGGACCCCGGGCAGTACATAAACACAAGACTCATTTCGGCGGGCTGATACAGACCGACTCATGGGGCGTCTCCGTTCGCTGTTCGATGGGGTGTACACGCGGTTACTGGAGTCAGAACTGTCGGGGGTGCCCGACCACGTCGCGGTGATCCAGGACGGCAATCGCCGGTACGCGAGTCAGCAGGGCCGGGAGGCGACCGACGGTCACCGTGCGGGCGCCGAGACGACCGAGGCGGTGCTCGACTGGTGTGACGAACTCGGGGTTCAAGAGCTGACACTGTACGCCTTTTCGACGGAGAACTTCGACCGGCCAGACGACGAGCGCGAGGCGCTGTTCGACCTCATCGAGGGAAAACTCAGGGAGTTCGCCGACGCCGACCGCGTCCACGACTCGGAGGTCCGCATCCGCGCCATCGGCGAGACTCACCAGCTCCCCGGCCGCGTCAGGGACGCCATCGACTACGCACAACGCCGCACGAGCGCTTACGACCGGTTGCATCTGGACCGTCGCGGCGGACGTCGAGGCGGGCACGCTCGACCCCGAGGAGATCGACGCCGCGACCGTCGGGGACCGCCTCTACGATGGCCCCGTCAGGGACGTCGACCTCATCATCAGGACAGGCGGGGACGAACGCACCTCGAACTTCCTGCCGTGGTACGCCAACGGCAACGAGGCCGCCGCCTACTTCTGTACGCCCTACTGGCCGGAGTTCCGGAAGGTGGATTTCCTGCGGTCTATCCGGACCTACCAGAGCCGGGAGGAGTCCTGGCGCGAGACCCGTGCCCGCCGCGCGTACACGCTCGTCCGGGCCCTGGGAACCGCCGAGGTGAGCGAGGCCAGACGGGTCCTCGACCGGTTCAACGACGCGCTCCCGAGCAACGAACGCCGGGCGCTCGAAGAGAGTGAATCCGAGTTCGAGACGACTGCCGACTGATACTGCCCGTTGTCCCGCCCCGAAACTATCCACCCCGCCGGAACGGCGGCCATCGCCACGGACCGACAGCGAAGAGTCCGAAAACCCGCGCGCCCGGATGGGCGATGCGTCAACCCCTTCTCGTTTGGGACTGTTTTTAGGTGGCTACCGCCCCGAAATGTAGTGGGTCCCGAGCGGCCCGACCACTGCGATGTCAGACGACAGTTCTGCGAGCGAGACCGGGTCCCCTGGCGGGGCCGTGGGCGGCACGCTGAGCACCTGGAGCGGCACCCTCGGCGACCGCGTCGCCGACGTGACGAGACGGTTCGTCCACGCGGTGGAACTGGCCGCAGCGTCAGTGTTCGCCCTGCTCTTTGCCATCGGCGTCGTCGACCTCGGTCTCCAGATCGTCGACGCCATCCGGAGCGGCAGTATCACCGACCCGCTCGTGGTTATCGGGTTCATCGACACCGGCCTGCTCCTGTTGATCATCGTCGAGGTCTATCAGACGGTCGTCGCCTACACCGAGGAAAACGACACCCGCCGGATCGTCAGACTGGTCATCTACACGGGGGTTATCGCGATGGTCCGCAAGGCGATCATCTTCCGGACCGGCGAGTACGCCTCCACCGAGGACGCGCTCCTCGCGGCGCTTGCCTACACGGTGATCATCATCGGCCTCGTCGCACTCCTGTTCGTCGAACGCGTCTACGGGCGGGACATCACGGACGCGGATGGTTGACGGGTCACCTGCCGAAGCGGCGCTGGCGGCTCTGGTAGTCCCGCAGCGCCCGCAGGTACTCGCGTCTGCGGAAGTCCCGCCAGTTGACGTCGGTGAAGTACAGTTCGGAGTAGACCGACTGCCAGATCATGAAATCCGAGAGCCGTTCCGCCCCGGTCTTGATGACCAGGTCCGGGTCGACCGGGAAGACCAGTTCGCGCTCGATGTCGGCCTCGTCTATCTTCTCGGGGGCGAGTTCTCCGGCCTCGACCTCGCCCGCGAGGTTGCGGACGGCGGTGGCGAACTCGTGTTTCCCGCCCAGGCCGATGCTGACGAGGATCGGCGCGTCCGCCCGCCGGTCGTCGTCGGGGCCCCGAACCGCGACCGTCCGGGGGGCGTCGACGCGTTCGAGTTCCGCCCGGAGCGTCCCGACGACCCCCTCGTCCAGGACGCTCACGTAGACGACGACCTGCTCGGCCCCGAACTCGAACGCCCACTCGAAACAGTCCTCGAGGGTGGCGTAGGCCCCCTGCTCCAGCAGGTCGCGCTCGGTGAGGACGACCGCCACGACCGCCGGCAGCGTGGCGTCGCTGAACCGCAGGCGAGTGGCGAGATACCGGTCGTACAGTCCCACGGGCGGGATACCTGTCGCCGGGCCCTAAATCTCACGCTTGCGCGCTCGGAGGACCCCGAACCCTCCGGGCCGGTGACCCCGGCAGCGTCCCCGAGTGGTAGTTGTTGCGAGTTGCCTACGCGGGTTCGGAAAGGGTAAGTGGCTCTCGGGGAAACCGCCGGTATCGTGACCGCGACAGTCAGACGAGCGGGTGGGTTCGCTCTCGTCGGGACCCTGTCGCTGTCGGTGCCCGCGATCGCGTCGTCGACGCCGACGGCCGTCGCGACCGTCGCCGCACCTGGCCCCTTCATCGTCGTCGCCGCGCTGGCGCTGTACGTCATCGACGAGGGGGCCGTGTTCGAACTGTTCGCCCGCCCGGGCGACCGCCGGGACGGCCGCCTGTACGGCCTCGCCGGGTTCGCCCTCGCCGCGGCGGGACTGGCGCTGCTCGCCGTCCGTTTCGGCCTGCCCATGCCGGTGTACGTGGGGACCGTGCTGTTGCTCTCGTGGGGTAACCTCGGCGACCACGCCGTCAGGTCTGTCCGTGACGGTCCCTTCCTCGCCACGGCGGGGTTCGTCCTCGTGGGGTTTTTCGCGGGCACTGCGGGCCACTACGCCGCGACGGCCGTCCTCACAACGACGGTCGCCCTGCCGCTGGTCGCGCCCGCTCGTGATGGTGTCGGTCGGCCTCCTGCTGTGGCTGTTTTTCGACCTGCCGCTGGCGCTGTCGACGACGCGGATCGCCGTGGCGCTCGGCGTGACCGTCGCGCTGGGGGCGCTGTCGTATGCGCTCAAGACGGCGTCGCTCCCGGGGATGCTCACCGGCGTGTTGCTCGGCCTGCTCACGTTCGTCCTCGGGGGCAACGGCTGGTTCATCATGCTCATCACGTTTTTCGCCCTCGGTGGCGTCGCGACGAAGTTCCGCTACGAGACCAAGCGCAAGCGCGGGATCGCCGAGGAGAACGATGGTGCCCGCGGGAGCGGGAACGTCCTCGCCAACTCGCTTGCCGGCCTCGGGGCCGTCCTCGCGGCCGCCGCCAGTCCGAGTCTCACCACGCTACCGTCGATGCTCTTTCTGTTCGCGTTCGCCGGCTCCATCGCGGTCGCGACGGCCGACACGATCGCCAGCGAGATCGGCGGCGTCTTCGACAATCCTCGCCTGGTCACGACCTTCGAACGGGTCGAACCGGGCATGTCGACGACCGGCGGCGCCGTCGTCGTCGCTGCCGGTCTCGTCGGCATGACCGTCGACAGCGTGCTCGGTGCGACGCTCGAGGGCGACCTCCTCGAGAACGAAGGGGTGAATCTCGCGGCAACCTGTACCGGTGCCGTCACCGCCGGGACCCTCGCCCTCGGAGTGGGGGTCGTCACGCTCTGACGATGTGTGCCCCCTCGGAACGGCCGGTCAGAGACGCCCGACCCGACGACCTGCCCCGCCTGCGTGCGATCCAGACCGTCACGCTCGCCGAACCCTGGCCCGAACTGCTCGCGGCCGCCGTCGACGGGCCACCGGTCTGTCTGGTCTCGGCCGACCCCGAACCGGTCGGGTACGCACTCGCCGTCGTTGACGACTCGACCGCGTATCTGGCCGAACTCGCGGTCGCCGCGGGACACCGCGGCGAGGGACGCGGGTCCACACTGCTCTCGTCGCTGGTCGACCGCCTCCGTGGCGACGACGTGGACCGCCTGCGCGTGACAGTCCGTGCCGTCGACGAACGGGCACGGTCGTTCTACGACCGTCACGGGTTCGAGTCGGCCGATCGACTCCCGGACCACTACGAGGCCGGCGACGGGTTGCTCCTCGTCCGTGACCTATAGTTCCTCGGCCGTCCGGATCCGGACGTCGGTCGGCTGTTTGACGTACTCGCCTTCCCTGGCACAGACGACCTGGCCGACGCCCCGCTGTGCGCTCACGTCCAGGGCCCGCTGGGGGAACTCTCCGTCGACTACCAGCGCCGCCGGCGTCTCCTCGATGGACGAGACCAGTTCGAAGACATCCGCCGCCGGCCGCTCCGCGAGCACGGACCAGTCCTCGTCGAGCGCGCGGACGAGTCCCGTGCCCTCGCCGATGGTCGCCTCGACGTACCCGGCCAGGGTCTGTGGCGACCGCTCGTCCGACGACTCCGCCTCTGTGTCCGCGGCGTCCGCCGGCGTCTCGGAGGAGTCCTCGGACGGCTCGGACGGGTCCGCCGACCTTTCGGCGGTGGCCGGGCCGTCGGTGGTCGCCGGTGCGTCCGGTTGGTCCGCGACCGTGCCGTCATCGGGCGCGGGGTGGGCGCTCCCGTCGGTCGCTGCGAGCAACTCGCCGGTGTCGTCGTCGGTCTCGAAGGGGACTTTCTCACGGAGCGCAGTCATCACTTCCCCCCGCGAGAGGTCCTCGACCGACCGCCCGGGCGGGGCCAGCGCCACGTAGTCTATCTCGCCGACCTGGGCGAGTTCCTTCAGGATGAGGTCGCCCCCGCGGTCACCGTCGAGAAACGCGGTCACCGTTCGGTCGCGGGTCAGGTCCGCCACCGCGTCGGGGACGTCCGTCCCTTCGACCGCGATGGCGTTTTTGACGCCGTACCGTAACATCGTCAGGACGTCCGAGCGACCCTCGACGACGATGACCGCGTCGCTGTCGGCGACCCGCGGCCCCGCAGGGAAGCCGTGAAAGTCCGTGATGTCGGCGACCCGGACCGCCTGGCGGACCTCGTCGACGAGGTCCCGACTCGACAGGGCCGACTCGTCGAACTCCGCGAGCAACTCCGTGGCCCGTTCGACGACATCGCGGCGCTTGGTGGCCCGGGCGTCCTCAAGGTCTGTGACCTCGACGTCGGCCCGGCAGGGGCCGACCCGCTCGATGCTCTCCAGAGCCGCCGCGAGGATGGCTGTCTCGACCCGGTCGAGACCGCTCGCGATCGCGAGCGCCCCGTACGACCGACCGGCTTCCGACGTGATCTCGACTTCGATGCGGCCGAGTTTGCCCGACTCCTGGAGGTCGCGGATGTCGAGTTCCTCGCCGAGCAACCCTTCGGTCTGGCCGAAGATCGCGCCGACGACGTCACTCCGCTCGACCACCCCGTCGGCCTCGATATCCGCGTGTATCAGGTACTTCGCTGAATCGTGCATTGGTGAACTGTCCCGGTGAGGGACGTGATGATGTGAACGATGACGGATCGATGAACCGTATCATCCGACCACATCGTACGTTGTCGCCGGACGACTCAAATACCTGCCGCCGAAGCGCTGGTATACTGTCAGACACAAGCAAGTCGACATTCGATACTTCGTTTGGCGGTCTCCGAAACTCTCGATGGTGAAACACCGACGAACGTGTTCACGTACTTGTGTCCGACAGTATACACCGGGCACTTTCCGACCGGCTTTCCCGTCGATCCGTCGGTTCACGGGGCGATGAATTCGGCGGTGTCCACCGAGAGGACCCGCCGTCCGGGAGACAGTCGAGACTCTCGACCGGGATTCGTTCGAAAAAACTACAGCGGTTTCAACCTGATCTGGTCCTGGACGACGGCGTCGATCTGTTGGGGTCCGACCTCGAACGTGCTCTCGGTACGGCTCCCCCAGCCGAGTTTCGACATGATCGCGTCGGTCACGTTCGGGTCGGGTTCGACGTGGGCACGGTTCCCCTGAATGTCGACGACCTCGCCGATCACCTGGTTGTCGTCGGTCACCACTTTCTTTCCCTTGTCTGACGTCGTGAGTGTCGTTTCGTCCGACATCACACGTGATTGGGGTCCATCGAGTGTCAAACGCGTGCCTGCATACGCAACCGGCCGTCTCACTCGGTCATCTGCCGTCGACTCCTGGACGTTTGAAAGCGTTTTCTCTCCAAACGAGTTCTCCGTTCACGTATTCAAACCATTGAAGTCGATCGTTCTCTTAGACTCTTCCAATGGGAGTGTCGAAGACCCTACTCGGATGGACAGTGGCCGCGCTGGTGTTGATGGCCCTGGCAGTGCCGTGGTTCATCTGGGGGAGCGACGCCGTGGTCGCAGGGCTGCCGGTCTGGGTCTGGTGGCACGTCGGCTGGCTCTGCCTGACGGCGCTGGTGTTTCGTCTGTTCACGGTTCGCGCGTGGGGACTGGGCATCGAGGAGGTGTCCGGGGATGGCTGAGACGGCGCTCCAGGTCGGCATCGTCGTCGGCTATCTACTGGTCGCGCTGGCGGTCGGGATCGTCGCATACAGGCTGACCGAACGAACCGCAGAAGACTACTACCTGGCGAGTCGGACGCTCGGGACTGTCGTGCTCGTGTTCACGACGTTCGCGACGCTGCTGTCGGCTTTCACGTTCTTCGGTGGGCCCAACATCAGTTACGCGGCCGGGCCGGAGTGGATCCTCGTGATGGGGCTGATGGACGGCGTCATCTTCGGCGTGCTGTGGTACGTGCTGGGGTACAAGCAGTGGCTGGTCGGGCGTGCGAACGGCTACGTGACGCTCGGCGAGATGCTCGGTGACCGCTTTGGCTCGCGCGGGTTGCGCGGGACTGTCGCGGTCGTCTCGCTGTTCTGGCTGTTTCCCTACGTGATGCTCCAGCAACAGGGCGCGGGCACGGCACTCGAAGCACTGACCGACGGGGCGGTCCCGTACTGGGTCGGCGCCGGCGGTATCACCGTCTTCATGATACTCTACGTAACGCTGTCGGGGCTTCGCGGAGTAGCCTGGACCGACACCCTCCAGGGTGCGTTCATGCTCGTGGCCATCTGGGCCGCGTTTCTCTGGGTCGCGGGCGCAGTCGGCGGGGTCGGGGCTGCGACGGAGACGCTCCGGTCAGTCGACGGGGCGCCCCTCGCGCTGGGTGGTGGCCTCTACAGCCCCGAGTACGTCATCTCGACGGCCGTCAGCATCGCCTTCGGTGTGACGATGTTCCCGCAGGTCAACCAGCGGTTTTTCGTCGCGCGCTCGAAGGCCGTCATCAAGCGGACGCTTCCGCTGTGGCCGGTGCTAGTCTTGCTTTTGTTCGTCCCCGCGTTCATGCTCGGCGCCTGGGCCAGGGGACTGGGCGTCGCCACCGACGTCAACGAGAACGTGTTGCCGCCGCTGTTGCTGGAGTACACGCCCGCCTGGTTCGCGGCGCTGGTCGTCGCCGGCGCGATGGCGGCGATGATGAGTTCCAGCGACTCGATGCTCCTCTCGGGGTCGTCGTACTTCACGCGGGACGTCTACCGCCCGTTCGCGGCCGACCCGTCCGACCGTCGCGAGGCGTTGCTCGGCGGGGTCGGCGTGGCCGTCTTCGCGACCCTGTCGTTCGTCGCCAGTCTGTTCCGCCCGGCGACGCTCATCGAGGTCGGTAACACCGCCTTCGGCGGCTTCGCACAGCTATCTCTGCCCGTTCTGGTCGCGCTGTACTGGTCCGGAACGACCAGGACCGGGATGTACGCTGGCGTCCTCGGGAGCCAGGCGTTCTACGTCGCGAGCGTGTTCGTCCCGGCGGTGCCCGCGAGCTACCTCGGCGGCTGGTCTGCCGCCGTCGTCGGAAGCCAGCGTCTACCGTGCGGGCGGGGTCGACGCCGACTGAGTCGCTGGAGTCGTGTCCCCCCCGCCGGGCGTCGCTCCGACTCCCGGGTGGAAAACACACACGGGGGCACCGTCCCCGGCCGAAATCACGCACGACGCCTGTCAGTCACGACGCCACGGGAGCCACCGCCCGACCCGTCTGCGGTAGTCGCGGTAGCCCTCCCCGAAGGCGGCCGTCAGTTTTGGCTCCTCGACGGCGACGACGACCACGTGGTACGCCAGCGCGAGCACTCCGGCGTAGCCCGCGACGACGGGCGACCCGGCCAGCACGGCGACGCCGGCGACAGCGTCTCCCCCACACGGCTATAGGTGAGAGCCGTCCACGCGACGAGGGCGAAACCGCTCGCTACTACCGGAACCACGACGTACGCCCGCGCCCACCGGCCCCTCGTAGCGTCGCCGGTCGAACTGTCGGCCTCGTCGTCAGTCGAACCGTCGGTCCCGTCCGCCACTACCACCACATCCGCCCGGGGCAATCAAAACGATTCCCCGCCGCTGGGGACGAGCACACCCCCGAGTATCGACCGCCACTGTCCGGATAGTAACAGTATACCGACAGATGCGTGAGCGTCTGCCGGTCAAAAAGGACCGCACGGATTCTTAACGGCGCCAGTCAAAGAGGGGTGTATGCAGACCCACATCGTGCCGGTCGGGTTCGATTACGACCGGCTCATCGCGCCACTGGTCCGCGACCAGCTGGACGTCGACCGCGTCATCCTCCTGGAGGGGGCCGTCGGCAGCGAGGCCAACGTCGAGTACTCCCGGAACCTGGCCGCGAAACTGGAGCAGGACTACGAGAACCTGCTGGGCGCGACCACCGAGCGGTTCGTCGTCGAGGACGTCTACGACTACGACGCCGCGTTCGAACAGGCGTTCGCGCTGGTCAACGCCGAACTGGACCGGAACGGTGCCGAGGTGTGGGTCAACGTCTCCGCGATGCCCCGTACGGTCTCCTTTGCCTTCGCCCTGGCCGCCCACTCGATCATGGTCGAACGCGAGGACGACCGCAGTCGCATCCACACGTACTACACGGTCCCCGAGAAGTACCTGGAGACCGAACTCGCCGAGGAACTGCGCGCGGGCATCGACCTCCTGTCGGATCTCGCGGGAACGGTCGAGGACCCGGAACTCGGCGAGCGCGTCGAGGCGCGCCTCGACAGTGCCCGCACACTCCTCTCGGAGTTCGACGAACGCGGGACCACCATCGGCGCCAAGGAGGTCGACGGCAAACACATCCTGGAACTCCCGGTCGCCTCGTTCTCGAACGTCAAACCGTTCGAGGAACTGATCCTCTTCACGCTGGGCGAACACGGCGAGTTCGAGTCAGTCTCGGAACTGGCCCACCAGCTCGCGACGGAACTGGGCGAAGAGTACACCGACTCCTTCCGCTCGAAGGTCATCTACAACGTCGACAGGCTGGGACCGGGCGGGAAAGGGTACATCGAACAGGAGTCACACGGCAAGTCCTACCGGACGCGCCTCTCGCGGATCGGCGAACTGTGGGTGCGTGCCCACTCGGACGACGAGTAGGGGCCAGCGAGGAATCCGGCCGACCGTTTCACGGCCACCGCGACGAGGTCCACTGCGCGCATCGCTCCCGGGTTCGGGCACCTGACCGGAGAGCGGGCGTGTTACGTAAGAGTTATCTCCGAGCCTCGACCACTCACAGGCGATGACAGGGCCCGTCGCGCGTCTCGCCGTCCGGGAGCCGACAGCGCTAGCGGTCCCTGTAGGGGACGCTGTACGTGTAGGGGCCTTCTAGCCCCGACACACCATTTTCCGTCCGTATCGTTTCAACCACCCGACACTGAACCATGCATCCGCCACGCTCCGCCGTCGACCGCACGCATCGCTCGCCAGAGACACCCCGGCCGGGGGGTGACCGCCGATGAGTACCGACTCCGGCTCCGACGCCACGGAGCACGCCAACGACGCCGGCGATGACGACGGCCTCCCGAGCGAGTACGATCCCGAAGCGGTGGAACCGAAGTGGCAGCGCCGCTGGGTCGAAGAAGACACCTACGCCTACGACCGGGAGGCCGCCCTGGACGCCGACACCGCCTTCTCTATCGACACGCCCCCGCCGACCGTCTCCGGTGACCTCCACATGGGTCACCTCTACCAGTTCACGCTCCAGGACTTCGTCGCTCGCTACCACCGGATGGCCGACCCGGTGGTGTACTTCCCGTTCGGCTACGACGACAACGGGATCGCCTCCGAGCGACTCACCGAACGGGAACTCGGTATCCGCCACGGTGACTACTCCCGGCGCGAGTTCCAGGAGAAGACTCGCGACGTCTGCCAGGAGTACGAACAGTCCTTTACCGACGACGTCCAGGAACTGGCGGTGTCCGTCGACTGGTCGAACACCTACAAGACCATCGAGCCCCGGGTCCGGCGGGTCTCCCAGCTGTCTTTCATCGACCTCTACGAGCAGGGCCGGGAGTACCGCCGCCGCGCGCCGACCATCTGGTGTCCGGACTGTGAGACCGCGATCTCCCAGGTCGAACAGGAGGACGCCCACAAACACACGAAGTTCAACGACATCCACTTCGACCTCGTCGCAGACGGCGACGGTCCCGTCGAGGACGAGACGTTCACTATTTCGACGACGCGGCCGGAACTGCTGCCCGCGTGTGTCTCGGTGTTCGTCCACCCCGACGACGAGACAAACCAGGACCTCGTCGGCGGCACTGCTCGGGTGCCGTTGTTCGGCCAGGAGGTCCCGATCATCGCCGACGACCGCGTCGACGTGGAGACCGGCAGCGGGATCGTCATGTGCTGTACGTTCGGCGACCAGACCGACATCGAGTGGTACCAGGCCCACGACCTGCCCCTGCGCCTGGCCATCGACGAGTCGGGCACGATGACCGACCTTGCCGACGACTACGAGGGGATGACCACCACGGAGGCCCGCGAGGCGATCATCGAGGACTTAGACGAGGCGGGCTATCTCGTCGAGAGCCGCGACCACGACCACGCGGTCCAGGTCCACGAACGCTGTGAGGTCGAAGTCGAGTACCTCGTCACCGAACAGTGGTACGTCGAGATGCTGGACAAGACCGACGAGTACCTCGATGCCGGCCGGGAGATGGACTGGTACCCCGAGAAGATGTTCACCAGGTACCAACACTGGATCGAGGGCCTGGAGTGGGACTGGTGTATCTCCCGCCAGCGCGACTCGGGCATCCCGTTTCCCGTGTGGTACTGTGCGGACTGTGGTGAGATCGTCCTGGCCGACAAGACCGACCTTCCGGTCGATCCGCTCGCCGACGACCCGCCGGTCGAGGCCTGTCCCGAGTGTGGCCACGGCGAGTTCACGCCCGAGGAGGACGTCTTCGATACGTGGGCCACCTCCTCGCTGACGCCGCTGATCAACGCGGGCTGGGACTGGGACGACGAGACTGGCGAGTACGCGATGGCGCGGCCGGAGCTGTACCAGTTCGACCTGCGCCCGCAAGGTCACGACATCATCTCTTTCTGGCTCTTTCACACCATCGTCAAGTGTTACGAACACACCGGCGAGACGCCGTTCGACAGCGTGATGATAAACGGGATGGTCCTGGACGAGAACCGCGAGGCGATGTCCAAGTCCAAGGGCAACGTCGTCCTCCCGGAGGAGGTAACCGAGCAGTTCCCGGTCGACGCGGCCCGCTACTGGGCGGCCGGCACCTCCATCGGCGACGACTTCCCGTACAAGGAAGGCGACCTCGAAGCCGGCGAGCGCCTCCTGCAGAAGGTGTGGAACGCCTCGCGTCTCGTCGACCAGCTGACCCCCGAGAGCGACCCCGACCCGCCGGCGGAGGAGGAACTGTCGGCCGTCGACCGCTGGCTGCTGGCAGAGCTCGACGACCTGGTGGCGACCACGACCGAGCGGTTCGAGGACTACGCGTTCTCGAAAGCCCGCAACGAACTCCGGTCGATGTTCTGGAACACGTTCTGTGACGACTACCTGGAGATCGCCAAACAGCGCCTCTCGAATGGCAGCGACCCCGGGACGGAGTACGCCCTCGTGACGGCCCACCGAACCTTCCTCCAGCTGTTCGCCCCGTTTTTGCCCCACGTGACCGAGGAGGCCTGGCAACGGCGCTACGCCGACGCGGACGACGGCCTGGACTCGATCCACACGGCCGACTGGCCCGACACTCGCGGCTACGAGGCGGACCTGACCGCGGGCGAGACCGCCATGGAGGTCATCTCGGCGCTCCGGCGGTACAAGACCGACAGCGGTCTGGCGCTGAACGCCGACCTGGAACGGGTCCGGGTGTACGGTCACGTCACCGGGTTCGAGGACGCCATCGCCGAGGCGATGCACGTCGCCGACCTGGCGACCCTGGACGAAGCGCCCGAGGTGACGACCGAGGTGACCGGCGTCGACCTCGACTACTCGCTGGTCGGGCCGGAGTTCGGCGGGACGGTCCAGGAGATAGACGCCGCCATCGAGGCCGGCGAGTTCGAGCAACGGGACGGTCGCCTCCACGTCGCCGGCGTCGAGCTGGACGCCGAGATGTTCGAGGTCGAACGGTCCCGAACCTACTCGGGCGACGGCGAGATGGTCGAGACCGACAACGCGGTCGTCGTCGTCGGGTGACCGGCCGGCTCAGACCGTCTCGCGGTCGTCGTCGGTTGCGGCCGCCGGCAACCGGATACGGAGCTGGGGCACGTCTTCCCGGGTTACCGTCAGTTCGCCGCCGGAGTAGATAACCGCCCACCGGATGAGCCAGAGTTCGACCCCCTGTGGGTGTTCGGTCGCGGTTTCGGTGGCTTTCTCCATGATGGACAGATCGAGCGGCGAGACCGTCTCCCCGCGGTCTACGAGTTCGGCGACGACCCAGCCGTCGTCCGACCGGACGGTGATCTCCAGATCCGGCGTCTCGTCGCCCCTCGCCGTCAGTTCGACGAACTCCTCGATGGCGACCGGGAGGAGTCTGTGACCCGCCACCATCGCCGTCTTCGGGGCGTTGAGAGTGACGCTAGCTCGGGGATGGGTCGAGCGGAACGCCTCGGTTACGCGCTCGAAGACCTCGACCAGGTCGTGGGACTCGACGCTCGTCCCGTCGGGCGAGATGACGCTGTTGAACTCCTGGATGCGCTCGCTGATCTCGAGGAGGTCGTCCGCGGACCGGAGGATCCGTTCGGCGGCCGCCGCCGTCTCGTCGTCGTCCGACTCCAGGAGTAGTTCCGCGTGCCCGGTGATGACGTTCATGCGGTTGCGGAGGTTGTGTCGCAACACGCGACTCATCACCTGCAGGCGTTCCTCTCTGGACTTGCGCGGGGTGATGTCCCGCTGTAGCCCCAGGAAGTGGGTCGTCTCCCCGTCGTCGTTTTTCACCGGGACCAGGTCGACCTGGTTCCAGAACGGCGTCCCGTCCTTGCGGTAGTTCAGTATCTCGACGGTGGCCGGCGTCTCGGTGTCGATCGCTTCCCGGAGCCGAGCGACCGCGGCCTCGTCGGTCTGTTCACCCTGGAGGAACCGACAGTTTTTCCCGATCACCTCGGCCACGGAGTACCCCGTGATCCGCTCGAAGCTGTCGTTGATGTAGATCAGCGGTTCGTCGTCCTGGCGTGCGTCGGCGATCGTGATCCCCTGGGAGGCCGCCTGGATGGCACGGCCGAAGAGGTCGAGGCGCTGTTTGCGCTCGTACTCGCCTGTCAGGTCCCGAACGAGCAACTGGACTGCCGACGATTCGTCGAACGTGATGCTCACGCCGGCGACTTCCGTCGGCACCGCAGTCCCCGAGGCGGTCTGCATCTCCACTTCCTGAAACCCCTCCGAGTCGCTGTCGGGGTCTCCGTCGGGGCCCTCGCCGGTCAGCACTCCCTCGACGAGCGACCAGTCGTCGTCCGACACCAGGTCTCTGACCGCGGTTCCGCGGAGGTCGGCCGCCTCCTCGACGCCGAACAGGTCGACAGCAGCCGTGTTGCTGTACATGATTTCCCCGTCCCGGACGACGAGCATCGCCTCGGGCGTCAGGTCGACCAGCTGTTCGTACTGCCGTTCGCGCTCGCTGAGTCGGACGGACGCCCGTCTGGCGTCGAGCAGGTTCTCGATACGCCTGTGTAACACCGCCTGTTCGACCGGCAGCGGGACCACGTCGTTGACAAGCCGCCGGTCACCGTCGACCAGTTCTGCGACTGCGCCGTCCGCGACGCCCTCCGGGACGACCAGCAGGTAGGGGACGAACAGCGGGTTGTCGTTTTCGCGGCGTTGCTGGAGGTCACTCCGGCACCGACCGAGCGTCGCCCGGTCGAGCAGACAGAGGCCGTACGCCTCCTCGTCCGGGAGCGGCGTCCCCGGGTCGCTGACGAGGACGCTGTACCGGGGGAGTGTCGCCAGCCACTCGCGCAGCAGTTTCCGGTCCCTGTTCGCCTCCATCGCCAGCAGGATCTGCTCGTCGGAGGGCTGGGATCCGGTGTCGACGAACGGGCTCTCGCTCATCTGGACGGCCTCTGCCCGGGTGGCTGGCCTGGACGGACACCTGTCGAACCCGCCCGTCGGTGACGATGCCTGCGAATCACGGTTCGTCGCAAACGCCTCCACTCTCTTAGTACTATCCCTGTTTTCCACACAAGCAAGTCGACACTCGATACTTCGTTTGGCGGTCTCCGAGACGTCTCGATGGTGACACACCGACGAGCGTGTTCACGTACTTGTGTCCGACAGTATTACTTGGTTCGTGTCCGAGTGGATATAGCGACCGGGTTCGGTTGGATCGAGCGATCGCTCGCGCGATGTCGACCCGGGACCGACCCGTTCAGTATTAGAATTTGATTTTGCGCAGGTGGAGTTATACCGGTCGTAGTCTTCGGACTCGTACAATGAGTTCACCGTCACTCGGACGCGTCTCGACAGGTATCGAGGGACTAGACAGGATCGTCGACGGCGGGTTGATCCCGGGGCGGGGGTACATGATAAACGGGCCAGCGGGCGTCGGGAAGACGATCCTCGCCTGGCACTTTCTGACGGCCGACGACGCGGGCGAGGACACCTGTCTGTTCATCAATCTCGAAGAGGACCTAGCAGACCTGCAGGCCAACGCCGAGGCGCTCGGGTTCGACACCGACAGCATCGAATGTCTCGACCTGAGTCCGGACGCCGACGTGTTCACCGAGGACCAGTCCTACGAGGTGTTCTCGGCCGCGGAGGTCGAACAGGAACCCATCGTCGAGGCGATCATCGAGCGCGTCCGCGAAGTTGAACCCGACAGGGTCGTCGTCGACCCGCTCACGCAGTTGCGCTACCTGACCAGCGACGACTACCAGTTCCGCAAACAGGTTGTCGGGTTCATGCGGTTTCTGGGTGGCTACGACGCGACGGTGCTGTTTACCGTCCAGGAGACGCAGTCGCTTCCGACCGACGACCTCCAGTTCATCAGCGACGGGACCATCCTCCTCGAACGGACAGGAAGCGGACGCCGGGTGTCGGTCCCGAAGCTCCGCGGGTCCGGCGTTCAGGACGGCGACCACGGGGTCCGGATCACCGACAGTGGCATCGCGGTGTATCCGGCGCTGGAACCCGGGGAACACACCTCGGAGTTCACTGCGGAGCCGATCTCCTCGGGCGTGCCGGCAGTCGACGAACTCCTCTCGGGCGGGTTAGAGCGCGGGACGGTGAGCATCATCAGCGGCCCGACCGGCGTGGGCAAGACGACGCTGGGCACCCAGTTCATGAAAGAGGCCGCCGGGCGAGGTGAACGGTCGGTCGTCTACCTGTTCGAGGAGACGAAGTCGACGTTCATGCAGCGGTCGACGGCCGTCAACATCCCCGTCGAGGAGATGGTCGAGCGCGGGACGTTGCGTATCGTCGAGGTCGAAGCCCTCGACCGGTCTCCCCAGGAGTTCGCAGCGATGGTCCGCGAGGACGTCGAGAAACGCGACACCCAAATCGTAATGATAGATGGCATCGCCGGCTATCGGCTGACGCTGCGTGGCGACGAGTCGTTGCTGACCCAGCGTCTCCACGCGCTGGGTCGGTACTGCAAGAACATGGGCGTCACCACTGTCCTGATAGACGAGACAGCCGACATCGTCGGCGAGTTCCACGCGACCGAGCGAAACGTCAGCTATCTGGCCGACAACATCGTCTTCCTGCGCCACCTCGAGATGAAAGGCGAGTTGCGCAAGGCCATCGGCGTGTTGAAAAAGCGGACGAGCGACTACGAGCGAACGCTCCGGGAGTTCGAGATCACCGAACACGGCATCACGGTCGGTGAACCGCTCCGGGGGATGCGTGGCATCCTCACGGGCACGCCGGAGGTGGTCGACCGGCAGAGCGATCCCCGGACGAACTAAGACACCACTGATACGGTCGTGCGTACCCAATTTCGGCACGCACGACCGTATGACAGACCCGCCTGTAGCGGTTCGGTCGTCACCGTTCGTCGAGGACGACCGGAACGCCGCGGCTGGCGACGTCGGCAGCGAACGCCGCGCTGTCGCTCTCGAGTGATTCGAACGTGTTGTAGTGGATCGGGAGCACGAGGTCAGGGTCTAGCTTCTCCCCGGTCGCGTCGTCCCAAGATACTATTTGGATGTTCAGTCACCATACGGGGACTGGAACAGATATACACAATGAAAGTTCGGGAAATAGTGGACGTATACGGAAGACTTATGCCAAATAATTCCAGAGTGCGTGACGAACGATGACGATATGGAGTTTCGTGGCCGGTATCTGCGTCCTGGGGCTTGTGACGGCCCTGACTGTCCTCCGTCACGGCCACCCGGGTCCGAAACGCGAGCGACTGTACGAAACCGAAGACGGCGAACCGTGCAACCCGTTCGGGGACCTGTCGGCGGGCGCGGCGGCGTCTGACACGTCCTGTAACAACTGTGGGACCGAACTCGAGGTCGAGTCCTACGCGTTCTGTGTGTCCTGTGGGACCGGGGCCCTCGCGGACGACTGATACTGTCGGACACAAGCAAGTCGACACTTGACACTTCGTTTGGCGGTCTCCGAGACGTCTCGATGGTGAAACACCGACAAGCGTGTTCATATACTTGTGTCCGACAGTATGACCAGTTCGCCGCAGTGCCCTTTATGTCGGACCGGGTTCCCGGTCGCCCAGGGAGCACAGCCGGCGTCGCCCACCCGTGTCAGGGTCGCTCGTCGTGGCCTTTCAGTTTCTCGACACGGGTCGCCAGCGCGAGGAATGTCGCGAGGAAGGTGAGGACGACCGCCCAGGCGGCCGCCAGGTCGTGGGCCGCCACGGAGTGGTCGAACCCTCCCGAGACGAACTCCGCGCGCAGCCAGGTGTGATGGGGGCCGTCGAGCACCGGAACGAAGTAGTCGACCACGTCGTTGACCCCGTACCACGCCAGCGCCACCCCGACGGCCGGAACCGACAGCGTCGCGTACCGGTAGATCAGAAACGCCTCGACCGCCATCGCGAGGTGGCTCAGTATCAGAAACCAGTAGAGCCAGGCCGCGATGCCGCCGGGACCGTTGATCACGAGCTGGACGAACGGCGTCCACAGCCCGAGCTTGATACAGCCGAAAAACGCCAGCGCGTGCAGGACCTCGGCGTCCCAGTCGAGACGCCAGGCGACCAGCGAGAGTCCGATGAACATCGTGGCGACCGGGGAGTCGGGGATCAGCGGGTAGGCCGCCAGCGGTGCGGCGCCGAGTTGCCCTTCCACGAGCGGAGCTTCCAGGTTCAGCGGCCGCCCGGCGTAGTACCAGAAGCCGAAGACTGTCCCAACGAGGTTGGCGAGGGCGATCGGCCAGGCCAGACGCAGGCCCAGATCCTCAAGCCACGCCGGCAACGGAGCGACGCACCACGGGAGCTCCACACGCTCGGGCACTGGCCCGTCGAAGTACCGGGCGACGGTCTGCTCGACGCGACGCCCGGCCTCCGAGACGACTGACATACCCGGGTCCAGGAACCCCGCCCGCAAAACCGTAGCGGTCGGGCGACTCCGACACACGAGGGCCTGTTCGTGCCGACCGTACGGGCCAAGTTGCGCTCTGCGAACGCCACTGGTTAAGTACGTCCACTCCTAACCCCGGATATGACCGACGCGACAGACATCGAAGCGCTCAGACGCGGGACGGACCTGGTCAAACGCGGGTTCGCGAAGATGCAGAAAGGCGGCGTCATCATGGACGTCGTCGACCGCGAGCAGGCACGCATCGCCGAGGACGTCGGGGCCGTCGCCGTGATGAACCTGGAAGCCGTCCCCGCCGATATTCGCAAGCGCGGTGGCGTCGCGCGGATGGCCGACCCCGCCTCGCTGGAGTCGATCATCGAGGAGGTGTCGATCCCGGTGATGGGCAAGTCCCGGATCGGCCACACGAAAGAAGCCCAGATCCTCGAGGCCGCGGGCGCGGACATGGTCGACGAATCGGAAGTGCTGACGCCGGCCGACGACCGCTATCACATCGACAAGCGCGAGTTCACCGCGCCGTTCGTCTGTGGTGCGCGCAACCTCCAGGAAGCGTTGCGCCGGATCGACGAGGGTGCGGCGATGATACGCACGAAAGGCGAGGCCGGCACCGGCGACGTCAACCAGGCGGTCCACCACCAGCGCAACATCAAAGGCTCGATCCGCAAACTCGCGGGGATGACCCACGAGGAACGCGAGAAGTGGGCCCGCGAACACGAGGCACCCGCGAGTCTCGTCCACGAGACGGCCGACCGCGGTCGGTTGCCGGTGGTGAACTTCGCCGCCGGGGGCATCGCCACACCCGCGGACGCCGCGCTGATGATGCACCACGGCTGTGACGGCATCTTCGTGGGGTCGGGCATCTTCGGCGCCGAGAACCCCGAGGCGATGGGGACGGCCATCGTGGAAGCGGTCAACAACTGGGACGACCCCGAAGTGCTGGCCGACATCGCCAAAAACGCCGGCCAGGGCATGAGCGGCGACGCCAACGTCGACCTGCCCGAAGAGGAGCAGCTGCAGGGCCGGGGCGTCTGATACTGTCGGACACAAGGACGTGAACACGCTCGTCGGTGTTTCATCATCGAGACGTCTCGGAGACCGCCAAACGAAGTATCGAGTGTCGACTTGCTTGTGTCCGACAGTATAAAGACTCCGCCGTCGCCGACCGGACACGCCACCGATCCCCTGTACCGTTCACCGGAGATTCGAACTTCTATGAACTGCGAGGAGTGTGACGCCCCGGTCGTTCGGGCGGTCGGCGACAAGTTCGTCTGCACCGGCTGTGGTCGAACGTCACCGGCGAAACCGGTGCAATAGCCCGCTCGGTCGCGGTTCGAGAACGGGAAGGTTTTGACGCCCGGTCGCAAACGCCTTTGCGATGGAACCGCCCGACCGGTACCGGGACCTCGTCGACGACTTCGGGGCGTTTCGCGCGGCCTGCGAGCGCCCGCTCCCGTCGGTCGTCCGGGTCAACACGATCAAGACGACCGTCGAGCGGGCACGCGAGGCCCTCGCCGACGAGGGGACCGACGTCGAACCCACCTGGCACGACCACTTGTTCGCACTGCCCGAGGACCAGCCGGGCTCCAACTGGCCGTACGTCCACGGCTGGCTCCACGGCCAGGAGGCGGTGTCTGCCGTCCCGGCCGAAGTGCTGGCACCCGAGCCGGGCGAGCGGGTCTGGGACGCCTGCGCGGCGCCGGGGAGCAAGACCACCCAGCTCGGGGCACTGATGGACGACCGCGGGACGCTGGTCGCGACCGACACCAACCTCGGGCGGCTGTCGGCGCTGCGGTCCAACGCCGAACGACTCGGCGTGACGAACGTCGCGGTCACCCACGAGGACGCTCGCAACCACTCGCTGAAACCGTTCGATGGTGAGCCCTACGACCGGGCGCTGGTGGACGCGCCGTGCTCGTGTGAGGGGACGATACGCAAGAACCCCGACGCGTTCGACGACTGGACGCTGGAACACGTCGAGGGCGTCGCCGGCGTCGGGAAGGGCGTCCTCCGGCGGGCCGTCCAGGCCACCCGGCCCGGCGGCACGGTCGTCTACTCGACGTGTACGTTCGCGCCCGAGGAAAACGAGGCCGTCCTCGACTACGTTCTCGGCGCCGAGCCCTGCGAGACGGTGGCGTTCGACCTGCCCCTCGAGCACGTCCCCGGCGTCACCGAGTGGCGCGACGAGACCTACGACCGGAGCGTTCGGCGGGCCAAACGCATCTACCCCCACCACAACGACACGGGCGGCTTTTTCTGTGCCAAACTGCGGGTGACCGACGAATGACCGACGACCAACTCGAAAACAGGAGCGACCGGTTCGACCGGCTCCCGGCGACCGCCGAGCAACGCCGGGTCCCCGAGCGGGCGACGAGAGCCGACGTGCTGGCGTGGTGGGACGAGCGGTTCGGCGTCGACCCCGCGACCTTCGAGGGGTACACCTTCTGGGAGCGAGGCGCGGGCAAGGTCTGGGCGTTCGCCGGCGAGGCCGACTCCCCGGTCGCCATCGAGGGACTCGGGATGGTCTTCCTGCGGACCCGCCGCGAGCACTGGAAACCGACGCTGGAGGCGGTCCAGCGCTTTGGCGGCCGCGCCTCGCGCAACGTCGTCGAACTCTCCCGGCCGGAGGCCGCAACCTTCCTGGCGGGCGAGGACCAGACGCTCGACTGGGACGGCGACTGGGGGTATCTGGTCGTCACACACGAACTCGCGGGGGAGTCCGAGCCACTCGGAGTCGCGCTCTACGTCCACGGCGAACTGCGGTCACAGGTCCCCAAGGGACGGCGTCGCGACCTCCGCTGACCGCGCGGTGGTGTCGCCAGTCTCGAACTGGCGACGCTCTCGAAGGCCCGAGAGGGGTAGCTCCGCCGCCCCGTGGAACGACCGATCGACGAAAACCGGGGAACGTTTATTACCGACCTTCACCAGATGGGTGGACATGTCCTGGGTCCGGTGGCTGTGGTTTTTCGCGGCCGTCGCGGTCTTTCTGGGCGCCGTCGCGGTCTTTCTGGGCGCCGTCGCGGTCTTTCTGGGCGCCGTCTACGGCGGTGCCGGGCTCAACGTCGATTCGGTCACCGTCGACGGAGAGACGCCGACGAACACGACCGCCAACTGCGACGGCAGCGTCGTCCGCATGGTCGACGTGACCGTGGTGGTCTCCCGGAACGGCGTCCGCCCGCGCAATCCCCAGTGGTGGGCGGTCGGCATCCGCGTCCGGGCGACCGTCTTCGAGGGCGCCAAACAGCGAACCGTCTCGGTCGCACCCGGCGGCGCAAAGACGGTGACGATGCCGTTCAGTCAGGTACAGGACCGCGACTGGGCACCCCGCGAGGAGACCGAAGCGGTCGTCCAGATAACGAACGGACAGCGGGAAATCGCCAAGCGGACCGCCACCGCGACGTTCTCGCCGGTGAAAGCCGGCGAGGACTGCTGACCGGGACGACCCGACACAGCCGTCCGGTCCCGCTCCCGACACACCTGACGGGCAGTCGACCGCGTCACTGCCGTTCCCGGATGGTTCCCCCGCTCAGGCCCTCCCACTCGACGGCGTAGCCCAGCGCAGAGAGGACTGAACTCTCGTCGTCGATGCCGTGCTCCTCGAACAGGGGTTCGGCCGCCGACAGCGAGAGTCCGGGTTCGAGGTCGGCCGCGAGTGCTTCGAGGACCCGTTCCCGGACGAGCGTCCGGCCGACCCGTTCGTGGTCGGGGAACTGTACGTCGTCGAGCGTGCGCTCGCTGACGCCGTGGTCGGCGGCCACCTCCGCGAGCGTGACGACGTCCCGGTCGGGCCGGAGTTGCTCCGGGAGGTCGGTCCGGGCCTCGGCGAGCAACTCGTCCTCGTAACGACGGAGCGCGTCGCGGACGTCCTTGACGCGGACGGTGCCCGAGTAGGGGATCGCGCGGTGGTCGCGGGCCTCGATCTCCTCGCCGACGCCGAGGCTCTCGTCGACCGCGACCAGCAGTTCCACGTCCTCGAGGTCGGCCAGCTGGCCGAGTTTCTTCTCGACGTACTCGGGCGTCCAGAAGCCCATGATCTCGAAGTAGACGCGAAAGGACCGGCCGGCCGACGGGTCGCTGCCGGGCGCCCAGTCGAACGCGAAGTCGGGGATCGCGACCCGCGCGCCGGCCGCCAGCGGCTCGGGCTCGCGGACCAGCGCCCAGTCCAAGTCCAGCGAGGAGAACCGCGTCGCGAACTCCGCCTCGACGCCGCTGTCGTAGGACACCTCGGCGACCGGTTCGACGCCCGGCACCGAGACGTCCGCGTCCGAAAGCGTCAGCGTGCGTTCGGTGCCCCGGTCGTCGATTGTCGCCTCCAGGGACCACTCGCTGGCCGTCGCGACGCTTCGCAACAGGCGGGCGAAGCGCGTCCCGTACCGGCGGGTCCGTCTGAATAGCCTGTCGGGACCGGTGACGACCACCTCCCGTCCCCGGTCGGTGTCGCGGATCTCGTACATCAGGCGGAGCCGTTTGACCGCCGAGACGAGCGCCCGCGGGTCCGATGAGCGGACCCGCACCTCCGTCGCGTCGAACAGCGCCGTCTGGGCCAGCGAGAGGTTGTACTGGGTGCACAACTGGTCGGGGTCCCACCGCGGGTCGACCGCGGCCAGCACCTGCCTGTCGTCGAGGTCGGCGTACAGCGAATCCTCGACCGCGTCGGGGCTGGTGTCCAGGTGTTCGGCCGCACGGCCGAGTGCGCGCTGGCGCTCGCCGCCGGTGACGACGCCGACGGCCTCGCCGGCCTCGAAGGCCGCCCGGCGGGCGCGTTCGGGGTCGACGGGCGTTCGTGTCTCGAAGGTCGCGTCGCGCTCGACGAGGCTTGCGAGTCCCCTGACGAGTTTGAAATCGTCGGCGTCGCGTTCGAGGTCGTCGAGCGCCTCGTCGAGTCGCGCCCGCGAGTGGCCGACGTGGCCCTGGAAAACGCCGATAACCCGGGCGGCCAGGTCTGCCCGGTCGTCGACGAACCCCGGGTGGTAGCCGCCGCCGGCCCTGGAGACCCGGAGCAGGTCCTTGGTCAGCACGGTCGGGAGTCGACGCCCGACCGGCATAAACGCGACGGGCACAGACGGGAAGACTCTTGCCGACCGACCCCAGTGTGGGAGGCATGGACCGGCGAGCGTTCCTGCAGGGCGTGGCCGCGCTCGGGGCGGGCGCCGCGCTCGCCGGCTGTACCGCCAGCGAGGACGCCCCCGAGACGGCACCGCCACCGCCCGAGCCCGTCCGGGCGGCGGCCGACCGGGCCGACGCGGCCGCCGACCCCGAGCGCGACGACGGTGACATCCTCGACGACGTCGAGTCCGGGAACGGGATAGCACTGATAGACTGGACGGTTTCCCAGGACGCGTCCGGCCAGTTGCTAGTCGACGTCACGGTCCGCAACGAGGGCGACAGCAGATCGACCGCGCTCGTCCAATTCACCTTCGAGACGGATGCGGGCGAAGTCGTCGCCGAGCAGTTCGTCGACCTGGTACCCGGGGAGGAAACGACCATCAGGCTGACGCCCGAGGTCCCGTTCAGCAGCTCCTTCACGCCCCGGATCCGCGCCGTGACGCCCGCGACGCCGGTCCCGACAGACGTTCCGACCCCGACCCGAACGCCGGGGTCGGCGACCGAAACCGACCCCGACGCGGAGACCGACACGCCCGGAGCGTCCGGGGCCGACACGCCCGGAGCGTCCGGGACGGAGACACCGAGCACTGGCGACACACAGCCGACGGCGTCCCCGACGACGGACACAGAGTAGGAGGTGTCACCGGCGGCGCCGAGCGACGTTCTCCTCGGCGGTCTCCTCGCTGACGACTTCGTAGAGGAGTGCCCGGCCCGGCCCGGAGGCGTCCTCTTTGGGCCGGAGGATCCGGCCGAGTCGCTGTGTGAACTCCCGCTGGCTCCCGCTGCCCGAGAGTAACACCGCGACGTTTGCGGCGGGGACGTCGACGCCCTCGTCGAGGACGTTGGCCGTGACGACCCGGGAGTACGTCCCCTCGCGGAACCGGTCTAAGATCTCGCGGCGCTCGCTCGCGCCGGTCTCGTGGGTGATCGCCGGGACGAGAAACCGCTCTGAGAGGCGGTAGACGAGGTCGGTGTGGGCGGTGAAGACAATGACGCGGTCCTCGCGGTGGCGGTCGAGGATCGTCGCGAGTTCGTCGACCTTGCGCTGTGCGTTCATCATCACCTCGCGGGCCCGCTGTTTGGCGAGCAGGGCCTCGCGAGCGCGAGGGTCATTGCCCGACCGTTTGACGAGTTCCTGGTAGTCGCTGCCGCTGTGGAGCTGGATGCCCGAGGAGGCGAGGTAGTCGGTGAATGTCTCCTGGTGGCGCTCGTAGGTCTCGCGTTCCTCGGGCGTGAGTCCGACCTCGATGCGCTTGATGTCGTAGTCGGCGAGGTGGTCGCCGGCCAGTTGGTCGACCGCGACGCTGCGGACGAGCGGCCCGACCAGGTCAGCGACGACTTCGTGGGCGCCGTCGGGGCGCTCGAACGTCGCCGTCAGTCCCATGCGTGCGGGCGCGGCCAGCAGGCGGGCGATGTCACGGTACCCCTCGCCGCCGAGGTGGTGGACCTCGTCGAACACCACGAGACCGAACCGGTCGCCGAGTTCGTCGGCCCGCAGGTACGCCGAATCGTACGTCGAGACAGTCAGGTCGGCCAGTTCCTGGGTGCCCCCGCCCAGTTGGCCGACCGGCCGGTCGAACTCGGTTTCCAGTTCCTCGCGCCACTGTCCCAGCAGGTCGACCGTCGGGACGACCACCAGCGTCGGCGTCTCCAGCGCCTCGATGGCCCCGATGGCGATGACCGTCTTGCCGCTGCCCGTCGGGAGTTCCAGGACGCCACGCCGGTCGGCGCCGACCCAGTCGTCCAGCGCCGCCCGCTGGTAGTCCCGCAGTTCGTAACTGGAGGAGAGCGAAAGCGACGGGAAGTCGAACACCGTGTCCTCGGAAGCGAGACCGCGTTCGTCGAGGGCGTCCACGAGGTCCGCGTAGCGGTAGGCCGGCGCTCGACCGGTGTCGGTCCGGTCGTCGTGCTGGACGCCCGGAAGGTCGAGGTCCCCGGCGCCCGCCACGCGGATCGTGCCGTCCTCGTAGGTGAGTCGGACGCTCACTGCCAGCCCGTAGACGGCCCGGGAATAAAATCCACCGGCCGGCCGTCGCCTCCCCGGAGCCAGTGGTGGGTGTCCGAGGGAAGGACTTACGTCCCCACCTCCCCGACAATCCTCTATGATGCGCCGACAGACCGTCGGGACGGGCGGGAGGGGGCCGTGAGTCTCACCGTCCCCGTCGGGTCCGACCACCAGCTGGCCCGTCTCCTGCAGATCGGGATCGTGCTGGAGGAAGTCGTCGAGGCCCGTTCGACCCGACACGCCCGCCGGGCCGACGAACTCGAGGAGGGCGTCGAGCAACTGCTGGAAGCGGCGGCCACCGAGTCGGCGACCCACCGGGAACGCCTGGAGGAGTTGCTGGCAGAGCTGGACGCCGACACGGTCCCGTTCGAGGAGATAGAACGGCTGGTCGAGGCCCAGTACGAGGCCGACGAGGCGTTCGACGGGATCCTCTACGACCAGCTGTGCAACGAGGAAACGGCATACAAGTTCTACGACGACGTCATCGAGGCGATCGAGGCGTCGGACGTGACCTTCAGCGTCGACCGCGAGCGCGTCCTCGAGACGCTCGTCGACATCCGCGAGGACGAGGCCGACGGGGTCGAGGACGTGACGCGACTCATGGAACAATGACCGGCCACACCGCACACCGGAGGGTTCGGACGTGAACACCGCAGACCAGTACCTGAGAACGGGCCCGCCTCGACCGGCGCCGTCGCCGACCGACTCGACGTGAGCCCCGCCAGCGCCAACGAGATGATCGGCAAACTCGAAACCGACGGGCTCGTCGAACACGAGAAGTACAAGGGCGTCACGCTCACCGAGGACGGCATCGTCCGCGCCAGCGAAGCCCTCCAGAACTACTGTATCATCGAGCGGTTCCTGCTGGAAGTGCTCGAAGTCGAGGAGTTCCGCACCGAAGCCCGCCAGCTCGAGAGCGTCATCGACGAGACCGTCGCCGAACGTCTCGACACCATCATCGACCGCCAGCCACAGTGTCCCGACTGTTTCGACGCCGAAGACGACGTCTGTGCGCTCCTGGAAACCCCCGCCACCGCCGACGACTGATAGTGGTTATTGTAGCGATTTACCGGTACGACCGCACGCAGTCGTGTGGTCGATCCGGAACAGACCTACAATAATCACTATGATAGCGAGTCCGAACAGTCCCGTCAGTCCGATCGTGGCTGGCGAGGGTGCGATCGCCTCGCCGGCGTCGCGCAGGTCGAACGCTTGACGAAAGCAGCTGAACGCCCGCGGCCGCCCGGCTCCTCGGACCGCCGCCCGCCGTCGGCCGTCACCGGGGACTCCGTGTCCGAGCCATCAGTCATCCGAAAAGGGCTGTCAGGCCGCGGCGTCGAATGCGGCCTCGAAGTCGTCTGACTTCTCGATGACGCGGTCGGCGCCGGCTTCCAGGGCGTCTAACGCGTCGGTGTCCGCGTCGGTCTTTATCGTCAACACTGGGTCGGTCTGCCCCCCCGACTGTTCCGGGTTCATGTCGTACGTCGCCGCAGTGACGCCCTCGGTCTCCAGGAGCGCGCCCTTGAGCACGTTCATGAACGTGTGGTCCTCGCCGGCGACCTCGATCGAGATCGCCGTGTCCTCTTTCTCGATGACCCGTAGTTCCATGTCCCGAG
>PXQN01000082.1 GCA_003021305.1 Halobacteriales archaeon QH_10_67_22 | reverse complement strand
GTGCGACGCCCATAATCGCCTTCTCGACCTCATTTCGTCATACTCATTACGGAGTGATCTCACTGCCTTCTTCCATTTTCAATAGAGCAGATCCTGGAACGTCTGGATGAGTAGAGAGGAGTACCGAGCGCTGCCGCGAGCGGCAGAGTCGTTCGACCGCGAGGTGGCGATCCGGTTGATGGGCGACTGTGGTCTCCGCGCTCACGAGGTCCTGGACATCGAGTCGCGCCATATTTCGCGTATGAGCGACGGGCTCGGACGCGACCACTCAGGCGATCAGTAACACGTACATCTTCGGGCTCCCGCTGAGCGTGGGGATCGTCCTCTTGTCGTTCATAATCATCGCGTTCTACGTGCGAGAACGCGAGACGAGCGACCTCTTTCCGGGGACGTTCACGGACGTTATCGGCGGGACCGAGGAGGAGAGTAACGCGGAGGGCTGACATGCCATGCCGGAGTCACCGCGCCGAGTCGGCGGGCTGGAGGGGGTTGTAGTGCCGCCTCTCCAGCAATTAGCCGAGGAGATCGCCAACTCCGACGACTGGTTTGGGAGCTTGATCGGCGCGATCTCCGGCGGGATCGTGTACGCGCTGGTGATCGGGTTCCAGACGCTAGCTCAGGTACCCGGCCGGGCGCTCGCGACGGCCGGTAGTAACCCCGAGGAGCTGATCAACAATCTGATCGCGTTCGCTATCGATCCGCTGGGGTTCATTTGGAGCCTGATCTTAGCCCGGATCATCCGGCTGGCGCTCGGGATCGGCGCGTCAGTCATCGACGCGATCCTATTCGTGTTCGTTGGCTCGAACGTCGGACTCCAGCGCGAGGGTCAGCTCGGGCTCTCGGACGCGATCTACACGGTGATCGCAGGGCTGGCCGAACAGGCCGCCATCGCGATAAGATCGTACGGTGACGCGCTGGTGTATATCGCCAACACGCTGATCCCAACAGAGGGCGGTGTGTGGACCGGCGTCGCCGTCAACGTGGTGATCGTCGCCGAACTCCTGATCTCGGCGTTCCTATTGTATCGGCTGCTGATAGCGGTCGCTGACGCGATCCCGATCGTCTCAGGGATCGAGACGTTCATTCGAGGATGATCGTAAAAGACCTACTGACGGATCCGCTGACGGTGGCGATCGGCGTCGCGACGGCCGTCGGCCACGCTCTCGGTATCAAATTCGTGGTCGCGATCTCGACGGCGGTGTGGACTCAGCTCGGCACGCTGTTTTCCGCGCTGTCGATCGCGTCGTGGACGCTGGCGCCGTCGGTGCCGTGGCTCTCGACCCAGCTCCTCCAGACGGTGGCGCTGGCGATCGGCGGGCTGTACGTGCTCAAGCGGTTGTATCGCGCAACAGACACAATCACAGAGAGGGTGAACCGCCTCGGGGTCAAGCCCCGTGGCATTCGCCTCAACAGCCTGTAAAAACCCCTGACTTTTGTTCTCTTGTCAGAGGGCGAAATTTGTCTCGTAAGGTTTGCGAGACGCTGGTAATTTTGATTCGGGTGGTAAGAGAGTGGGACCGCCGAGATTCGAACTCAGGTCCGACGCACCCCATGCGCCGAGGATACCGCTACCCCACGGTCCCGCAGTTCCGGAGAGTACCCTTCCGGGATTAAGCCCTTCGCTTTGGGTCCGGTCTCCTGGTCACACCAGCACGCGCTCTAACTCGACGACGGTTCCTGACTCGGCCTCGGGGTCGCCGACCAGGCGCCCCAGACAGACCGCCGCCTCGTCGGGCGTGTAACAGGCCACGGGTGACCCCTGGTCGGCGTCGTCAGCCGCTACCACGCCGGGCGCGTACACGGGCGCGCCATGGGCCACCTCGCGGGCGGCGCTCTGGGCGATGGTGACGCGCGGTAACGCGACGAGGGCACGCTCGGCGGGTTCGACCACCTCGCGGAGTGGGTCCTCGTCACCCTCCTCGGCCCACGCCAGGGCATCTGCGAAGTCGTGCAGCGTCGCGAGGTCAGTGTCGTCGAACGGGACGGTCGCCGTCCGCCGGAGGTCGCCCATGTGCGCGCCGGTCCCCAGTGCCAGGCCGAGGTCGTGACAGAGTTTGCGAATGTAGGTCCCGCTCTCACAGCGCACCCGGAGTAGCGCCTGGCGGTCGTGGATTTCCAGCACGTCCAGGTCGTGTATCTCCCGGACGCGCAGGCGCCGGACGACGGCGCTCTTGCGGGGCGGTTTCTGGTAGACCGGTCCCTCGAATTCCGCAGCGGTCGATTCGAGGTCCGCAGGCGCAGGACCGTGCAGTTCCAGGACGGCGACGTACTCCTTGACGCTGTCGTCGAACACCTGGGCCAGTCGCGTCGCGTCGCCGAGCAACAGAGGCAGACAGCCGGTCACCTTCGGGTCCAGCGTGCCGGCGTGGGCGGCGCGGTCGATGCCGGCCAGGTCCCGGACCCAGGCGGCGACCTGGTGGGCAGACGGGCCGGGCGGTTTGTCGAGGTTGACGACGCCGAACTCCAGCAGGTCGGCCGGCGACCGCTCGGACGGGGCACCCCGGAGCGCCATCAGAAGTCGTAGTCGACGCCCGTGACCGACACGGCGCCCTCGTCGGCGTCGGGTTCGTAGGTCTCGATGGCGCGCACCACGAACTCGACTTCGACCTCGGGGGACCACCGGGCGGTGTTGATAGCGAGGTCGTAGATAGAGCGGTCCTCGATGTCGATACCGTAGTACTCCTCGTAACGCCGGGCCTCGCTTTCGGCGCGGTCGGTCGTCTCCTGGCGTGCCGTCTCGGTCGATTTGTCCTCGCGTTCGGCCACGCGGTCGATGCGGACGTCGAGAGGTGCGTCGAGCCAGAACTTCAGGTCGGCGTAGTCGCCGGCCATCCAGCCGGCGAGGCGCGATTCGAGGATGACGTTCTCGCGCTCGCGGCCGACCTCCCGCAGGCGAGCGTCGAGTTCCCGGTCGACCTGGTCGTCCTCCTCGGCGAGTCTGTTGAACTCCACCAGGGAGACGCCGCGTTCGTCGGCCAGCGACCGGAAGATGTCGCCGCCGCTGACGTGCTCGTAGCCGAGTTCATCGGCCAGTGCGGCGGCGAACGTGCTCTTGCCGCTGCCGGCCGGCCCGGAGACGGTTATCAACATACCCGACGTGCGGGCGGTCGGTAGAAAGACGTTGCGGAACCACCTTTTTCTCCGCCCGGGTGCGAGCACGACCCCGAACCCGACCAGCACGCTCCCGGTCACGTACCGGGCGGCCCGGTGACTGCGCGCGGATTCGAGGACGAGAGTCCGGAGCCGGCTACCCTGTCAGTGGCCCGGGGGTCCGAGCACTGGTCCGGGGAGCCACCATCGGTAACGAAACGGACCGAGCCCACGTGACCCAGGCCTCAGTTCGGCGATAGGTCGATGTCCAGGTCCGGGGTCTCGTCGTCGTCGGTGTCAGGGGTCGTCTGGACGTCCAGGGCTTTGCGGACGATCTGGGAGAAACTCATCGAGCAGACGAAATACCAGATGATCCAGATCCACATCGGCCCGATGCGGGCCGTCCAGCTGCTGACCTCGCCGATGATCGGGAGGACCATCACCGGGCCCGCGGTGGGGATCATCGCCGGGGTCTGGACCATCCAGTAGATCCACAGGAACACCGGGATGTTGACGAGCATAATCCACACCATCGGGCGGAACTGCTCTTTGAACATTCCCAGCTGGTCGGTCATGGCGTCCATCTGGTGCTCCTGGATGCGTTCCAGTGCCTCGTCGTCGCCGACCTCTTTGGCCTCCTTGCGTTTCTCTTTTATCGCCTGCATCTGGGCCTGGTACTCGCCCATCTTTTCCATGTCCATCAGTTTGCCCTGCAGGATAGCCGAGTTCAGACTCGTGAACACTGCCAGGACGAGGATCATGATGTAGAAGGGCATCACCGACGCCAGCGGCCCCAGGAAAATGTCGAGCGCGCCGCCGATGGCGTCTCTGATCGGCGCCTGGGAGTAACCCAGGAAGAGTCCGACCGTCCCGACGGCGGCGGCCTTGTCGTACTTCGACCAGCTCGATTCCTCGTCGTCGGCGTCGGCGGAACTGGTGTCAGTGTCGGTGTCACTGTCGTCGGGCGACGTGGTCGTCGGGGCGGGTTCGGACTTGCCGATCGCCTCGCGCACGCCCTCCGGGTCGTCGACGACGAACCCGTCGCCGCCGGCGTCGACGAGGATCCCCTGTTCGATGAGTCGACCCCACTGACCGCTGGAGATGTCGCCGCTGACGTCCGTCCAGGTGACGACGCCTTTCTCGTCTGCGACGTCCAGAACCCGCGACATGGCGTCCGCCAGGTCCTGGCTCTCGTCGGCCAGCGACGCCGCGTTGTCCGCAGTCGATGCCATTGCTGTGTATCTCCGTGCTTGAGTATTATGAAGCTTTTAGTTGAGTCGTCCGGGCCGGTGGTGTTCAGGTGTGGTCGCGGACCGCCTGACGGACCTCGTCCCACACGTCATCGGGTGACTGGTCGCCGTCGATTTCAACGTAGCCGTCGTGGTCGGCGTACAGGGCCAGCACCGGCTCGGTGTCCTCCGCGTAGACCGAGAGACGCTCGCGGACGGTCTCTTCGGTGTCGTCTTCCCGCTGGATCAGGTCGCCGCCACACTGGTCACAGACGCCGGCGGCCTTGGGCGGGCTGAACTCCACGTGGAAGTTCGCACCGCAGTCGTCACACACCCTGCGGCCGGTCAGTCGGTCGACCAGTTCCTCCTCGGGGGCGTCCAGAACCAGGACGACGTCCAGGTCGGTCATCCCCTGGAGCGCTTCGGCCTGGTCCTCGTTGCGCGGGTAGCCGTCGAGGACGAACCCGTCGGCCCCGGAGAGGGCCTCCTCGACCATCGCGTCGACCACCGCGTCCGGGACGAGTTCGCCATCGTCCATGTACTCGCCCGGCGTGTCGTACTCGGTGTCCATCTCGGAGATGTCCATCCCCTTGTTCGCACGCAGGGCGTCGCCGGTGGTGACGTGTTCGACCTCGAACGCCGTCGCGAGTCGGTCGCTCTGTGTCCCCTTGCCGGCACCCGGCGGCCCGAGGATCAGGATCTTCGGGTTCATGGACGTTCGTTGGCAACCGCCCGTTAACTAACTGGCGTTTGTGGACTCGCCGGTCGGGCCGCCAGCGACTGCTCGTCGTTGCCGGACCCGAAGGCGCTATCGACGCGGCCGGGAGCGACAGGCTTTCGGGCGGCGGCGGTAAACCGCCCTACAGGAATGTACATAATCGTCGTGGGTGCAGGCGACATCGGCACGCCGCTCATCGAGATCGCCACGAGGGGTGGCAATGAGGTGGTCGTGATAGAGAGCGACCAGGCCCGGGCGGAGTTCGCCGCCTCGGAGTTCGACGCCCTCGTCATCAACGAAGACGCGACCGTCAAGGAGACGCTCGTCGACGCCGGTATCGAGGACGCCGACGCGCTCATCAGCACGACCGACCAGGACGCGACGAACGTCATGGTCTCGTTGCTCGCCAAGGAACTCGACGTGCCACGTATTGTTTCAGTGGTCCACGACCCCGAACACATGGCGCTGTTCGAGCGGACCGGGGTCAACGTCATGCAGAACCCTCAGCGACTCATCGCCGAGTACCTCTACCACGGCGTCAAGCGCCCCTCTATCGTCGACTTCATGCGCATCGGCGACGATGCAGAGGTCTTCGAGACCGACATCGAAGCGGACGCGCCGATCGCCGGCATGACGATCATCGAAGCGGAGAACGCGGGACTGATCGACGAGGAGATGCTCATCGTGGCGGTCGAACGCGAGGGTGTGTCCAACCCGATCACGCCCCGCGGCGGCACCGAGATCCGGCAGGGGGACCTCGTGACCGTCTACTCCGGGAAGGGGGCGACCCCCAGCGTGACGGACATCTTCGGCCACTACGAGGACCACGCCTGACCGTTTCCGTCCGGTGTATCCGCGACCCGGGGCGAGTCGAGAGCGATGGTTTATAGACCCGCGACTTCGGAGGGCGGATACGGATGCGACGTCGACTGACGCCGCTCGCACGCGACCTCGGTCGGATCCTGATGGCGCTCTCGGGGCTGATGTTCGCCTCGATCCTGGTCTCGCTGGTCTGGCGTGAGTTTTACGCCGTCCCTGCGCTGCTGGTCTCGGGGTTGCTCCCCCTGTTGACCGGCCTAGGACTGACCAGACGATACGACGCGCCCGAGGGGATCGATAAACTCCACGGGATGATGATCGCCGCCAGCGGGTGGTTCCTGGTCGCCGTGTTCGGCACGTTCCCGTTCCTGCTGGTGGCCTGGACCGTGGCGCTGGACCCGTTCCCGGGGGCGCTGGCCGCCCCAGCGGCCGTCGACACGCCGACGCTCGCGGCGTTTCGGGACCCGCTGAACGGCTTCTTCGAGTCGATGTCCGGGATCACCGGGACGGGCCTGACCATGACCGACGACGAGGGTGCCCTCCCACACACGGTCCAGTGGTGGCGCACGCTCATCGAGTACGTCGGCGGCGTCGGCGTCATCGTCCTCACGACGGCGATCCTCGCCCGCCCGGGGTCGGGGTCGCTGACCCTCTACGAGAGCGAGGCCCGCTCGGAGAAGATCCACCCCAGCATCGTCTCGACCGTCCGGACGATCTGGTGGATCTTCATCCTCTTTACCTTCCTGTCGATCAGCCTGCTGTGGCTGGCCGGGATGCCCGCCTGGGACGCCATCAACCACGGCATGACCGGGCTCTCGACCGGCGGGTTCAGCGTCACCGATGCGAGCATCGGCGAGTACGGCGACCCGGTAATCGAGTTCGCGATGATACCCGTCATGATCCTGGGGAGTATCGCCTTCCCGGTCCACTACCTGATACTGCGCGGGAACCTGAAGAATCTCTACACCGACTTACAAACCCGGTGGATATGGCCCTACTACGGACTCGGGTCGGTCGCGTTGGTCGGGTTGCTCGTCCTCGACGGCACGTTCCAACCGACGGAGATGGCCGTCGCGGGCGTGGCCCTGGCCGGGACCGACGCCGCGACGTTCCAAGCGGTCCGGTACGGCCTGTTCCAGTTCGTCTCGGCGGCGACCTGCACCGGCTTCGGGACGACCGGCATCGGCGACTGGTCTGTGGCGTCCCAGCTCACGATGTCGTTCGCGATGGTCGTCGGTGCAGCCGCCGGGTCGACGGTCGGCGGGATCAAACTCATCCGGCTGGCGACCCTGACCAAGGGGACGGTCTTTCGCATCCAGTCGGTGTTCTACCCCGACTCCGCGGTGCGGTTCCTGCGACTGAACGGCCGGCGACTCTCGGACGACGAACTCAGCCACGAACTCGAGGAAGCGGCTATCATCGCGTTCCTCTGGTTCGTCTTCCTGAGTGTCGGACTAGCGGTCATCCTCCTGTCGGTCGGTCCCTCGTTCACCCTGGAGAACGCCGTCTTCGAGATCGCCTCCGCGCAAGGCAACGTCGGCCTCTCGTCTGGGATCACCGGCCCCGACATGCCGACGGCGGTGAAGGTGACGTTCCTGTTCAACATGTGGATCGGCCGCCTGGAGATCATCCCGGTGCTGGTGCTCCTCCGTGGCGTCTTCGACGGACTCAACGTCTACAGATGAACCCGAAACAGCTCCCCGTGGTCGGCGCAGTGATACAGTACGGTGCCGACGACCGCGTCCTCGACTGGATCCTGGTGCTGGGACCGGTCGTCATCACGTCGTTCGTCGTGTTCGGCCGGAACGCAGTGACGACGGGCATCGTGGCGCTGTATCTCCTGGCGTTCGTCGCGTATCTCGGGTACGCAGAATTCGTCCGGTAACGGCCTCGGACCGGACGCTCGGAGAACGTCACATCGTCCCGGCGAGTTCCGACAGCACCTCGGAGTCAGCGAAGACGATGACGTGGTCGCCCTCGCGGACAACCGTGTCGCCCCGCGGTGTGATGTGTTCACCGTTCCGGGCGATCGACCCGATGACGGCGCTCTCCGGGAAGTCGGCGGCCGCCTCGGCGATGGTGCGGTCGAGGAGGACGCTGTCGGCGTCGACCTCGAACTCGAGGACTTCGGCCTGGTCACCCTCGATGATCGCGACGTTCTCGGCGCGGCGGGCACGCGTGAAGCGGGTGATCTCCTCGGCGGTGACGGTCCGTGGACTGACGGCCACGTCGACGCCGACCGTCTCGAACAGGTCCACGAAGTCGACCGTCTCGACGACTGCGATGGCGCGTTCGACGCCGAGTCGACCGGACAAAAGCGTCACCAGCAGGTTCTCGTGGTCGGTTCCAAGCGCCGCGATCAGCACGTCGGCGTCACCGACGTTCTCCTGGGAGAGCAGGTCCTGGTCGGTCGCGTCGCCGTTGAGTACCGTCGTTTTGGGGAGTTCCTCCGCCAGCGTGCGGGCGCGGTCGTCGCGCTGTTCGATGAGTCGCGGCGAGAACCCGCGCTCTTCGAGCAGCCGTGCGGTCTGGTAGCCGATCTCCCCGCCACCGACGATGACGATGTCCGACGGCCCGGTCTCTTCGGGCGCGATGGCGGCGCTGAACTCCCGCATGCTCTCGGGACTCCCGATGGCGACGACGTCGTCACCGGCACGGAGGACGGTGTCCCCGCGCGGGATGATCACCTCGTCGTCACGGAGGATGCCCGCGAAGGTCAGCGAGTCGAAGCGGTCGGCCTCCGCGACCGTCAGGTCCGCGACCGGGCTTCCCTCCGGGATCTCGAATTCGGTCATCTGGACGAGGCCGTCAGCGAAGGTGTCGACGTCCTGGGCGGTCGGGAGGCCGGTCACGCCGACGATAGTCTTGGCGGCCAGCAGGTCCGTACACACCATGAAGTCGACGCCGAAGACCCGCTTGCCCCGCTCCCAGGGCCGGAGGTACTTCGGACTCTTCGCCCGTGCGATGGTGAACACGTCGCCACAGACTTTGGCGATCCCGCAGGCGATGATGTTCGTCTCGTCGTCGTCCGTGCTGGCGATCAGCAGGTCGGCCTCCCCCACGCCGGCCTCCTCCAGAGTCTCCATCTTCGAGGCGTCGCCCTCGATGGGTAAAACGTCCATGTCGTAGGTGATCGACTCGACGCGTTCGGGGTCTCTGTCGACGACGACGACCTCGTGTTCGTCCGCGAGGCTCTCGGCGGTCGTGGACCCGACCTCGCCGGCCCCGACGACTACGATCCGCACTGTCGCCCCTCCGGTTGCATGGGACGGTGTTGCCCCCCCACCCGGAAGTGGATTTCCCTCTCGGTCGCCGGACCGTCACCGACCAAAGAGATTATTGGGAGCCTCTCCGTCCGACTCTCCCGTTGACAGTGAGCCGGAACGCGCAGTACGGTGTCCTTACTCGACGACCGGCCGGCACGTCGATGTACCCGAGCCTGGCACGCTCGACGCCTGGCCGGCGACTCGAACTGCGGGGCGAGAGATGGCAGTGAACGTCGCGTGGCGACAGAGCGTCGCCCTCACCGGCACCGTCGTCAAGTACCTCGCTGTGGCGATGGTCGTGCCGCTGGTCGTAGGTCTCGTCTACGGCGACGACGTTGTCGTCTTCCTGATCTCGATGGGAGTCGCCGTCACGCTCGGACTCGCGCTCGAACAGGCCGGCGAGGTCGGCGACCTCGGGCCCCGCGAGGCACTGCTGTTCGTGAGTCTCTCCTGGCTCGTCGTTCCGCTGGTGGGGATGGTGCCGTACCTCGTGGCCGGCACCGGGACGATAGCGAACCCCGTCAACGCCCTCTTCGAGAGTATGAGCGGGTTCACGACGACCGGGGCCACGGTACTGGGCGAGATATCGATCGACCGACACTCCCACGCCGTCCTGATCTGGCGCCAGCTCAGCCAGTGGCTCGGCGGTATGGGGATCATCGTGTTGATGGTCGCCATCTTCCCGGAGGTCGCCGTCAACGGCGCCCAACTGATAGAGTCCGAAGCGCCCGGCCCGGAACTCCAGCGGCTCACGCCCAGGATCGCCGAAACCGCACGCTTGCTGTGGCTCTTCTATCTCGGGTTCACGGTACTGTACGTGTTGATCCTGGTCGGGCTACACTACGCGGAGCTGGCGCCGAACATGGGGGTCTACAACGCCGTCGCCCACGGCTTTACGACGCTTCCGACTGGCGGGTTCTCGCCGGAGGCCGACAGTATCGCCGCCTTCTCGCCGGCCGTCCAGTGGGTCGTCATCCCGTTCATGATCGTCGCCGGGACGAACTTCGCGCTCTTTTATTACCTGCTCCAGCGCGAGTACGGGTCGTTCTTCGAGAACCGGGAGTTCCAGGCCTACATCGGGGCGAACGTCCTCGTGACGCTGGTGTTGTTCGTCCTGCTGTATCTGGGGTCGGCACCGACGCTGGAACTGGGCGGCCAGACCGAGGGCGCCCTCGAAAACTCCCTGCGCCAGGCCGCCTTCCAGGTCGCATCGCTGTTGAACTCCACGGGGTACGCGACCAGTGACTTCGCGCAGTGGGAGACCACCACCCAGGTCGTCCTGCTGTTCGCGATGTTCATCGGCGGCTCGGCCGGGTCGACTGGCGGCGGCGTGAAGGTCGTCCGGTGGCTGGTCGTGCTCAAGTCGATCCGCCGGCAGCTGTTCACGTCCGCCCACCCCAACGCCGTCAAACCGGTCCGGTTGGGCGGGTTCGTCATCGACGAGGAGGTGATCAAGGCGATCTACGGGTTCACGCTCCTGTACCTCCTCGTGTTCGGCGTTGCGGCAGTCTTCATCGCGCTCGACGCCGGGCGCGTCGGGATGGAACTGTCCACCCTGGAGGCGGTCAGCGCGAGCCTGGCGACGATCGGCAACATCGGGCCGGGCTTTGGCCTCCTGGGGCCGTTCGGCAGTTACCTCGCGTTCCCGGACTCGTCGAAACTACTGATGACGTTCCTGATGTGGATCGGCCGCCTGGAGATAATCCCCGTGATGGTCCTGTTCAGCGGGGCGTTCTGGCGGCGGTGACAAAGCCGTTACGTCCGCGGGATTTCATCGCGAGTGCCCGGGAACGCTCGGACGTTATCGACGACAGGTCCGCGCAGTTGCTCGAACGGGGCCTGCTCGGGCGACTCGTCGGCGGGTCGGTCGTCATGGACGTCGCGGAACGCGTCGACTGTTCGGTGATCCTCGCGGAGAAACGTAATCACTATCAGTCGGCGTCGGCGTGGGCCAGCGGGTCGCTGTCCCAGTAAGGGTGGTCCTCGACCGCCCGGAAGCAGGCCGCGCGGTCCCGCGGTGAGGGGACGTCGCCGGGCAGTGCGTCGACGCGGCGGCCGTGTTCGCTCGGGTCCGCCCGCGGGACACTCCGCAAGAGCGCCTCCGTATAGGGGTGTGCGGGGTCCTCGAAGATGGTCTCGACGGGTCCGCGTTCGACGATCTCGCCGAGGTACATCACCGCGACGCGGTCGGAGATGTGCCGGACGACGCTCAGGTCGTGGGCGATGAACAGGTAGGTGAGGTCGAACTCGTCCTGGAGGTCGTCGAGCAGGTTGAGGATCTGGGCCTGGACGGAGACATCCAGCGCCGAGACGGGTTCGTCACAGACGACGAACTCCGGTTCCAGCGCCAGCGCGCGGGCGATGCCGATCCGCTGGCGCTGGCCACCCGAAAATTCGTTGGGGTAGCGGTCCAACTGCCCGGTCGAGAGGCCGACCCGCTCTATCAGTTCGGCGGCGCGCTCGTCCCGCTCGGCGGCCGTTCCGACGTCGTTGACGACCAGGGGCTCGGCGATGATCTCCCGTGCGGTCAGCCGCGGGTCCAGACTGGAAAAGGGGTCCTGGAAGACGATCCCCGCTCGGCGCCGAAACGTCGCCAACTCCGGGCCCGATAGCTCGAAGACGTCCTCGCCGTCGAAGGCCGCCGTCCCGCCGGTCGGCTCGCGCAACCGCAACAGCGTCTCGCCGGTCGTGGACTTGCCACAGCCCGATTCGCCGACCAGCCCCAGCGTCTCGCCACGCTGGACCTCGAAGGAGACGCCGTCGACCGCCCGCACGCGGTCGGGTTCGACCCCCAGCAGGCGGTCGGTCAGTGACGCCCCGTCGACGTAGTGTTTCTCGAGGTCACTCACCGAGAGCAGCGTCTCAGTCATCGGCCACCTCCTCGAAGTAGTCCTCGGGGAGCCGCCGCGAGTCGTGGTACTCCGTCTCGGCGAGCACACACTTGGCGGCGTGTTCGCCTTCACACTCGATCTCGGGCGGTTTGTCGAGGCACTTCTCCATGGCCTTGGGACAGCGGTCGGCGAAGTAACAGCGGTCCTCCATCTCGGCGTCGAGCAGGTTCGGGACCGAGCCTTCGATGGGCTGGAGTCGCGGCGCGGGGTCGTCCAGGTCGGGGATCGACCCGAGCAACCCCTCCGTGTAGGGGTGGACCGACTGCTCGAAGACCTCCTCCAGGGTGCCCCGTTCGACGATCTCGCCGGCGTACATCACGCCCACCCGGTCACACATCCGGGCGATCACCCCGAGGTTGTGCGTGATGAGGACGATGCTCATCCCCGTCTCGGCCTGGAGGTCGTCGAGCAGGTTCAGTATCTGGGCCTGGATCGTCACGTCGAGCGCCGTCGTCGGTTCGTCGGCGACGAGCAGGTCCGGTTCCCCGGCGAGCGCCTGGGCGACCATCGCCCGCTGTAACATCCCTCCCGAGAACTGGTGGGGGTACGCGTCGTAGCGCTCGGCCGGGTCGGGGATGCCCACCTCCTCGAGGAGTTTGACCGCCTGCGCCTCGCTGTCCTCGTCGACGTACCCGCTGTCCGGGAGGACCATCCCCGCCAGCATGCGGCCGAGACCGTAGCCCTGCGTGCGCGACCTGGTCGACCGGGGATTGGTCGAGGCCCGGCGCTGGACCTCGACGGCCTCGGCGATCTGTTCCCCGACGGTCAGCGTCGGGTTGAAACTGCTCATCGGGTCCTGGAACACCATGCTGAACGACGGGCCACGGAGCGACCGACGGACCCGCTCGGAGGTCCGTCGCAGGTCGACGAACTCGCCGTCGACGGCCTCGGGGCGCTGTTCGCGGAACTCAGCCGCCAGGTCCTCGTCGCGGTACCAGAGTTCGCCGCTCGTGATCTGTCCGGGCGACTCGACCAGGTCCAGCAGGGAGAAGGCGGTGACACTCTTGCCCGACCCGGACTCGCCGACGATGCCGAACACTTCGCCCTCGCGGACGTCGAAATCGACCGATTCGACGGCGTTGATCTGGCCCTCGCCGGTGAAAAACCGCGTCGAGAGGTCACGCACCCGCAGGAGGTCACGCGCGGCCATCAGACGCCCCCTTCGCCCTGTTCGATCCCCGGGTCAAGGGCGTCACGGAGCCAGTCGCCGACGAGGTTGATCCCGACGACGGCGAGCACGATAGCGATCCCCGGCATCGTCGCGATCCACCACGAGGAGGAGAGGTACTGGCGTCCCTGCGCGATGTCGAACCCCCACGAGAGCGTCGCTCCCGAGAAACCCAGAAAGGAAAGCGCACTCTCGAGGAGGATGATAGCGGCGACCTGGATCGTCGCCAGGACGAGGATGGGCGTCACGCTGTTGGGGAAGACGTGCGTGCGGATGATGAACGCGTCGCCCGCGCCCATGCTCCGGGCGGCAGTGACGTACTCCTGGGAGCGAAGCGACAGCGCCTCCCCGCGGGCGACGCGGGCGAACCACCCCCAGTTGACCAGCGCGACGACCAGCACCACCGTCCCGGGGAGGACGATGTCGGGGGGCATTCCCGGTGTGATCCCCGCCGCGACGAACGGGTCCGGTATCCGTATCGCCGCCCGCCCCCAGAGACCGATGAGCGCGATCGCGAGCACGAGCGACGGGAACGCCAGCATGACGTCGGCCGCCCGCATGAGGCCGTCGTCGACCCGCCCGCTGTAGTACCCCGCGACCAGCCCGTAGGTGACGCCGACGAGCACCGCCAGCAGGGCGCCGATCACCCCGACCAGCAGCGAGGTCCGTGCGCCGTAGATCGTCCGCGAGAGGACGTCACGGCCCAGCGAGTCCGTCCCCAGGGGGTGTTCGGCCGTCGCGTTGACCGTCACCTCTTCCTCGACGATAGTGACCTCGCCGTCGACGAACTCGGAGGTGGTCCGGTTCTCGGTCGTCGAGAACCCGAGCGGTGGTAACTGGCTGTCGTTGAGGTTCTGGTCAGTCGGGTCGTGGGGGGCGAGCACCGGCGCGAACACCGCCATCAGGAAGATCCCCACGACGAGCGTCACGCCCAGTTTCGCCAGCGCGCTCCGGCGGAGTTCGCTCCGGAGGTTCCGCAGCGTTCTCGGCGATATCATTCCGTGACCACCTGCGGGTCGAGATACGCGTACAGCGCGTCGACGACGATGTTCACCAGGACGAAACTGACGCCGATGACCACCAGCGACCCCTGGATGAGCGGCCAGTCGCGCACGTTGATAGACCGGATCAGGAAACTCCCGAGCCCGGGCCAGGAGAAGACCGCCTCGGTGATCACAGCCCCGCCGATGAGCGTCCCCAGCTGGAGGCCGACGACGGTCACGATCGGAACGAGCGTGTTCCGGAGCGCGTGGCGATACCTGACCAGTGCCTCGGGCAACCCCTTCGCGCGGGCGGCCCGGACGTAGGACTTCCCGAGTTCGTCGAGCATCCCGCTGCGCGTGAGCCGGGTGATAAGCGCCGTGAAGTACGTGCCAAGCGTCACGGCCGGCAGGAAGATGTGGTGGAGCCACCGGAGGAGTCCGCCGGGCGCCCCCTCGGTCACGAGGAGCGCCAGCGCCGGGTAGAGCCCGAGCGGGCGGCCGCTGGTCGGGAACAGGCCGAACTGGACCGACAGGACGAGAATGAGCATGATCCCCAGCCAGAAGTTCGGCGTGCTGATGCCGACGAGCGAGAACAGCGTCGCGCCGTAGTCGGCCGGTTCGTGGCGTCTGTTGGCGGCGATGACGCCCAGCGGTATCGAGAGGACGACAGCGATGAAGCTGGCGGCGACTGCCAGTTCGACCGTCGCCGGCACCCGCCCGAGGACGAGCGTACTCGCCTCGATACCCCGGAGATACGAGTACCCCATGTCGCCCTGGAGCAGACTGAACAGGTAGTCGAAGTACTGCTCGTACAGCGGTTTGTTCAGTCCCAGATCCCGGGCGATGCGCTGGCGCAGTTCCTGACTCGCGTCGAGGGGTGCGACGGCGTTGACGGGACTGCCGGGTGTGAGAAACCGGAGCCCGAACACGACCGTCACGACGCCCCAGACGACGAACACGCCGTGGACAGTCCGTTTTATCAGGAACCGGCCCAGCGACATTCGCTCGTCGCTACTCCCCACCCGGGAGGCTCTGTGCCTGCTCGATGGCGCTGTCGACGTCCTCGTCTTCCTCGTAGCTGGTGAGCGCACCGCCCGTCGTCAGCAGCGGGATGATCGTCTGGGTCGCGTCGAACGTCGTGTTCCCCCAGCCGATCAGGTAGAACGGGGGCTTGTCCTCGATGTTGCCGGTCGTCAGTTCGCCGACGAGCGACTCGAACTCGCGCTGTTCGACAGAACAGGAGACGTTCTCCAGGTCGTCGATGTACTCCGCGACGGCCTGGGCTATCTCCAAGTCCTTGAGGTAGCGCCCGACCGGCGTCTCCAGCGTGATGTCGGCGCCGGCGTGCCCGGACTCCTCGACCAGCTGCTCGGCCGTGTCGGGGTCGTGGTCGTAGGGACCGACGTCGGGATTGTAGCCGACGAACCCTTCCAGCGTGGGCTGGCCGGTCGGCGCCGCGAAGCCGGCCAGGACGTTCTCGATGATCGAGTCCAGGTCGATGGCGTAGTTCATCGCCTGGCGGAACTGCTGGCTGGAGAACGGCTCGGCGTCGTAGCGCATCGCGTTGAAGATGACGCGCGTACTCGGGACGGCCTCGACTTCCGTGGTGTCGTCGTCCTGAACGCGCTGGACTTCCTCGGGCGGAACGTTGACGACGATGTCGCTCTCGTCGGCCAGCAGGCGGCTGACCCGTGTACTCGCCTCCGAGGCGGCGTTCATCGTTAACTCCGTGACCTCGGGCTCGCCGTCCCAGTAGTCCTCGAAGGCTTCGTACTCGACGCGGACGTCCGACTCGTACTCGGTCACCCGGAACGGCCCGGTCCCGTTCATGTCCGTGTTGATCTCCGAGGCTTCGCGCTCGGTGATCCAGTCTTCCTGGACGACGTCACAGTAGGAGGCGAACTCCTGGAAGACGATCGGGTTGATCCCGTCGGAGCTCACTTCGACCGTCAGGTCCTCGGTCGCCTCCGCGCCGGTGACACCTGCGAGCTGGTCTGACTGTGGACTCTCCAGGTCGCCGACCTCGGGGTCGACGATGCGGTTGACGCTGAACGCGACGTCCGAGGCCGCCAGGTCGTCGCCGTTGTGGAACGTGACGCCGTCCCTCAGGGTGAACTCGACGAGCCCCTCCTCCAGGCGCTCGTACTCCGTCGCGAGCCCCTCGATGACCTCGCCGCTGGCGTTCCGGTTGAGGACGCCGTCGTGAGCCTGCGTGACGATGTTGTCAGTCGGCGTCTCGCGGTGGTCGTGGGGGTCCAGCCCCGAGTCCATCTGTCCCTGGGTGATCGTCACCGAGCCGTCGTCGCCCGGACCGATGTCCGCTGCCGCGATCAGTTCGTCCCGGCGCGCGTCCCAGTCGAGGTCGCTGTTCTGGCCGTAGACGCTGAACTGCCGGTTGAGGAACACCCACGGCGCTCGCTCGTGCAACAGCAGGTTGGCACGCTGGAGGTACCCCTCCCGGTCCTCGGGTTCGGGCCGGTCGGTGGCCGTCTCCTCCACGGTGTCGGTCTCGTCTATGGCGTCGGTCGCGGTGTCACCGCCGTCCCCGTCGGTCGCGGTGTCCCCGCCGTCTCCCTCGGGAGTGTCTTCGCCGTCGCCACCACACCCAGCCAGTGCTGCCGATGCCGCGGCGCCGCCAGCCAGCTTCACGAACGACCGTCGATCGAGTGCTTCGTCGTCGGGCATATCCAATTTCTGGGAGGGGGAGGGTTAAATAAGCCACCCCCACGGGACTCCTCGCGAGCGGTGGAACGGGGACGCATCGACCGGTCGGTGAGGGTCCACGGGCGGGGCAATCCTGGTGTCGGCGCAGCCAGGGGATGGGAAGGTTTTTGAGCCACTCACGCGGCGGGCCACACATGACCGACACAGGCGACGGCCGCCGTCCGATGGCCTGGTGGGACGAGTTACTCGACGACATGGACGCCCGCGCCGACGCGTACGAGGCAGACGGCTGGGACACCCTTCGGCTCCACGCCGGCGACGTGACGGCGCTGGACGGCCGCTACGGTGACCGGGTCGGCCTCTCCGTGCTCGTCCCCGACGACGAGTTCGACGACCTCGAAGCCACGCTCGCCGAGGCGACCGTCGACTCCTACGAGGTCTACCGCACCGAGGTCCAGGGGTACGTCGCCTTCCTGCTGTCCGTCGAGACCGACGCCGAGAGCGTCGTGCTCTGTCCCGGCTATTACGCGCTCGCCGACGACGCCGTCCACGCGCTGTTCGACCGCGCCACCGACGCGGGCCGGCTCACCGTCTATCTGCGCCGACTGGACGAGACGGCAGTCGAACTCACGCTCGAAGAGCCGGCACTGCTCGCACCGCCCGAGGAGTGAACGCCCTCAAAACTCCGTCAGCGAGGCCTGGCCCGTGTTCGCCCGCTCGTCGGGGTCGACGTTCGTCGCGATTATTTCGTCGACCTCGCCGCGCGCGCCGGCGTCGCTGTTTATCGCACGCGTCGCGCCCTCGCGGTCGACGTGAAAGCCCGCCGCGACGTAGCGGTCGTACGTGACGCCGCTGTTCGAGCAGACGACCCACACGCCGCGCTCGTCGAGTTCGCGAGCGACCGCCAGGAGTCGTTTCTGGTCCGAGCGGTCGAAGCCAGCGGCGCTGTACTCGGCGAAGTCCGCCGTCGCACTCATCGGCACGTACGGCGGGTCGCAGTAGACGAGGTCGCCCGGGCTGGCAGCCCCCAGCACAGAGGTGAAATCCTCGTTGCGGATGTTCGCGGATTCGAGAACCTGCGAGGCGTCACGCACACGCTCGGCCTGGACCCAGTCGGGGTCGCTGTAGCGCCCGATAGGGACGTTGAACCCGCCGTCGGCGTTCTCGCGGTAGAGCCCGTTGTAACAGGTGCGGTTGAGATAGAGCAGCAGGGCGGCCTCGGTCAGCAGCTGCTCGTCGGTGCCCGCCCAGTCGTCGTCGTAGGCTCGCCGGTTGAACCGCGCCCGTTGCTGGTAGTAGTACGCGTCGACCTCGTCGCCCCGCTCGGTCCGGTCTGCGTAGGGCAGCGCCGGGTCCGGGTCCACCTCGGGGTCCCTGAACGTTCGGAGTTGGTCAACCAGGGCCTCGGGCCGGTCGCGGACCTGCCGGTAGAAGTTCACCAGCCGCGGGTTCGTGTCGTTTATCGTCGCCTCCTCGAGTTCACGGTCGAAAAAGACCGCGCCACCGCCGAGAAACGGCTCGTGGTACCGGTCGAACTCGGCCGGAAACCTGGCGTACAGTTCGTCCAGTAGCTGGCGTTTCCCGCCGGCCCACTTCAACACCGGTCGTACCACTGCCCGGTGGTGTGCGTGTCAGCGACATAAGTGTCCGGTCTCCCGGACCACGAGGCTAGGCCGCTTCGAATGCTCGACTCCGAAGTCGGAGCCGCCGGGAGGCCGCGGCGTACTGTGACGCGCTCACCGTGCGTACCCAATTTCGGCAGTGTCGATGAGGATCGGCGTTTCGGACCACGGAGACAGTCTTCTGTTTCGTGGGAATACAAAGAATTACGCACGACCGTCTGAGAGTGCGTGAATGGCGGAAATCATTGTCTGGAGTCCGGGTCGAGCAGATACGGGAGTAGCACGGAGTCACGTCACTTACCGCTACGACGGCGCTCGTCGAGGAACTGCTGCATCCGGTCAAGGGCGGCCTGCGCCTCGGCCCGATTCTCCCGAAGGTGGGGCCTTGTCGGGTCTGGGAGGTCCAAATCATCCGCCAGCAGGAGGAGGCGGTCAAGTAGCGTAATCTCCAGACGCTCGTTGATAAGACCGATGCTTACCACGTCGATATCTTGGAGCCCTTCATCGGTGACCGCAGCGATAGACTCGTCTTTTTCAGCGATCAGCCCTTCCATAACCTGGCTGCTTTCCTCCCGTGGTTCGAGGTCGAGCACTGCAAAAATCTTCTCGATGCGGTCGATCTGTTCGACCGTGTCGCCTTCGTGACCCCCGAATAACTCCACGACTTCTTCGCTCGTCGCCGCCGCGGCGAGGTCGCTGTGCAGGTCCAGAATCTCGACCTCGGCGTGATACAGTTTTCGGAGGTCGCGCTCGAACATGTCCTGTTTTGTCTTGATCGCCATCGTCATACCCCCTTCTTGTCATCCGTCACGGCGTCGAATTGCTCCCTGAGACAGTCCTGGACGATATCTGGGTCAAGCGCGCCACTCTCCATGAGATGGTACAGTCCAGCCGGTGAGATGTCCTCCCCTGATTCCAGTGCGTCAAGCAACTCCGGGACTGCAACGTCGGACGCCTCGATGTCAAGATCGACGCTCTCGACGAGGAACCCCTCTTTTTGACCGGCCCGCTGGATACCGGATTTGACCATCCACTCGGGAACCGACGCCCTCCCCCCCTCCTCGCCCCGCATTATCGCTGCAATGCCAACCGTATAGAAGAGGAAGCCGAGCCCGTCTCGGATGCCGTCGCGTAAATCGGCATCGTCGTTCGTCCACTGGCGGCCGTCCGGACTCACCTCGCCGAATATCTTCTGGTGTTCCTCGGGGTCGAGTTCCTCGAACAGGATCGTGAAATCGAGAATCGAATTGTACACCCGCTCGCGGATGTCCCGCCGCCGCTGGTACCGTTGCTGTTTCGCGTGCTGACCACCGTATGTTTTCTCCCCGGTCAACCACCGCCGGTCTTCGGTGGTCAACATCGCATTCTTCCGACTCGACATATACTCCCTCTTGGAGTGGGGACAGCCGTAAAGATATTGATCGGAATATTTTAATGGTACAGCAAAATCTATTTACCCCGCTCTCGAACCGTCGCCACGAGCAATGGCAACAGAGGACGAATCCGTTGATCTCTTCGACCCGTTCAAGCAGTTCATCTCGCTCGAACGGGACGTGCTGGTGCTATCACTAGCAATGTTCGCGTTCAGCCTCGGGTTCCAGATGACGAACCGGTTCCTCCCGGATTATATGGTCGCGCTCGGGGCTTCAGGGTTCATTGTCGGCCTGTTCGGGACAGTTGGAAATATCATCTCCGCGGTGTACCCGTATCCGGGCGGTGCTATCTCTGACCGAATGGGATCGCGGTACGCCCTCACGCTGTTCGGTCTCATCTCCACGGCCGGATTCGTGTTCTGGCTCGTCGCCCCACAGATCGGGACAATATCGCTCGGTATGTTTCTCCTGGAACCGTGGGTCTGGATTTTCGTCGGTCTGCTCTTAGCGCAGGCCTGGAAGTCTTTCGGCCTGGGTGCGACCTTCGCCGTGGTCAAGCAAGCAACTGAGCCCTCGCGCCTGGCGGAAGGGTTCGCCAGCACGGAGACATTCCGCCGGACGGCGTTTCTCGTCGGGCCGGTCCTAGCCGCGGTCCTGATCGGCCTCCATCCGGATTTCACCGTGAGTTTCCAGTACGTCCTCGCAGCAGCAGTCGTCTTCGGGGCCCTCGGGACGGTGGCCCAGCATTTCCTCTACGACGCTAGTGAAGACACGATCGGCGGCTCCTTCGAAGGCATCGAACAGATCAAACGCGACCTCAGGGAGATGCCCGAGCCGCTACGGCCGCTACTAGTCGGGGACACGCTGGTGCGGTTCGCCAACGGGATGGTGTACGCCTTCTTTATCCTCGTCATCACGCGCTTCTACGAAATCGGTCTCGACACGACGCTCGCGTTGGGCGGCTTTTCGTACGCCATCGACCTCTCGCCACAGGCCTTCTTCGGCTACCTGCTGGGCGTCGAGATGCTGGTTGCGCTCCTGACGATGATCCCCGCCGCGAAAGTCGCTGAACGCGTTGGACTCAAACCCGTTGTCGCACTCGGATTCGCCGTCTATGGCGTGTTTCCGGTCGTCTTGATCTATGCACCCGAGGTCTTGGCCCCGTCTCTCTCGCTTTCCGGAATTATGATTCTCGTCTTCGCGTTCTCCGGGTTGCGCTTTGCAGGCTTACCGTCGCACAAGGCGCTGATCGTCGGTCCCGCCGAACAGGGGGCTGGCGGCCGCGTGACCGGCACCTACTATCTTCTCAGAAACACTATCGTCATCCCGAGCGCCGCTCTCGGCGGGTACCTCTGGGACTTCGTGAGTCCGGAGATAGCGTTCTCTGTCGCTGCTGTAATCGGCGTGATCGGCACCGGGTACTTCCTCGTCTTCGGCCGGGAGTTCGAAGCCTACGCGTGAGTGATACGGTCGTGCGTAATTCTTTTGATTCCCACGAAACAGAAGACTGTCTCCGTGGTCCGAAACGCCGATCCTCATCAACACTGCCGAAATTGGGTACGCACGACCGTATGAATCCCCAGTGTTCGTTCACCGTTGCGCTCCTCGTGGTCCTCGTCTGCGCACTCGGCTTGCAGGCTGTAACGGCAGACACGACGGAGTCCGTTTCCCGAACCGCGGAGGGAACCTATCCGGGTGCGACGCTCATCAGCGTCCAAGACTACCGGTACGACGGCGGCTCATCGGAGTGAGCCAAAACGGGGGCGTCAACTGGGAGTACGACCCGGAACGATCTCGCGTCTTTGACGCAGAATACCTGGATGACGGGAACGTCCTGGTCGCCGTGGCAACGAAGCGGTCGCCGACAGCCATCATCGATATAGACATTTCCCGCCGCGTCGAGCGGGGCGGGTCAGCCGCCGGCCTCGCTGCCGTCGTCGCCGACCCGCCGGAGGACGAAGCGGACGAGCGTCAGTACGACCAGCAGGCCGACGACCCCGCCGAGTAACAGCCCGACGAGTCGGAGCGGGATGAACGAGAACACCGACAGGAGCCCGCCGCCCTCGGAGACGACGACCGGGCCGGCCTGGGTGCCGTTGACCGACGCAGTGTGGTTGCCGGGCTGGTCGAACTGGGTCGTGAACCGGGCGGTCCGCTCCTCGCCGGGTGGGACTTCGACGGCCTCTTCGGCGACGAACGTCCGGTTGAGCCCGTGTCGCGTGTGCAGGGTAGCGGTGTAGGTACCCGTCGCGTCACCCTCGTTTCGCAACGTCGCGTTGACCATCACCGACTCGTTGACCTCGGCCTCGGTCCGGTTGACCGTGACGTTGGTCACGAAGATATCCGCCGTCCCGCCGTCGGTCTCCTCGTCGCCGTCGGTCTCGTTGTCTTCGTCGGGTTCGTCGTCTCCGCCGCCGGTCCCGTCGGTCGCATTTTCGGGGGCGGTCTGAGCCAGCGCGAACACCGACAGTCCGGGCGACTCGACGCGGTACCGCGCGCCGTCGTCGGTGGAGACGAGCGTCGTGTCGAGTTCCGACCAGTTGCCGCTGCTCTCCCGGTAGACGCTGAGGTCTGCGGGATCGAAGCCGTGAGCGTCGAGGTACGAGCGGTCGACCTCAACGGTCATCCCGAGTTCGTCGACCTGCTCGCTGTCGACGGAGTGCTGGATGCTCACCGTCCCCGCGCTGTCGGCGTCCGGGGGGGCTGCCAGTCCGCCGGCGTCGCGGTCGCGCACGACGACGGTCCCCGTGAGGTCGGTCTCGCTCGCGACCGAGAGGTCCAGTTCCGAGAGCGTGACGTTGGCCGTCCCCGCGACGGTCGCCGGGCCGTCGGCCGGCGGGGCCGTGACCGTCGCGCCCGCGGGGGCACGCCTGACGGTGAGGCTCGAACTCGCAGTGCCGGGCCGTTCGTCCTGGAGGTGGGTGACGGAGACGGTCGGGTGGGAGACTTCCCCGTCCGGTTCGACCTCGTCGACGAACGCCTCGCGACTCGACCCGTTGACCCGGAAGCGTTCGGTCACCTCGGTGCCGTCGGGACCGGTCGCACGGACGATCACGGTCGTGAGTTCCTCACCGATTGTCACCTCGCGGTCGAACTCGACCTGCTCGCGGCCGTCCCCGCTGTAGACGACCTGGTAGTCGAGCGTCTCGCCCGTCGCGTCGCGCGTCTCGACGACCAGTCGCCGGGTCACGCCCTCGAAGGAACTACCGCTGAGAAACAGCGTCTCGGGCCCGGTGACGACCGTCCGATCTCTGTCGACGGTCACATTGGGGCTCCGGTCGAGTTCCTCGGACGGGATCCGTTCGACCGTGTAGGACTCGCTGGTCGAGTTCCCGGCGACGTCGGTCGCGTTGACCGTGACGCGGTAGGTCCCCGGGTAGAGGGTGAAAACGTCCTCCTCGAACTCGAGGGTACGGCCGTCGGTCGTGGTGTTGTACTCGCGGTCGACGAGCGTCGTCGTCTTGGTGCTCTCGTTGTTGTTGAGTGACTCGACGGTCACCTCGGCCGACGCGACCCACACGTCGTCTGTCACTGTGCCGGTCAGCGAGACGCGGTTGTTCGCGGTCTCGTTCGGGAGCGGCCCGGTCGAGATCGACGGGGACTCACCGTCGGTCGCGTCGATCGAGAACCGATAGGTGCGCGTGTTGCCGAACTCGTCGGAGACGTCGATCCGGAGGCGGTTGGTGCCGTCGACGGCCGGCGTGTACCCCAGTTCCAGCGGGACCGAGACGTTCTCGCCGGGGTCGCTCTGCGCGACGACGTTCCGGTAGTCGCCGACCTCGTGGGTGACGGTGATCCGGTCGACCTCCGAGTCGTCCAGCAACTCCCCGGACAGCGTGTGGTTCGTCCCGGTGACGTTACCGTCCGTGATGTCGTACCACGGTCTGGTCTCGTACGGTTCGGTGAGGAACACGTGGGGCGGATCGGAGTCTTTGTACACGGTGAACTCCGTCGAGTTGACGGCCCCGGCCGTATCGGTGACGATCACCCTGACTGTGTTGTTCCCCGGGTCGAAGTGTGGCCTGACGACGACCTCTTCAAGCGTCGTCCCCTCGGGTGCGCTCCCGTTGACCGCGGCGTCCACGGTGATTCTGTCGTTGCCGTTGGTCTCGTGGCGGCCCCCGTCCGCGACCGACGACCCGTCGACGATCACTTCGACCGACGGCTCCGCGTCCGCCGACCCCACCAGACCGGCTGCCGGACCTGCGACGGCAGATCCGATAACGAAAAATACGACGAGTACCGTCGATATCCCCCTCATTAACGGATATATTGCGAGTATCGTACTTAACGAGTCGCCCGAAAGTATCAACGATGATATCCTGCGAACGGTTCCCGTCGCGTCGGCTCCGGGCCGGAGCGGTGTCGGAACGGCCGGGCGGCTTTTAGTCCCGTCCCCACGAGGTAGGGGGTATGGAAGTCCGGATCGCCGGCACGGCGAGCCACGAGGAGGCACGCGCCATCGCGTCGGCGCTGGCCCAGCACCAGCCCGACAGCGGTCCGATCGAGGTGTACGTCGGCGACGCGAACGAACCAGCCGTCGTCCACGACCCCGCCGGGTCGGAGGCCGCTGGAGACGAGTCCGGGTCCGGCGGCGACGCGGGGCCGACCGACCGGGAGGCACGGCTCCGCGAGGAGGTCGCTGACATCCGGCGTGGCGGCCCGGAGAAGTACCGGCGACGCCTGGCTGACCAGGGGAAACTGTTCGTCCGCGACCGGCTGGAGCTATGGTTCGGGGACGGCGACCCGACGCCGGCCGACCCCGACGGGGCGGTGCCACCCTACAGCGAGGGTGAGCCATCGGACCTGCTGTTCGAGGACGGCCAGTTCGCCAACTTCGACGCCTGGCACCCCAACTCGCCGGAGGTCGAGGGACCCTCACCTGACTCGGGGGGGGCCGACGGGGACCAGCCGTCCGCGAGCGGCGACAGGCTCCCCGCCGACGGCCTGCTCACCGGCGCCGCCGAGTTCGAGGGCAGGACCCTGCACTTCATGGCCAACGACTTCACGGTCAAGGCCGGGTCGATGGCCGAACACGGCGTCGAGAAGTTCCTCCGGATGCAAGGGCGCGCGCTCAAGACCGGCCGGCCGGTGCTCTACCTGATGGACTCCTCCGGCGGGCGCATCGACCAGCAACGGGGCTTTTTCGCCAACAGGGAGGGCATCGGCAAGTACTACTACAACCACTCGATGCTCTCGGGGCGAGTCCCCCAGATCTGTGTCCTCTATGGCCCCTGTATCGCCGGCGCGGCCTACACGCCGGTCTTTGCCGACTTCACCGTGATGGTCGAGGGGATGTCGGCGATGGCCATCGCCAGCCCCCGGATGGTCGAGATGGTCACCGGCGAGGAGATCGACCTCGCGGACCTGGGTGGTCCCGCGGTCCACACCCGCCACTCGGGGTCGGCGGACCTGGTCGCCGAGGACGAACACCACGCCCGTGACCTGGTCGCACAGTTGGTCGGGTATCTCCCCGACAACAGCGACGAGGACCCACCCCACACAGAGGGTCGCGACCCCGCCGCGTCGCCGGCGGGCATCGACTCGGTCGTTCCGGCCGAACCCAACGAGGGGTACGACGTCCACCGCGTCATCGAACGGGTCGCAGACGCCGGCTCGGTGCTGGAACTCCGGCCCGAGTACGGGCCGGAGATCGTCACTGCCTTCGCCCGGATCGACGGCCGCCCCGTCGGCGTCGTCGCCAACCAGCCCGCCAGGCGCGCGGGCGCTATCTTCCCCGACGCCGCCGCCAAGGCCGCCGGGTTCATCTGGAAGTGCGACGCGTTCAACGTCCCCCTGCTGTACCTCTGTGACACGCCCGGATTCATGGCCGGCTCACAGGTCGAAAAGGAGGGGATCTTAGAACAGGGCAAGAAGATGATCTACGCCACCTCCTCGGCGACGGTGCCCAAACAGTGTGTCGTCACGCGGAAGGCCTACGGCGCGGGGATCTACGCGATGGGCGGGCCCGCCTACGACCCCGAGTCGACGATCGCCCTGCCGTCGGGCGAGATCGCCATCATGGGTCCCGAGGCGGCGATAAACGCCGTCTACGCGAACAAACTCGACGCGATAGACGACCCCGAGGAGCGCGCCCGCCGCGAAGAGGAACTGCGCGAACAGTACCGCGAGGACATCGACGTCCACCGGATGGCCAGCGAGGTGGTCATCGACGAGGTCGTCCCGCCGGGCGACCTGCGCGACCAGCTGGCCGCCCGCTTCGAGTTCTACGCCACCGTCGAGAAAGACCTCCCCGAGAAGAAACACGGGACGGTGCTCTGACCCGGGTGGCGGTCCGACTGGTCACGAGCGGCGACGACTGTGCCCGCCCCGGGACTGGCAACCGAGTCGTGGCGAGCGCGTCGTCAGGCGGTTTCGACGGCCTCGACGAGTTCGTCGTAGTCGGGTTCGTTCGTGGGATCCTCGGCCACCCAGGCGTAGGTGACGGTGCCGTCCTCGTCGACCACGAACACGGCGCGGTTGGCGATGCCGTGCAGACCCAGGTCGGCGATGTCCATCTCCAGGTCGTAGGCACCGATCGCGTCGCCGTCCATGTCGCTGACGAGGTCGAATTCTAAACTGTGCTCCTCGGCGAACGCCTCCAGGCTGAACGCCGAGTCGGCACTGACGCCGAACAGCGTGCCGCCCGCGTCCTCAATGGGGCCGATGTGGTCCTGTAGCGCGACCATCTCGTTAGAACAGGGCGGCGTGAACGCGCCCGGGAAAAACGCCAGCACGACCGGCCCGTCGCCGAGGTGCTCTGTGAGGTCGAACGTCTCGTGGTCGCTGCCCTTGTACGTCGCGGAGAAGGTCGGAGCGGTGTCGCCTACTGATGGCATCACGTCGACCTGACGGCCCCGCGACTCTAAAACCCTCCCAAACGCGCCCGTTCGGATAGTTGTATGACGGTGGACTCACAACGGCCGGTATGAACTACCTGGCGTGGGCACTGCTGGCGATGGCCGGCTACACGCTCGTCGCACCGCTGATGAAAGTCGCGCTGGCGGACATCCCGAGTACGGTCGCGCTGGTCGTCTCGAACGTCATCCTCGTCGGGGTCGGCACCGTCATCGTCGCCGCCACCGAACCGGAACCGCTGTCGTACCTCGGGCACCCGAAGATGGCCTACGTCGCCGCCGCCGGGGTCTGTCTGACCGTCGGCATCTCGGCGTACTACCGGGCGCTCGAACTCGGCCCCGTCAGCATCGTCGTCCCGATCTTCGCGATGTTCATCGTCACCAGCTCCGTCGTCGGCATCCTCTTTCTCGAGGAGGCACTCACCCTGCGGCGCGGCCTCGGTATCGTCCTCGGGATGGTCGCGGTCTATCTGACTGCCTCCGGCTGACACATCTGGACCGCCACTCCGACGCCCACAACGGCTTACGTCAGGCCGTCGAGTAGGGGGTATGGACCAGAGACGCGTCGTCGTGGACACGGACACGGCCGGCGACGACACGCAGGCGCTGGCGCTTGCCTGTCTGTCCGACCGGCTGTCGGTCGCGGCCGTCACGGTCGTCGCCGGGAACGTCCCGTTCGACCGCCAGGTGGAGAACGCGAAGTACACGCTGGAGCTGGTCGGGGCCGACGACACCCCGGTCTATGAGGGCGCGCGGTCGCCGCTCACCAAACCCTTCGAGCACGTCGAGGAGGTCCACGGCGAGGGCGGCCTCGGGGGCGACCTCCACCCCGACACCGGCATCGCCTCGGCCGACGGGTTCGCGCCCGAGGCCATCGTCGAGGAGTGTCGCGAGGCGCCCGGCGAGACGACGCTGCTGTGTATCGGCCCGCTGACCAACGTCGCGCTCGCACACGCCAGAGAACCCGCACTCCCGGAGTTGGTCGAGGAGGTGTGGGTGATGGGCGGGGCGCTGAACTGTCCCGGCAACGTCACGCCCGCCGCGGAGTTCAACGTCTGGGTCGACCCCGACGCCACGAAGCGCGTGTTCGACGCCTTCGACGTGACGCTGGTCGACTGGGGGCGTTCGCTCGCGCACAGTCTCGGCCCGGAGACGCTCGACAGTATCGAGGCGCTCGACACCGACCTGGCGGAGTTTTTCGCGACCGTGACCAGCACCGCCCGGGCGCTCGACGGCGCGACGCCGTCCGGGTCGGTCGCCGTCCCCGACCCGCTGACGGCCGCGCTGCTTGCCTACCCCGAACTCCGCGAGGCGACGGCCACCTACCCCGTCGCTGTCGACGAGCGCGAGGGGCTGACGCGGGGGTACACGAGCGTCGACCTCGACGGCCACACCGACGACCACGCGAGAACCCGGGTCGTCGAGGCCGCCGACCACGAGGCCTTCGTCGACGTCCTCCTGGCGATGCTCGAAGACCGCGACCCCGACCGGGCCGTCGTCTGAGTGCTGGTCGTCTGCGCAGTTCCCGCCGCGCTCTCGTCAGTCAGTTGCCGCGGGCGTCCGGCCGCCACGCAGGTCGTCGGCGAGGTCGAAGGCGTCGATGTTGCCGTGGACGTCGGTGGCGATGGCGCTCAGGTCGTCCGCGAGGGTCGCGACGCGGCCGATCTCTCTGGCCTGTTCGTCGGTTCGTTCGGAGATCCGCTTGGCGAGGGCGTCGATCTCGTCGGCCATCGTCACGACCTCTTCGGAGGCGGCGCTGACCTTCTCGGTGTTGTCGGCCTGGCGGGACGCGGCCGCGCTGATCTCCTGGACGCTGTCGTTGGTCTCCTCGACGCGGGTCTGGATCCGCTCCATCTTCTCGACGGCGTTCTCGACGGCGTCGGTCCCGCTGGTGATCGCGGTGTTGGCCTCGTGGATCGTCTCGACGACCTGGTCGGTCTGGGCCTGGACCTCGTCGATGATGGCGGCGATGTCGCCGGCCGACTCACGGGACTCCTCGGCGAGTGACTTGACCTCGTCGGCGACGACGGCGAACCCGTCGCCGCTGGCGTCGGCGTTGGCCGCCTCGATGCTGGCGTTCAGCGCGAGCATGTTGGTCTGACTGGCGATGTCCTTGATGATGTCGACGATGTCGGTGACGGCGTCGATCTGCTCGCTGAGCGAGTCGATCTCGGCCGCGACCGCCTCCGAGTGGTCGGTCGCGTCGCGGATCTGACCCACTGCGTCGGTCATCTCGGCGACGCCCTCCTGGGTGAGGTCGGCCGCCTCCGCCGACTGTGACTCCATCTCCGCCGCCGAGGCGCTGATCTCCTCGATCGAGGCCGAGAGGTCCGACACGTTCGCGCTGGTGTCCTCGATCCGCTCGGTCAGCCGGTCGAGTTCGGTCTCGATCTGTGAACTCAGATCGTCGATGTCGCCGACCGCGTCCTGGACCTCGCTACTGGACGTGCTGAGCGTGTCGCTGCCCTCCGCGAGCTCCGCCGACTGGTCCGGGAGTTTCTCGACGATCGCGGCGACGTTGTCGGCCGTCTCGACCATGTACCGGTCCATCTCCTCGAAGACCTCCTGAAGGGCCCGCAGCGACTCCCCGTCACCCGGCGGCTCGGGCACGCCCCGGTCGACATCGAGGCTCCCGTCGGCTAGTGCCCCGAGTTTCTCCCGTGTGGACTGGAGGCCCGTCTCGCGGTACTCCTCGACGGTCTGTCTGTGTCGCTCGCGGGCGACTTCCTCGGCGGTGTTGCGGACCGTCGCCAGCGCCCCGACGAGCGTCCCGTCCTCCCGGAGCGGCGTCGCCGTCACGCTCACCGGCACCGTCTCGCCGTCGACCGTCAGTTCGCCCATCCGGTCGCGGATCTCCTGTCCCCCGGCGAGGACGTCGGCGGTCGCCGCCAGCACCCCGTCGTCTCTCGCGGCCAGCGTCTCCGGACTCGACCCGACGGCGTCGCCCTCGACCGTGCCGAAAAAGCGCAACGCCTGGGGGTTCAGCGCCGTTATCTCGTCTGCCTCGTCGACGACGAACGTCGGATTCGGGAAGCTGTCGATTCCGGCGCCGTCGAGTACACCGGCCCCGGTGTCGCCGCCGACCTCTTCCCCGCGCCACATCGTCGCCGACTCGCTCTCCTGGGTCCCCTGTGAACTCGCCCTCGAACTGTCCGAACTCGTCCCGCCGTCGGTGACGAACTCGGGGTAAGAGACGATGTTGTGTTCGACCTGGTCCATTCCCTCCTTCTCGGTCTCCTCGTCGTACCGCAGTCCGACCACCGAATCGAGCAGGAGGTACATCCCCATCGTCATCAGCACCGTCCAGGTCCCGATGACGAGCACGCCCAGCACCTGCATGACCAGCTGTCCGACGCCGAGGAACGCCCAGCCGCCACCAGTGCCGACGCCGAACAGCGGGATCAGGACCACGCCGACGCCGCCGGCCGCGCCGTGGACGGCGAAGACGCCACAGACGTCGTCGACGCCGAGTCCCTCGACGGTCCACCTGTAGGTCGGATACACCAGGAGTCCGCCGACTGCCCCGATGACCAGTCCGCCCCACCACGTGACGTAGGCCGCGCCGCTGGTGATCGCGACCAGCCCGCCCAGCAGGCCGTTGGCAGTGAACAGCGGGTCCGGTTTCCCCTGGGCGAGGGTCGTCACGAGCGAGGAGGTGACCGCACCCGCGCCCATCGCCAGCGTCGTCGTCAGCGCGACCCGGCCCAGTTCTTCGCCGAAGAAGGCGCCGCTCTCGGTCAGCACCGTCGCCTGCGTGCCCACGTTGAACCCGTACCAGCCGAAGGCGAGCATGAACGTCCCGACGACGGCGAACAGCACCGAGTGGCCCGGGATCGGGTTGCTCGACCCGTCCTCGTCGTACCGGCCCGCCCGCGGGCCGAGGATGTATGCGGCGGTGAGTCCCGCGATCCCGCCGACCATGTGGACGATGGTCCCGCCCGCGAAGTCGAGATAGCCCACGCCGAGGACGGCGCCGAGAAAGCCCCCTTCCGCCAGGAGCCCGCCCTGCCAGGTCAGCCCCTGGACGACGGGGTAGATGAAGACCGTGATGACCACCGAGAACGCGATGTAGGCCTTGAACTTGATCCGACCGGCGACCGCCCCCGAGACGATCGTCGCGGCGGTCATCGCGAAGACGGCGCCGAACAGCCAGCCGATCCACTCGCCGGGAGCGTTGACGTACGAGAAACTCGCCGCAAGCGAGACGCCGCCGGGTGAGGTGAGCGCCCCGACGACCCGGGCGACCCCCAGTCCCAGGACGAAATACCCCAGGACGCCCAGCGACCAGTCGAACATGTTCTTCATCACCAGGTTCGAGACGTTCTTCGACCGGATCTGACCCGCCTCCAGCAGCATGAACCCCGGCTGCATGAAGAAGATCAGAAACGATACCGTCAGCACCCACACGGAGTTGATGCTGTCGGCCAGCGCGCTCGCGTCGACCTGCAGCGCCACGTCCACCGGCGTCATCGCTGGTGCTCACCCCGCCGTCGTCTGTGTGGCGTCTGAACGAATGTCGATTCTATTCCCGTTCGCTGCCAACCCGTCATACCCTCTCCAGGTTATTTTTCCGACTAAAATCTACGTGTCTAGTTATCATATTTAAAAAATAATTTTACAACTATATAAGTGACAACATTTGAAAAAATAAACTTTTATATCGAAATACGCAAGCCGTGGGGTCCGGAAATACGGGGCCAGTACCAACCACGTCGACTCCCGTGCGCCGGGCCCGACGGTCCGAACCGGGCCGGCTCCGGTCGTGACTTTCGAAGGGGCAGACCTGTCGGCCGTTTCGATACCACGGACTCCTCGCCGTCGCTCGTCGTTGCGAGGAATCGGAAGTGGGTTGGGGCGGCATCAGACCGCACCTCGTAAGCTCTCTTCGGTGGCGAATTCGGGCGGGTTGGGGCTTCTCACGGGACTCTGTGAGAACCCATGACACCCGAACAAAGTGATCTCGAACCGATAGAACCGACGACCGCACACGAGCTATACCTCGACCACAAACAGACCGAATGTGCCGAATCGACGGTCTACAATCACCGGTTCCGGCTGAAACCCTTCTTCCAGTGGTGCGAGGAGAACGACATCGACAATCTCAACGACCTCTCAGGGCGGGACCTCCAGACGTACCGCCTTTGGCGGCGTGAGAACAGCGATCTGAAGAAAGTGACTATGCAGAATCAGCTGGGAACGCTCCGGGTTTTCCTCAAGTGGGCTGGCACGATCGAGGCCGTCCCGGGGAATCTCTACGACAAGCTACTCATCCCGACAGCGAGTCCGGAAGAGGAGCAACGCGACGAGATGCTTGAGGCGGAACGGGCTGAGAGGATTCTCGGCTATCTTGACACATTCCAGTACGCCTCTAATGAGCATACTCTCCTGGCACTGCTCTGGGAGACCGGCATCCGTATTGGTGCCGCGAACTCGCTGGATATCGCCGACGTAGACTTCGAGAACGGGCACCTGCAGCTGGTGCATCTCCCCGACGAGGATACGACGCTAAAGAACGGGCAAGGCGGCCAGCGGCTGGTTGCGATGTCCTCGGACCTGGCAAAACTGCTCGGGGACTATATCGACGTGCAACGGGCAGATGTAGAAGACGAATACGGACGACAACCGCTGTTAACGACTTCGACCGCTCGGATGTCGCGGGCCACGATGCGCCGTATCATCTACAAGATTACGGCCCCGTGTTTCTTCGATGAACCGTGTTCGGAATGCTATGACAGTAGCGACAAGCGGTGTGGAGACTCGGTAAGTCCCCACTCCATCCGTCGCGGGAGCATCACCCACTACCTGTCTGAAGACGTGCCTATCGACGTCGTCAGCGACCGCATGAACGTAAGCCGAAAGACACTGAAAAAGCACTACGACAAGCGCTCTGAGGAAGTGAAGGTCGAACAGCGTCGCAATTACATCGAGGAGGTCTAGCAGAACGCTCGTCTGCTGGTCGTTCGCCCATTTTTTCAGCGCGAATCTTTTTGTCTGTTCTCGATGTTT
>PXQN01000081.1 GCA_003021305.1 Halobacteriales archaeon QH_10_67_22 | reverse complement strand
CTCGGCGAGCGGGTCGCCGGTCCCGGAGTCGACCACCTCGGGGTTAGGTAACTGTTACTGAATTTAGTACAATTTGGTAGTATTCGACCGCATTCCGTAACACAATCTTTATTTATATGCATAGCATATAGAGGCGTATGGGAGACAGATACGAAATCGAAGGCGAAGAAATCGTCGAACGGGAAGTCAAACCATTTGGAAGCGGTGGCGCACATCTTACCGCTCCGAAAGACTGGATTGGTGCTGACGTGAAAGTCGTCCGAGTATCGCCACCCAATGACGGCGACGACTAACCGTGCAACTTACCGAACAGTTCCACATTCCTGACGAACACTGTGAGGCCTGCGACCGCCTCACCACACTCGTCCAGAAACACACCCGGCGGCTCCTCGCCGACGAATACTGGCACGACCACCACCTCAACGGCATCAGCAATCACGCCGGCCAGTCCTACACGTACATCCGCGACGACAACCACGACGCCTTCGATGGTGTCGAAGAATACGTCTACAGTCGGTTCAAGCGGTGTGTCTACCACCGCGTCACACACGTTCTCGACGCCCACATCGACGAATATCACGCCTTCCAGTTCGTCACTAACACTGTCGCCGAGCGTAAAATCAAACGCATCGGTTGGCACCGACTCCGCAACAGGCTGTTCGACGAGAACTCACCATACATCGAGTGGGGTGTTCTCGAAAGCGTCGTCGAGCAACTCAATGATTACTACGACACCCACGGGCGGTTCCCCGACTCGTACACCGACCTCGTCGGCCGCCCCATTCCGAACGGCACACTCCCGTATGCACCCGATAAGGGCGACTATCACATCCACGAACTGTCGGTCGAAGATACAGCCCTCGTCGTGACACTAAACGCGCCGGAGTCACTGTCACCGGACAGCCACCACGACTGGACGGCCCATGAACTCCACTTTCCCGTCTACGACCGGTTCCGAGAGATGCTCAACAACGGTGAGGTGAAGGCACCGACGCTCCACGCCAGCGACCACGGCTACACGCTGGACGTACCAGTCGACATCCCCGAAACCGACTGTGAAACGGTGGAGGGCCGCGTCCTATCGATCGATCTTGGCGTAAAAAAGCAAGTCACCTGCGTTCCCGTCCAACAGGACGACAGGCTGACACAGGTCGCCCCACCGACGTTCATCGACCATCCCGGCAAGAATAAACTGTTCCGCCTGAAAAGTGATGCTGACGGAATCAACGACCGCCTTGCAGAACTTCGACGGCACGGCAACGCCCATACTGACCACTTCGACCACCTGCTGGCGGAGTACCGCCGGACACGCCGGAAAGAACGCCGCCTGCGCCAGCAAATTCAACACGATGTGGCGAATGAGTTGGTGTGGCTGGCTGTCGACTCCGATTGTGAACAGATTGTCTTCGAGTCACTCGGCCAGATGGAATCCCCGGATACCGACGGGGCTGCGGCGTGGTCGATTTCATCGTGGGCGCGCGGCGAACTACTTGATCTCGTTGAGTACAAGGCTGAACTGTTCGGCATCGACGTGGAGACGGTGAATCCGTGGGGAACGTCCCGGTACTGCCCTCGCTGTGGTGAACCGGGGCGGACGGTGAAGGCACCGGACGACTACACGGAGTGTCGTCACGGCGGGCACTTCCACTGTCCAGGGTGTGGCTATGAGTGCGACCGTGACGTGGTCGGTGCGGTCAACGTCGGTCGAAAGCACCTTGCTGAGGTGAAGATGGAGGAGGCGAACCCGGCCGCCTATACGGAGGCGGGGAAGCACGCCAGTTTTCCATCACCACAGGGTGCCCGTTCTGCTGGCGTTCAGTCCGCGACCGACCATCTGGAACAGGATTCGGCGAGCGGTCGTCAGACCCAGCTGCCTCAGTTCCGTGCGCCGTCACTCACTGTGAAACGGCGTGAGGCAGACACGGGTGGACTGCATGAAAGTCTGGGTAGGGACACGGGCCTGCGGCGGCCCAGCGGTAGTGTGACACGGCACATCCTCGCCAGTGCTACTGATTGTGGCTGACCACTACCAAATCCTACTGAAAATCAGAACGGTCCCGACCCTCTGGGCCCGTCAGCGCATCCCCGGTGGGGGGCCGTCGTCGAACTCGTCGTCGTCCATCTCCACGTCGAGGCCGATCTCCTCGCGTTTGGCCTGTAGCGTTCGGATCTGGCGGTAGTAGTAGAGCCCACCCACGACCCCCGCCACGAGCAACACGGCCGCGACCGACCCGAAGATCAGCAGGTCACGCTGCAGGTAGTAGCGCGTCACGACCGGGCCGCGGTCGGCGTTGCCCCACCGGATCGTCATGCGGTTGTCCGCGACGGACGTGTTGTAGTTGCCGGGGTTGACGTTCGACAGCAGCGGGATACCGACTCTCGCGCGGGGCGGCAGGATGACCGCGTGTGACCCTTCGCGAAACACCGGGATGGAGAACCGCTTGGCGTTGGGTCGGGGCGAGGTAAACGCCACCTGGCCCTGCTCCTGTGGGAGCGAGAGGTTCGTCCGCTGGCCCTCGGTCGTCGCCCCGAGGTTCGAGGCGTTGGCTGTGACCACCGTGCCGTTGGGATAGCGAAACTGCAACGCCCGTAACGACATCGGCTCGTCGGTCCCGAGTTCGTCGGTGCGGTAGACGACGAGATTCGACTGGTTCTCGACGGCGATCACGGCCTGGAACTGCGAGCGCGAGACGTTGTACGTCGTGTTGGCCGGCGTCTCCCAGTCGTACTCGCCGTCGGCTTCCAGTTCCTCGGGGTCGGGGTCGTCAGACCCCAGAAACGACGCACAGCCGGCCAGGCCGACCAGCAGGACCAGCAGCCCGGCCGCGAGCAGTCTCCGGTTCATGGAACGACACAGAGCAGCTCCGACGGCAGGTACTCGCCGATGCTCGCGAGCAGTCCCGGCGGGTCGGTCCCCTCGCGACAGACGATGCTCTGTTCGAGCAGTCCCAGTCGCTCGACGGTGACGATGTCGTCGGCGTGGCCCGCACGGTTGACGGTCGCCCGGACCTCCGACCGGGTCGCCGAGTTGACGTTGACCCGGCCCGTCCCCCGCGTCCACTCGTAGAGACGGTCGCGCTCCGCGTCGGCGAGCCGTGGTCCGTCCTCGCCGGTGACGTACGAAAGCGGGAGGTGCTGGACGAGGCCGAACCGCGTCCGTATCTGTTCGGGCGTTCCCTGACCGAGACCGATCCCGTCGGGTGGTACGGTGACGCTGTCGCCGAAGCCGACGTCGAGGACGAACCCGTCGTCGTCCCACGAGTCGAGCGTTCCGACGCCGGACTCCTCGGGCTCGGGCGTGAGTTCGCCCCACTCCTCGCGCAGGACGTTCCGGGCGACGGTCTCGTCGGGGCCAGAGACGGTGACCGTCGGGAAATCGTCGTCGCGGACGCCGACGTCGACGGCCACGTCGAGGTCGCCCAGGGCGTTGGCGACCTGGGAGCCCAGCGAGTCCAGCGCCCGCTGGCGGGCGTCGCCGCCGACGTAACACTTGGTTGCGAGGACGACCATCAGGCTTCGGTACGTTCGACGTTCAGTTCGTCGCGAAGCTTCTCGATGCGACCCTCCATGGCGTCGACGAGCCGCGTGTTCTCCATGGCCTCGACGGGGTTGCCACACTCGGGACACTCGAAGCCGAACTCCATGGCCTCGCCGAACTCGAAGCGGATGCCACAGGTCTCACACAGGTAGAACTCGTGGTCGTGTTCGTACTCGTTGCGCTCTTCGAGCGCGTCGAGCAGCCGGTACATCTCCGACTCTAACTGTTCGGGGATCTTCTCGTACTCGAACGTCCAGAGGTAGGTCAGCCACCCCGAGTCCTCGTCGCGCAGGCGGCGATAGCTCGCCAGGTCGTTCTCGTAGAGGATAAACAGCGCCCGGCGGACATCGTTGAGTTCCAGCCCGAGTTCCTCGGCCAGTTCCTCGTCGGTGACCTCTCCGTCCGGGGGTGCCGCAGCCACCGGCATCCCTTTCGGTCCGACCAGTTCGTGGAGGTACTTCTGTATCACGGGGTCCTCCAGGAGTTCCTCAAAAGCCATTGACCGGATCTGGGGCCGTAGCCCGTTTAAAACCTCCGGATGCGGACCCCGCTCAACACGCCGTCTGCGCCCCGGTCTAGCCCCCTGTCGCGAGGTCGTCTGTCGTGGTCTATGTGTCTTGGTCGGCGCCGGGGAGTCGACTCCGCTGCCTTCCTCGCCGGTCCCCCATTCCGCGAGGCCGCCGGCCGTCGCGGCGCCGAGCAGTCGTACCAGTGTTCGTCGCTCCATCCAGTCGTACCTGTCGGTTCGACTGAACGTAGTAGTGAGTCCCAGGTGGGTGCGGAGTAGCTGTTCGATGCGGTTGACCGCGTGACCGGTCAGTTCGCGTTTCCGGCGTCGGTGTCGTCGTCCACAGCCGACCGCTGGCCGTCGGGGGCGCCCGAGGGCTCGCTCCCTGGCGCCTCGCGTTCGCCGGACTCCACGACGCGTTTCCCGGTCGCCTGTGGGACGACGACCCTGTCCGCGTCGACCCACTCGCGGTCGAGTTCCCGGCCGTCGAACAGGCGGTCCAGGAAAACCGCGAGCGAGGCCACCTCGGAGTGGGGCTGGTTCGTGACGGCGACGTTGTAGTCGGCGCGTTCGTACACTTCGAAGGGGACTTTCTCGGCGCCGACGACGACGAGCAGCGGCGTCTCCTTGTGGGACCCACGCACGTCCGCCTGGACCTCCTGGACCGGCTGGCCGTACATCGTGAGGTGGGCGACGCGGCTGTCCCACTCGCGCAGCGTCGACAGCGGCGACGCGACGACGTCGACCTCGAACGGGCCGCCGAAGCGGTCGGTGATGTCCCGCACGGTGTCGGCGGCGCCCGAGGCGTCGCTGCCGAGGACGACCCGGTCGGCGCCGAGCGCGCGTGCCGTCAGTCCGACGTGTGTCGTCATCCGGTCGTCGCGGCCCGGTCGGTGTCCGAGCCGCAGAACGACCACGGGTGGGCGGCCTCTCATACCCGCTCTAAGTGAGGCCCGTTTAGGAGCGTTCCGGACAGCGACGGTGGTGTCACGTATATTCATGGTAACGATCAGGCACGATAGACCGGAACACCCAAATCAGGGAAGACCGATTCGCTGGCATGAACCTCAGCGACAGGCGGATCGTGGTGACCGGCGGCGCAGGGTTCGTCGGCTCACACCTCTGTGCGCGACTCGCCCCCGACAACGACGTCCTCGCCGTCGACGATATCTCGAACGGCGACCCCGAGTGGCTACCCGACAGCGTCGACCTGGTACAGGGCGACCTCACCGACCCCGACGTGGCGGCCCAGGCCATCACGGCAGACGTCGACGCGGTCTTTCACTTCGCGGCCGACAAGAACGCGGCCCGCGACGAGATCGACCAGTACCGCGTCAACAACAGCCTCACCGAGACGGTGCTCGAACGGATGGACGAGGTCGGCGTCTCGAACATCGCGTTCACGTCGTCGTCGACAGTCTACGGCGAGGCGCCCCGCCCGACCCCGGAAGACTACGCGCCCCTGGAACCGATCAGTATCTACGGCGCGAGCAAACTCGGCGAGGAGAGCCTGCTGTCGGTGTACGCCAACAGCCACGATTTCACGGCGTGGGTGTACCGCTTTGCCAACATCGTGGGCCCGCGACTCCAGGTCGGCGCGGTGATCCCCGACTTCATCGAGAAACTCCGCGAGGACCCCCAGACGCTGACCATCCTCGGTGACGGCCGCCAGGAGAAGTCCTACATGCACGTCGAGGAGTGTATCGACGCGATGTGCCACGTCGTCGAACACAGCACCGACGACTTCAACGTGTACAACCTCGGCACGCGGACGACGACGTCGGTGACGACCATCGCGGACATCGTCGCCGACGAGATGGGACTCGACCCCGAGTACGAGTACACCGGCGGCGACCGCGGCTGGGTCGGTGACGTCCCGCGGATGCGCCTGTCCATCGAGAAACTGTCGGCGCTGGGCTACGAACCCGAACAGTCGAGCGACGACGCGGTCAGACAGGCCACGCGGGAACTGCTCGACGGCTGACCGGGCGGGGGTCACTCCGGCGACCGGTCAGGCCGGGTAGGTGCCTTCGAGGTGGGCTTTCCCGACGACGTACCCTTCGGCCGCATCGTAGAGGTCGTCTTTCGTGGCAGTCGATTCCAGGTCCAGCGTCGTATCCAGCGCGTACAGCAGGAACCGGTAGGTGTGCTCGCGGTCGGGGGGGTTCGGGCCACCCCAGCCCGTCTCGCCGAAGTCGTTCTGTCCCTCGGTCGCACCGTGGGCGCTGGCGTCCCAGTCTTCGGGGATCTCGCCGACGTCCGGGCTGACATTACAAAGGACCCAGTGGTCCCAGATCTTGCCCGCCGGTTCGCGGGCATCCGGGTCGTCGACGACGAGGACCAGCGATTCAGCGCTCTCGGGGACGCCCGTGATCGAGAGGGGCGGGTTGACGTTGTCCACCGTGTAGCCGTACTTCTCGGGTATCCGCTGCCCGTCGTCGAAGGCTGGACTCGACAGTTCCAGGTCGGCCATGGATATTTCCGAGTGTGGGGTGCCCGATAAATAAAGCCGCCCCACCGTTCGTCCCCCGAAACGCCACGCCTATTGTCCCCGCTGGCCTACCCCGGGCCGTGCAGATAGTGGGGTACGACACCGGGTTCGACGAGCCGCCCGTCGTCCTCGTCGCGGACGATGGCTCCGTCGAAGCGCTCACCCTCGAACCCGGTCGGCGGCTCTCGTACACGCTCGGCGAGCGCCACTGTGCCGGCGCCGTCGACGGGGAGACTCACCACCACTGTGACCGCGCGGACGCTCCCTACTGTGACGGACACACCGACCGGTGGCCGTGTGCCCGGTGTACCGGCGAGTGTTCGTTACCCCTCGAATCCTGTCACGAGGAACACGCCGTCTATCTCGCAGCGTTCGCGCCGGCCACGTTCAAAGTCGGCGTCACGCGCTCGTGGCGCCTCGAACGACGCCTGCGCGAACAGGGCGCCGACCGGGCCGCCCACCTCCGGACGGTCGAAGACGGTCGTCTCGCCCGCCGGATCGAAGCCGACATCGCCACGGACGTCGGCGACCGGGTGCGCGTCCCCGTCAAAGTCAGGGGGTTTCACCGTCCGGCCGACGCCGACGCCTGGGAGTCGCTGGTCGCCGAATACGACCCCATCCAGCGGTTCGCCTTCGAGTACGGCCTGGACCTGGCCGACCGACCGGTCGCCGAAACGCTGTTGTCGGGGACGGTCAGGGGCGTCAAGGGGCGCGTGCTCGTCCTCGACAACGGCGGGAGCACCTACGCCGTCGACCTGCGCGACCTGGTCGGCCACGAGGTGACCGAGGGCGACCCGGGCAGGGAGATCCAGTCGAGTCTCGGCGCGTTCTGATAGACACAAGACACTTATTAGACCCACTCGGCCGTTCGCCCGTGAACCGAGAAACCGCCCTCGGCGCCCTGGCCCTCGCGCTGGTCGTCGGCGCCGCCCTCCTCGCGGCCCTCGCGCCCGGTGCGCTGGCCGACACCTCCGAGAACGTCCGGCCGAGCGTTCTCAGTCTGCAGGAACCGCGCGTCGCGGCGGGGACTGTCGGCGGCGAGACGGCCGAACTCACCCTGGACGTGCGGATGGACCACCGCGGCGGTCCCGCCCGGAACGTCACGGTCGAGGTCCAGGCCATAGACACCGACACCGGACTCGTCGCGACGACCGTCCGCAAGCAACTGGGCACCATCGAAGGGAACCGCGAGATCCGAGCCAGAATGAACGTCTCGGTCGAACGCAGCGGCGGCTATCGCCTGTTCGTCCGGGTGTACGAGAACGGCGAGCGCGTCGAGACGGGCGCGACGTCTGTGCGTGGCGTCGACTCGCTGACCCCGGACTACGCCCGGACGTCCATCGAGTTCCAGCGGTTCGGGACCGGCGAGGGCAGTCCACCCGTCATCAGTTACGCCATCGAGGACGCGACCGACGAGAGGGTGACCCTGCGTACCCAGTCGTACCTGACCAACCGGGGCGACGAGTCCGCCGGCGGACTCGAACTGGTCGTGATGGCCCGCCAGGTCGAGTCGAACGTGATAGCCGACCGCCAGCACGTCGAAGTCGGCGAGATCGGTCCCGGCAGGACCGCCTCGCCGACGGTCACCCTGTCGGTCCCGAGCGACCACAACTACTACCTCGACGGCGTGTTGTTCCGTGACGACGTCATCGTCGGGACGGCCACCTCGCCCGCGACGCTGGACCCCTCACGTCCGGTCCCGAAAAACCGGACGACCGAGGAAGTCGACTTCGACGCCGGTGACTTCGAACGGACACCGGAGACCGAACGCGACATCGAAGAGGACACCCCCGGGCCACGGCAGACGAGCGACAGTGGCCCCGGCTTCGGCGTCGCCGTCGCCGTCACAGCACTCCTCGCAATCGGGCTCGCCGCAACGCGGAGGCACTCATGACTGACCAGGAAACCGATACGACCGGCGAATCGACCGAGACGGCCGCCGAACCGGAACCGGACGACGACTCGGGGCGGGACCTGGTCACCTACGTCGAGTACGCGGCCTTTGGCGTCCTCTGTCTGCTGGCGCTGGTCGCAACCTTCCGGTTTTACTTCGCAGCCTCGTCGGCCATCCGGGTGTGGTTCAGTTCGGACTTCGTGCCGGTGTTCCAGGCGGTGTTCAACCTCGTGATACTCGTCGCCGCCGCGCTGGGTATCTCGGTGCTGGTCCGGCGGATCGGGTGACGGTACGACAACCCTTTTGGGACGCCCACGGCAAGCAAAGGTATGTCAGACGACGACCCAGCGGACGGGGACGACCAGAGCGGCGAACCGGCGGACGAAACCGCCGGCGGAGAAGCCAGCGGGGGCGAACAGACGGACGCCGGCGAGGGCGGCGACGACGAGGAGTCGAAGTCCTTCCGCGAGCGCGTCGAGGAGATACGCCAGCAGCGCGCCGAAGAGGGTGAAGGCGAGGGCGACGGTCCGAGCCGCGAGGAACGCATGGAAGAGATGATGGGCGGTGGCGGTGGCGGCCCCGGCGGGATGGGCGGCAACCCCTTCGCGCAGATGATGGGCGGCATGATGGGCGGCGGTCCCGGCGGGCCCGGCGGCATGGGCGGCCCGGGCGGCCCAGGCGGGCGCGGCGAAGAGTCGACTGGCGACGAGGAACTCGTCCGCGAGGTCAGAAAACTGCGCGACGAGGTACACGACGTGCGCCGGACGCTCGGCCGTATCGCCGAAGCACTCGAAGACTAGTCCTCGTAGGCGAGGTTCATCACCCACTGCGAGAACGTGTCGCTGTGGGCGTCGATCTCCTCGTCGCCGACGAACGGCGAGAGCATGTCACCGGCCATCAGCAGTGAAAACTCGAGGTCCCGCGGTGCCGGGGTCAGGTAGTAGGTGTTGTGGCCCTTGTAGACCGTCTCCTCGCGCTGGATGAGTCCCTGCTTTGCCAGCGAGTCCGCGATCCGGCTCCCCTTGCGCGAACTCACGTCCAGTTCCTTCCAGAAGTCGCTCTGGTGGATCCCACCCGTCTCCCTGATGAGTTCGAGTGCGGCACGCTCGTCGTCGTTGAGGTCGGCCTCAGCAGCAGCCATACCTCATGTACGGTGAGTGGGCCGTTTAACTTTTGCGAGCCTCAGATATCGGCGTCGACTCGCTCGTACTCGGTTTCACAGGGTGGGCCGTCCGCGTACCGGTAGGTGGTGCCCGCCTGTCCGACGGTGACCAGCGACGACGAGCGCGTTCCGAACCGGTCGCGGTGGACACACACACCGTACTCGTGGTCGGCGATGGCCGTGGCGGCGCGGTCGAGCCAGGCGCTACTGCGTTCGCCGGGTTCGGGTACCAGGTCCGTCGCCAGTCTGTCGGCGCTGTGGGCCTGGCGCTCGCCGGCCTCGGCGCGCTCGCCCGGGATCACGTAGTCGCCGTCGGCGCCGACGTTGACGACGACGTGGACGCCCGGGTCGAAGTTCCGGACCCGCACTGCGCCGTCGTACTCGAGGTAGGTCGCGGCCAGCCGGTCGGCCAGGACGAGATTGAACCCCCCGTAGGTTCGCCGGTCGAGTTCCCGCTCGACGAACCGCGTCGCGTCCTCGGCCGAGGACTGCCGGAGTGCGTCCCGAACGAGGAGGCCACGCGAGCGGTCCCCGACGACATCCCGGTCCGACCACCGGTTCGTGACCGCGACGAACACGCCGTGTTCGTTGTAGCCGATCCACGTGCCGCCGGCCTCGGCGTCACGCGGCGCGACGACCCTCGGGGCCTCGTCGACGACCGACGGCGGTTCCGACGGCCGGTCGAGCAGTTCGTCGCGGTTGGCGGCCGCCACCACCGGCGCGTCCGGGAACACCTGCCAGGCGAAGACGAGCGTGCACACGACTGTCGATAGCGTCCCCGTGCGATTAAACCCCGCGCTCGGTGCAGTTACTCGCCCTGTTGCAGGGCCTCCCGGACCGTGAGTGAGAACCGCTTCGTGGTCGACGGCCGTTCCCTCGGGGACGACGAGCGCCGCGACCCGCTGGCCCCACTCTTCGTCGGGGAGGCCGACGACGGCCGCCTCGGCGACCGAGTCGTGGGATTCGAGCGCCTCGGCGACCGAGGCGGGCGAGACGTTCTCGCCACCGGTGACGATGCGGTCGTCGAGACGGCCGAGGACCCACAGCCGTCCGGCCTCGTCGCCATGACCCAGGTCGCCCGTGTGAAACCCCTCGGAACCGAACGCCCCGGCGGACCGGTCGGCGTCGAGATACCCCGGCGAGACGGTCGGTCCGGAGACGACGAGTTCGCCCGACTGGCCCGCCTCGACCGGTGTGCCGTCGTCGAGGACCGAAACCCCGGTGTTGGCCAGCGGGCGGCCGACGGTGCCCGGGTGGTCGGCCACTTCCACCGGGGTGGCGGTCGCGACCTGGGAGGCCGTCTCGGTCGTGCCGTAGGTCGGGAAGACGGGAACGTCGCGTTCGAGCGCCCGTTCGAGGAGGGCCCTCGAGGCCGGCGCGCCGCCGAGCAAGACGAATCGGAGCCGGTCGTCCGGGGTCCAGCCGGCCTCGAGCAGCCGTTTCAGCATCGTCGGAACCATCGACGTTCCCGTCGCGTCCTCGTTCCCGAGGGCGCGAGCGGTCGCTCGCGCGTCGAACTCGCGCTGGAGGACCGTCGTCGTCCCGTACAGCGTCGACCGTACCAGCGGTGCGAGCCCGCCCATGTGATACATCGGGAGGGGAACGAACCAGCTGTCGCCGGACTCGACGCCGAGTCGCCGTGCCGACCCCACCGCGCTGGCGACGAGATTCCCGAGTGTGAGACGGACGCCTTTAGCGGTCCCGGTCGTCCCGGACGTGAACATGACCAGCCGTTCGGCGTCCGGCGCGACCGCCACGGGCTCCCCGGCGCTCCCGGACTTTTCGAGGGCCAGCGTCGACTCGTGGTGAGAGTCGTCGACGGACGCGACCGGGACCCCCGCCGGAGCGAGTCCACGCGCGGTGGGCTCGGTCTCACGGTCACAGACGACGAGTTCGACCCCGGCGCGGGCGGCCCGGTCGGCGAGGTCAGACTCGGGCCGGTTCACGTCGAGTGGGACGACGGTCCCGCCGAGACGCGCCACGGCGAAGTACGTCCGCGCGAACGACCGGCCGGTGTCGAGGACGACCCCGACGCGACCGCAGGGGGCGTCCACTCCGTCGAGCGCGCCGGCCAGTCGACCGACCGCCCTGTCGAACGCCGCGTAGGTCGTCGCCTCGCCGGTGTCGGCGTCCACGATAGCCGTCGCCTGTGGTGTCGACACCGCCCGGCGACGGAGGAGGTCGACCGACGCCGACCCCAGCAGGTCGGCCGCGTCGGTCTCGACGGGCCAGGCGCCGGCAGCGGGGAGTGTCACGCCGAACCCCCCGGTCGCCACGGAGTCACGGTGTCACCTCCGCGGGGTCGATTCCGATGCCGGGGTCTTGCGGGACGGTGATCCGCCCGTCGGCGACGGGTGCGGGGTCGGGCCCCAGGTCCTCGCCGAGCAGGCCCGCTGTGGCGAGGCCACAGGGCGCCACGTCGGGGAGTGCCGCCGCGACGTGGACGGCGGCGGTGCGCGCGACCACCGCGTCGACCGTCGTCGTCACGACGGCGTCCAGTCCCCGCTCGCGGGCACGGCGTGCCAGGGTGTAGGCGTTGCCGGGGCCGCCGACCACCATCGGTTTCAGAACGACCACGTCGGCCGCGCTGGCGTCGAGAACGTCCGCCATCGGGGCGCGTGCGAGCGTCTCGTCGACGGCCACGTCGACCGGCCCGCCACGCAGGTCGGCGAGTCCAGCCAGGTCCGCGGCCGGGAGCGGCTGTTCGACGTACGCGACGTCGAACTCGGCCATCGCGTCCATCGCACGGCGGGCGGCGTCCCGTCCCCAGCCACCGTTGGCGTCGAGACGCAGCGTCGGCCCGTCGCCGACGGCCGCCCGGACCGCTCGCATCCGCTCGACGTCCGCCTCGACGGGCCGGGCACCGACTTTCAGTTTCAGACAGTCGAAGCCGTCGGCGACCGCCTCGCTCGCGGCCTCTGCGGTCGCGGCCGCGTCGGCGTCACCGACGGTCGCGTTGACCGGGACCGACTCACAGCGCCGTTCATCGTCGAACCAGCGGTAGAGCGGGAGACCGTCGGCTCGGGCGTCGGCGTCCAGGAGCGCGCTCGCGAAGCCGTGGCGTGCGGCCGGCGTCTCGTCGCCGTCCAGCGCGAGCATGCCAGCGGTGTGGTCGTCGCCGGCACCCGCAGTCAGGGCGCGGTCCAGCGCTCGTTCGCACTCCTCGGACGGTTCGGTCCAGCCGGCGAGTGGTGTCGCCTCGCCGACGCCAGTGACGCCACGGTGGTCGTAGCGCACGACGAACCCGTCACGGCGGTCGATGTCGCCGGCGGCCGTCGACAGCGGCGACCGTAGCGACAGCGAGAAGGCGTCAAGCGTCATAGTAGCGTGGGCCCCGCGAGGCCGGCGGCGAACAGGACCGAATGGGCAAAGAGCGTCTGCCCGACCCGTTCGAGCGCCGGGTTGAGCGCCTCGCCACCGGTTCGTGTCAGGACGGTCTGAGAGACGGAGACGGCGAGCGGTACCGACGCGAGGGGTGCCAGCGCGGGGAGGCCGAACGCGGGGTCGAGGGCGAAGACGAGCGGGACGACGTAGGCCATCCCGACGAACGCGACGAACTCGACGCGGCTCCACCGGTAGCCCAGCAGCACCGCCAGGGTGCGCTTGCCCGCGGCGGCGTCGGTCTCCCTGTCCCGGATGTTGTTCACGACGAGGATAGCCGTCGACAGTCCCGCTGCGGGGAGGCTCGCGGTGACCGCCGCGACGGTGACTGTCCCCGGCGGGACCCAGACCGGCACCAGCCCGTAGGACCCGCTCGCGACTGCCTGGACGTAGTACGTCCCGGTGACGGCGACGACGCCGAAGTAGACGAACACGAACAGATCCCCGAGCCCCCGGTATCCGTAGGGGTAGGGCCCGCCGGTGTAGAGCACGCCGGCGGCGATGCTCGACAGGCCGACGACGAGGATCGGCACGCCACCGACTGCGACGAGGGACAGTCCGACGAGCACGGCGAGTCCGTAGGTCCCGACCATCGCGTACTTGACCTGACGGGGCGGGATCAGCCCGCCCGCTGTGACGCGCGTGAACCCCTCGCGGTCTTCGGTGTCGGCGCCCTTTTTCGCGTCGTAGTAGTCGTTGGCGAAGTTCGTCCCGACCTGGATGAGCAACGCCCCGACGAGCGCCGCCAGGGCCGGGCCCGCCGCGAACACGCCGGCGTGGACGGCCAGACCGATCCCGACGACGACCGGCGCGGCGCCCGCCGGCAGCGTCTGCGGGCGGGCCGCCATGAGCCAGGCCCGACGCTTGCTCACCCGCTCAGCGGTCGACATGTGGCGACACTCGGGGTTCCGTCGCTGTCAAAGTTCCCATCCCGAACGCGTGGTCGGGTCAGGTGAACATCTCGCCGAGTTCGTCGCGCCAGTTCTGGAACTCCTGGAGACCCTCCTCTAACTCCGTGACGCGGTCGTCGACGGCGTCGAGTGCTTCCTCGGTTGTCCCGACGCGGTCCTCGACGCCCTCCAGGTCTGTCTCGACGCGCTCGACGTACGTTTCGACGTCGGTGATGTCGTCCTCCGTGGTCGAGACGCGGTCGGCCACCCCGTCTATGTCCTCGGCCAGGCCGTCGACGTCGCTCTCGACGGCGCCGACCGCGCGAGCGTTCGCGGCCGTTGCCGATTCGAGGGTCTCTACGTCCTGCTCGGTACCGGTCATCCGGTTGTCGAGGGCGTAGATATCCGCCTCGGTGTCGGTCACGCGGTCCTCCACGGTTCCGATCTCGGCGGCCAGACCGTCCGTCTCGTCCGCGAGGTCCTCGATCCCCGACTCGGCCGCCGTGACGCGGTCCTCGACCGCTTCGACGTCCGCGTCGACCGACTCGATATCGGCCTCGGCCGCCGTGACGCGGTCCTCGACGGCATCGACGTTCAGGTCCACCTCGGCGATCTCGGCTTCGGCGTCGGATACGCGCCCCTCGACGGCGGCGACGTCGTCGCGCAGGTCGTCGGTCTCGGATTCGAGATCCGCGATCCCGTCGGCGTTGTCCTCGATACGGTCGACCGCGTCGTCGAGGGCCGTCTCGACCCCGTCGAGGTTGTCGTCCGTCTCCTCCAGGGAGGCCTCTAACGTGTCGGCGTGGTCGGCCACGTCGTCGAGGCGGTCCTCGACGTCGGCGACGTGGTCGACGAGGTCGTCGAGGTTCTCCGTGAGAGACGTGATCCCCCCGGCGTTGGACCGCGTGTGCTGGCGCAGCGTGGCGACGTCCTCCCTGAGCGTCTGGACCTGGGTCTTGTAGTCACGGATCAGTTCCTGGGCAGCGCCCTCCTCGTCCAGGAACTCCTCGAGCGCCTCCGTGTAGGCCGTGACGGTCTCGACGCGGGACTGTAACTGTTCGATCTGAGCGACGACCTCAGTCGGAACGCCCAGGTCGAGTTCCTCCCTGAGTTTGATCCGGTGTTCCGGGTTGACGTCGCCACGGCTGAGCTCTTCGACGAGTCGGGCGACGACGGTACCGGTCTCCGGTCCGTCGACGTGTGCCGACGGCGGCAGGTCGACGTCAACCTCGCGCAGGTCGACCGACTCGATCAGTGGTGGTCGGTCGTCTCGGTGCCCCCCCGCATCCTCGTCGACCTCGAGGTCCATCGTCGCGTCCGCCTCCCCCTCGGAACCGCCCTCGGCCGGGCCGGCCGGATCCCGTGGTTCGGCGGCCGGCTGGACGACCGCCAGTTCCGGTTCGGTCATGAACTCGCCGGCGCGGGATTCGTCGTCGATGCGGACCGCGTACAGCGTCTCGGCCGTCTCGTCCGGGTCGAGTTCCCGCTCGAAGACGGCCCGGTCGTCGACAGCGTGCCAGTCCTCCCCACCGTGGTCCGGCGTGAACCCGATCGCGTCTTTCGAAAACCCCTCCGGGACTGTCTCGACCAGGCGAACGAACATCCGTTCCTCCCTGTTGTTCACGACCCTGAATCGAACCGTCGGCACCGGGAACTCGTCGTCGTCCCCGAACTGTTTGCTGAGCGTAACCCCCTCCCGCGAAACGCCGATCGTCTGGTTGATCTGCTCGCCGTCACCCATAGTGTCATGTGATCAGTAAACACAGTGTTAAATTCATCGAATCACCAAGAGAGTCGTTTCCCTGCGTCGGTCCGGACTGGCGGTCCGGCAGGGAACGTGTCGCCACTGAGTCCGACGACCGTGTGGAGACACCCCCGACTCGCGACTGGCCGTCGGTCTCGTAGGGCGGTCACCTCGCGAGGCCTCCCCGCGCGCCATCGTTCCCCCGGTCGGTCCCAGTACCGGAGGACTGTCTCCGTGGTCAGAACCGCCGATCCTCTCAGTAGTGCCAGGGGAACCGGTCGAAGTCGGGGTCGCGGCCCTCGTTGAACGCGTCCCGACCTTCCTGGGCTTCTTCGGTCATGTATCCCAGGCGGGTCGCCTCGCCCGCGAACACCTGCTGGCCGACCATCCCGTCGTCGGCCATGTTGAACCCGTACTTGAGCATGCGCATGGCCATCGGTGACTTGCCGAGCATCGTCTCCGCCCACGCCAGCGCCTCGGATTCCAGCTCTTCGTGGGGCACGACTTCGTTGACCATCCCCATCTCCGCGGCCTCGTCGGCGTCGTAGGGCTTCCCGAGGAAGAATATCTCGCGGGCTCGCTTCTGGCCCACCTGGCGGGCCAGGTACGCCGACCCAAAGCCCGCGTCGAACGACGCGACATCGGGGTCGGTCTGGAGGAACTTCGCGTGGTCGGCGCTGGCCAGCGTCAGGTCACAGACGACGTGCAGCGAGTGGCCGCCGCCGACTGCCCACCCCGGCACGACACAGACGACCGGTTTCGGGATGTGGCGGATCTGTCGCTGGACTTCGAGGATGTGGAGGCGTCCGCCCTCCGCGGCCGTGTCCCTGTCGGCGTCATCGCCGCGGTACTCGTACCCCGACCCGCTGCGGACCGACTGGTCGCCGCCGGCACAGAACGCCCACCCGCCGTCTTTCGGTGACGGGCCGTTGCCGGTCAACAGGACACAGCCCACGTCGGTCTGTCGCTTCGCGTGGTCGAGCGCAGTCGAGAGTTCGTCGACCGTCCCCGGTCTGAACGCGTTGCGGACCTCGGGCCTGTCGAACGCTATCCGGACGGCGCCGACGTCCGTCCCGCGGTGATAGGTCAGGTCACGAAAGTCCAGTCCGTCGACCGGTTCCCACCGGTCCGGGTCGAAGATGTCCGAAACCATGCCCGTCCGTGGGGCCGGCCCGCGCAAAAAGATTCCCTGACCCGGTCGACCCCGTTACCCGCCGGTGAGCGAGTAGCCGTGACCGGGGTCGTCCTAGAACTCATTGCAGTTGTATACGGTCACTGTCGGGTAGTAACCCCTAAGACGCTAGAATTTCACTCTCCGAGTCCCCCGACACGGGTGGATGTGACGGGCGAGCCGACCATGGTGCGCTCGCTGGTCGCATTCGTGGCGAACTGATACACCGTTCACTCGACCCCGATGGCCGTCGCCTCTATCTCGACGTGGAACGCCTCGCGGACCAGTCGCGACACCTCGACCATGGTCGAGGCGGGCCGCACGTCGGCGAACGCTTCGCCGTGAGCACGGCCGACTGCCTCGTAGTCGTCGATGTCAGTGACGTAGATCCGCGTCCGAACGACGTCCGAGAGGGACCCGCCGGCCGCCACGAGCGCCCGTTCGACGATCTCGATGGCCGCGACCGTCTGCTCGTAGGGGTCGTCGCCGATCACGTCACCCGCCTCGTCGACCGGGGTCGTCCCCGAGACGTGTATCTGGTCGCCTCTCCTGACCGCCCGCGAGTAGCCGACGTACTGTTCCCACTCCGTCTCGTCGGAGACGTGCTGGTCCATCGTGTACTGGAGACACACGTGGCTAGCCGATAGCCGTTGTGACCGACACCGGGCGCCGACTCGTCAACGGGGGCCTCGGCGGTGAGAATCCGCTATCGAAATCGATACCGAGGTCGGTGGCTTCTTACCGTCAGTGTCCGAACCGGAATCCACACAGCGATTACCGACACATGACGGAGACGTTCTACGACCTGCTGGGCGTGCCGGAGGACGCGTCCGTGTCCGAAATCGAGGACGCGTATCGCGAGAACATCAAGCAGGTCCACCCGGACGTCAGTGACGACGTGAACGCGGCCGAGCACACCAAACGGCTGAACGAAGCCAAACGCGTACTCACCGACGAGACCAAGCGCGAGCGATACGACCGGCTCGGACACGACGGCTACACGAACGAGACGTACGGCACCGACGACCGCGACACCACTCCGGGGAAAGACAGCGGCGATAGAGAGGGACACACCAGACAGAGCAACGACGCTACCGGGGGGACACGCGGCCGGTCGTCGGGTCGGCGGCGACGAGGTGGCGGCAGTCGAGAGTCATCGAACGGGCGGGACGACCGGACCGATAGCGGTCGGTCGACGAACGACGGACCTTCGGGGGAGTCCAGCGGGAGCGACGCCTGGTGGACCGGCGACGGGACGAGCGGCGGGGAGTCGACGGACGGGTCCGGACGGAGCAGGTCCTCGACGGGGCCCTCCTGGCAGTCGAGCCGGACGGGCACGACCGCTTCGACGGCGGGGACTGCGACCGAATCGCCGTCCGCACAGCGGCAGGCGGCGGCCGGCAACACCGACGGCCCCAACGTGGACTGGTCGTGGAACGGCTGGGACCGAACCCGCTCCTGGGCGGTCAGGGAGGGGGAGTCGGGCAACACGGGCCTCCACCCGGTCGACCTGTTCCCCGCCGACCAGTCGGTGCTGTTGCTCGCCTCCACGTTCCTCCTGTACCCGTTTTTCATCATTACAGTTCTCTATCCGCCGTTCCCGCTCGTCGCACGCGCCGCCGTGGGAGTCTGTACCCTGTTGATGTTCGCGTACCTGCTGTCGGTCCCCCGGGTCGCCGTCTTCGTCTACGGCGTCTGGAGCGTCCTCGTCCCGGTGTTTATCTCCCTCGTCCCGGGCGTCAGCATCTTCTCGCTGGTCGGGGTCATCGGGCTCACCGCGACCTGGATCCCGCTTGGACTGTCGATGTTGACGCTCTCGGTCCTGCAGCCCTGAGCTGACCGACACCGTCCAGTGGCCAACTCCCCGTTCTCGGAGACGTCAGTCCGCTCTCTGTGCCAGTCTGTCACGGAGGCGGTCCTCGAGCTGGTCCCGGAGCCGGTGGCTCCGTTCGGCGTCGACGGTCACCTCGAGCACCTGGGTGCCGTCGCTACCGAGCGACTCACGGTACCGGGTTTCGAACGCGGACGGGTCGTCGACCCTGGCGTAGTCGAGTCCGTACAGGTCGCCTGTCGGCGAGAAATCGAGCCCGTGGGGCGTCTTGAACTGGTCGGTAAAGGGCGGGTCGAACGACTCGATGGGCAGTTTGTGAAAGATGCCGCCACCGTCGTTGTTCACGAGGACGACCGTCGCGTCGACGCCACAGCGACCCACGGAGAGCAGCCCGTTCATGTCGTGGTAGAACGCCAGGTCGCCGGTGACGACAACCAGCGGGTCGTCCGTGGCGCTCCCGGCCCCGAGTCCGGAACTCAGTATACCGTCGATGCCGCTGGCCCCACGGTTGCCCAGCACGGTCAGGTCGGCCTCGCGGGGACGAGCGAACCGGTCGCAGTCCCGGACCGGCATGCTGTTGGAGACGAACACGGTCGCCGGGTCCGGCGCCGCCGAGAGCGCAGTCGCGAGGACGCTCCCTTCGAAGAACTGTTCGTCGTGGGCCCCGCTCGCCAGGTCCCAGTGTGTCCGCTCCCCGACTCGAAACCGGTCGCGCCAGTCGGTTGCCCCGAGCGACCCGAGGTGGTCGGCCAGTCCCCGGAGGACCGAGGAGGGGGCGGCCGCCAGGTAGTCGGTCGCGGTGAACTCCGCCTCGGGCCAGTCGCCCGCCGGGTCGACGACCACCTGACGGGCGTCGGCGTCGCGCAGATACTGCCGGAGCGGTTTCGAGGTCGGCGACGCGCCGACCCGCACGACGACGTCGGGATCCGGCCAGTCGGCGGCACCGACGTAGGCGTCGTACCCGCCACAGACGAGGTGGTCCCCGACGTGGGGGCCGAAACGCAGCCCCGAGAGCGGGTCGGCCAGCAACGGGACACCGGTCGCGTCGAGAAACGCGGTGACGGCCGCCCGGTCTATCCGCGTGGGGTTCGTCGGCCCCGCCACGAGTAGACCGCGTTTCCCGGACAGGTCCGCGGCAAGGTCTGCGAGCGTCCCCTCGTCGACTGTCGGCACGCCCGCTGTCGCGTCGACGAACGGGCCGTCCCGGCCCTCGACGGCCAGTGACGCCTCGTCGGCCAGCGACTGGGGGACGTCACCCTCTCGTACCGTGGGTTCGAGCGGTTTCGCGACCGGGACGTTGAGGTGGACCGGTCCCGGGTCGGCGCCGGTGGCGTTCACGACGGCTCTGTCGACGGTCACCCTGAGCGAGCGCAGGCGGCGCGGTTCGGGCGCCGGTTCCGGGAGCGTCCGGGCGTACCGCACCGCGTCGCCGTACAGGTCGGCCTGGTCGATCGTCTGGTTGGCACCGCTGTCGTGCAGTTCGGCCGGGCGGTCGGCCGTCAGCACGACCATCGGGACGCGTGACTGACTGGCCTCGACGACCGCCGGATGGTAGTTGGCCGCCGCGGTGCCCGACGTACAGATGAGCGCGGTCGGGCGGCCCGTGCGACGACCGCGACCGAGCGCGAAAAACGCCGCCGACCGTTCGTCGAGGACCGAAAACGTCTCCACCTCGGGGTGGTCGGCCAGCGCGACCGTCAGCGGCGTCGACCGGCTTCCGGGCGAGACACAGGCGACTCTCACCCCCGCCGCAGCGAGTTCGTCGACTATCGTCTCGCCCCACAGCGCCGCGCGGTTGGGTGCCGTCATCAGTCACTCCAGCGTGTCGAGTATCGGCCGGTACTTCAGCTGGACTTCGTCCCACTCACGGTCGTGGTCGCTGTCGGCGACGATGCCGTTCCCGGCGAACAGCGTCGCACGGTCTCCGCGGGCGACGGCCGACCGGATGGCGACGGCGAAAGTGCCGTTCCCGGCGGCGTCGAACCAGCCGACCGGGGAGGCGTACCACCCGCGGTCGAACGCCTCGGTCTCTTTGATCGTTTCGAGGGCAGCGTCGGGCGGGAGGCCGCCGACCGCCGGCGTCGGATGCAGCGCCTCGACCAGCGAGAGGACGTGGTCGTCCTCGGCCAGGTCGGCCGTGATCGGCGTCTGAAGGTGCTGGACGGTCGCCAGGCGCCTGACCGTCCGGTCGCCCGTCGAGACGGACGTGGCGAACGGTGCCAGCTGGCCCTTTATGGCCTCGACGACCAGGTCGTGTTCGTGGCTGTCCTTCACGCTTGCCCGGAGTTCGTCCGCCAGCCATTCGTCTTCCTCGGGGGTGTCGCCGCGACCGGTCGACCCGGCCAGTGCCTCGGTCCGGACGGCCCGGCCGTCCCGCGAGACCAGCCGTTCCGGCGTCGCGCCGAAGAACGTGGCGCCGTCCTCCGGTGCGACCAGAAACCGGAAACAGTCGGGGTAGGTCTCGGTCAGTCGGCCGTAGGCCGTCGGCACCGAGAGCCGCTCGGGCAGTTCGACTGTCAGTGACTGTGCCAGGACGACTTTCCTGAGGGCGCCCCGTTCGATCCGCTCGATCGCGGCCCCGATCTGGCCGTCCCACCCCGCTTTTCCCGGCGTGTACGTCCGCGAGACGATGCCGGGACGTGCCTCTCTGGGTCGCGGTTCGAGGGCACCGACGCGGTCGGTCCAGCGGTCGAGTCGCGCGTCGGCCCGTGTGGGCGCCTCCGGACCAGTGGCGCTCGTCACGAGCCAGGTGTCACTTCCGGTCTCGACCAGGAGGACGGCCGGGAGGACGAACTCGGCGTCGGGGAACCCTTTCCAGGTCGCCTCGCCGGTGGCGGTGTCACGCTCGTGGAAGGCGAACCCGCCGAACAGGCGCGGCCGGGCGGCCGACGGCAACGTGGGTTCGACCGTCCGTTCCGCGAACAGCGCCTCACCGGCACGCTGGACCGTCTCGAACCGGTCTTTCCCCTCCGCCGTGACCGTCGCGACGGCGCCGCCTGCCGCGACCCACTCGCCGTCCTCCGACCAGGCCACTGTGGGACGGGGCAACTCCGACAGCACCCTCGTCAGGTCGACGTCCTCGACTCGACGACTCCTCGTCACGACCCTCGTACTCCCCGGATTGACCGCCGCACAAGCAAGTCGACACTCGATACTTCGTTTGGCGGTCTCCGAGACGTCTCGATGGTGACACACCGACGAGCGTGTTCACGTACTTGTGTCCGACAGTATCACTCCCCCCGGCGGTCCGGAGAGTAGAGAGTCACTAATCGACCGCCGCCACCGGTAGAGAGTCGTCTCGAAACAGTAACGAATTATTTACGGGATCGGCAGTCCGAAACCACCAGCAGAGAGTCTCTTTCGCGTATATCTCCCCGTCAAGTTTAAATACCCCCTCACCGAAGGGCCGACTGTTCAGATGCCAAAGGTAGAGATCACCGTGCCGGAGCATCTCGATATGCAGATCGCACAACTCGTCGAGAAAGGCGAGTTTCTCAACCGCGAGGAAGCGATCGAGGACTTGCTCTCCACAGGGATGAAAGCCTACAAGACGAGCGGTCCCGTCGACGACGACGACGAACCGGGGTTCGAGGACGACGGAATGATGGGTCACGACGACGAGTACGTTTTCTGACCGATCGTGTGACCGACTCACGGGCAATTCTTAAATCGGCGTCCTGCCAACGTGTCGGTATGCACAAAGACGAACTCCTGGAGCTCCACGAGCAGATGGTGACGATCAAAGACTACTTCGCCTCGCTCGAGGACACCGACGCCGGGCTGTTCGACCCCTACGAGGAACTCGACGTGACGCCCGACGACGTCCACAAGTCAAAAAGCGAGCACAAACACGCCGTGTTCGTCCTCGGGAACGCGCTGGCGACGGCAATGAGCGAAGACGAGTTCTCCGATGCCGGCCGCGTCGGCAAGCGCATGAAGGAACTCGCCGAGGACGCCGAACGGAAACTGTAGCCACGGACTCTCTCTGTTTCTCGCCTGTCGTCGGATTTCCCCGACCGACCATGGGCGCCCGAACAAATGAGACGTCCGGAGCCATATCTGCAGTCGGCGTTCGAACCACAGACTCCGCACGAGCGTGCGACAGTCATCATGGGTTTTCGGACTCTCTGTCGAGCGGGGTCGGCAGGTCGGTTTCGGGGTGAAACAGGTCTTCGACGGCACAGTCGAAGAGGGCAGCCAGTTTGAGGGCCAGTTCCAGCGAGGGGTCGTACCGTTCGCGCTCGATGGCGTTGATCGTCTGGCGGGTGACGTCTACCGCGGCACCGAGGTCGGCCTGGCTGAGCCCCGCAGCCTCGCGCCGTTCGCGAACGTCGTTGTTCATGATCGGTTTTTCATGATCGGTACTTGAGCCACAGGCGCAGGACGCCCCACGTCACCCAGAACACCGTGTAGGTGTACAGGAGCGTCTCGACCGTCGGGCCGATGGAAGGGCGGCCGGTCGCGTCGAGGATGAACAGCGCGACGAACGCGAACAGGCTCCCGAACCCGAGTAACTGGACGGTCAGATGACTGGCCCGCCGTTCCAGGGTTCGTTCCCGTTCGTCGGCGATAGCCAGGCTATCGCTGTACCGGACGTAGAAGTACAGTCCGAACGCGACGACGACGGCGGCCGCGTAGACGACGAGTCCGGCGAGGTACTGGTCGACCCGGACGCTGACGAACAGACTCACGACGCCGAGTACGATGATGCCGTACATGAGCCGCCTGTACCGCCGACCGGCGTGGACTGACTGTGTTGCTGTCATGGTTTCGTGTAAAGCGTCCGTTCCGTAAAGCACGCTTTACAGTAAAGCGTACTTTACACACGGACTTAATCGTTGTGGTGCGGTGACAGGGCCGGGAGCGAGCGCCAAACCGGTGCGGTGGCTGTCGGCACGGGAGGACGTCGACGGGGCCGAACGCATCGCGGACCTCCGCGAAGGCTTTACCGACTTCCTCGGGCTCGGCGAGGTCGGTCGGAACGGCGAGTCCCTCGCCCGGGTCGGGGAGGTCGTCGGCATGCAGTCGCTTCGGACGGGACCGGCAAATGACTGTCCCGGAAGTCGATCGGCGGCGTCGCACCGCTCCGGCGGGAGCCACCGCACGCAGTGTGAACGTACTGGGAGACGTAGTCGCGCGCGACCGTCGGAGCGACGCCATCGCCGTCCGGACCGCGAGTCGCGCGGGGTCGTACAGCTACGAGAAGTTCTGTACCCAGGCCTGGAAGGCGGGCAACCTGTTGCGCCACTACGGCGTCCGGACGGGCGCGACGGTCGGCGTGGTGACCGAGGAGACGCTGTCGCCACCGCCGCTGGTCGCCGCATTTGGGACTGCGTTGCTGGGCGCGACGGTGGCGTTCGACCCCGGTCCGGTCGACGCGCGGGCGCTGGTCGTCCCCGGCGGGCGAGCCGACGGGTTCGACCCCGACCCGGGGACGCAGGTTCTCGCCTACGGCGACGAGTCCGAGGACCCGACGATAGCGAACTTCGAGCGGGAAGTCTGGAGCGAGAACCCGACGATGCCGCCCGACAGCGTCTCGGCGGGAACCGACGCCCTGGTCGCCGACGGCGAGCGATTCACCCACGAGCGACTGCTGGCGGCCGCGCGGGGAGTGGTTGACGACGCTGGCCTCGACAGCGAGACAGTCGTCGTCCCGCGCGCGCCGCTTGCCGACCCAGGCGCTTTCGTCGCCGGCGTGCTCGCGCCGCTGGTCGCCGGGGCCACGGTGGGAGTCGGCGAGACGACCGGGGATGTCGGCGTCGGCAACGGCGTTCCGGAGGCGCGAGCGATAGACCCCGCGGGCGCGTTCTGAGACGCCGCCCGGGTCGTCACTCCGAACTCTCGGTCGGGCGGATGAAGTTGGCGAGCGACACCATGATCCCCAGGATCCAGCCGAGCGGCACCGAGATGAGGATCCACATGATGACGTAGGCGCCCCCGTCCCGGTCGAAGTTATCGACGAAGTAGTCCTTGAGTCCGACGCGTGCGAGGATGTCGTCCTGGATGAACACCGCGACCTGCTCGCTGTAGATGATCGAGAACTGGGCGAGCTGGTCCGAGAGCAGCGCCGCGACGACCGGCGGCAGGAAAATGGCCGTCAGGCCGAGTGGATACGAGAAGATCACCGTCGTGGGTCGACCGTCGATGTGTCGGAAAAACAGCGCCAGCGCAGTCGAGACGATGGCGACGACGCTGGCCCCGATGATGGCGTTGGCCTCGTCACGCGGAAAGTCCAACTGGAACTCGACGAGCGCGGCCAGCCCGCCCCACACGAGGACGGCGAGCAGGAACACGCCGAGTGTGCCGATCTTCTGGATCGAGACGTCGATCTGCCGGGCCTGGAATCTGACGATGACGCCGAAGAGCGCGAGCGGATAGAGGATCCCGACGACGGGAACACCCAGTACCGACCAGCTCCGGTAGGTCACCTTCTCGCGGGTCGTCTGGGGTTGCCACTTGCCCAGGACGGTGTGGTCAGCGTTGCGCTGGCGCGGAAACAACAGCTCCATCCAGGTTTCGTGGAACTTCCGCAGGTCCACTTTGATCGCGTCGACGACTCCCTGGTTCCCGACGGACATACCCGGGCGTTTGACAGCCCGGTGAATAAGTTTTCTCTCACGGCGCCGTCGTGGTCGCAGCGAAAGTTTTTCACCGCTGCCGCCGGCGGAGTTGGATATGGCAGTCGAGGCGGTCGCCAGGACCGATACGGGGCTCCAGCGCGAGCACAACGAGGACGCCGTCCTCGTCAAGTCGACGGCGGGCGGGCAGTTGCTGGCAGTCGCAGACGGGATGGGCGGACACAACGCCGGCGAAGTGGCCAGCGAAACGGCGCTGAACTCGTTCGCCGGTGTCCTGGAGGGGGCGCCCGAGGGGTCGGCGACGTCGGAGGCACTCGAACAGGCCGTCATGCGAGCAGACAGCGCAGTCCGGACCAAAGCCGAGGAAGACGCCGAGCGCGAAGGAATGGGCACGACGCTCGTGGCGGCCCTGGTCACCGACGACCGGGCGACCGTCGTCAACGTCGGTGACAGTCGTGCCTACCGCGTGACCGACGCCACCGTCGAGCAGATCACCGTCGACCACTCGCTGGTCCAGGAACTCGTCGAATCCGGGGAAATAACCGAACAGGAGGCCGAAGTCCACCCGCGCCGGAACGTCATCTCGCAGGCACTCGGCGCGTCCGACGCCGTCGAACCGGACTCGTTCTCGCGCGAACTGGCGTCCGGCGAGACGCTGGTGCTCTGTTCGGACGGGTTGACCGAGGAAGTCGAGGAATCGACCCTCGGCGACGTCGTCGCCAGCGCCGACTCGCTCGACCGGGCGGCCTCGGAACTCATCGAACTCGCGAACGAGAACGGGGGCAGCGACAACATCAGCGTCGCTCTCTGTCGTCGCGACTGATAGTGATTATTGTCGGTCTGTTCCGGATCGACCGCACGCAATCGTGCGGTCGTACCGGTAAATCGCTACAATAATCACTATGAGCCGAGCCGACTACTCCTCGCCGGGCTCGTCCGCGCTGCCACCGTCAGTCCGGCCCTCCCGGGAACGTCCCTCCGTCGTCGCCGGGCCCGTCGGCTCCTCGTCGGCTGCTTCCTCGTCAGCCGCGTCTGTC
>PXQN01000088.1 GCA_003021305.1 Halobacteriales archaeon QH_10_67_22 | reverse complement strand
CTTCGCGTCGTCGTCGGCGCTCTCGACGACCACCTCGTCGCCGTCTACCGAGACGGAGACGTCGGGGTACCAGAGCCGCCGCGAGACGCTGCCTTCCGGCCCCTCGACCGTGAGGTCGAGGTGGTCCATCTCGGCGGAGACGTCGTCGGGGATCTGTAGTGTTGTCTGTGGCATTAGTACACGTACGCTATTACCTGGCCACCGACGCCCGCCTCGCGGGCCTCGTAGTGGCTCATGATGCCGTGTGAGGTGGTGACGACGAGCGTCCCGTAGTCGCGGGCGGGGAGGAACCGCATCTCCCACTTCTCGAACTCGTCGGCCCCCGCCGAGTAGCGGGGGAGGACCGGGCCACACTCGTTGATGGCTCCTTTCAGTTCGACCTCGAACTGACCGGCTTTGCCGTCGTCGACGTACTGGAAGCCGTCGATGTACCCGCGGTCGTAGAAGACCTCGAGGACGCTGCCGATCTCGTTCGAGGCGGGTGATACCTCGTGGTCGAGATGCCCGACGCTCTCGGCGTTGTCGATGCCCGAGAGCGCGTTGGCGAGTGGGTCTGTCGCTGTCATGAATACTTCCTGAATCCCATGCTCCGGGAGATCTCCCGGAAACACTGGCGACACAGCCAGATGTCGTACTTGCCGACCAGTCCCTGTTCGCGGCCACACCGCTGGCAGGACTCGAGCTGGCCGGTGCGCTTTGCGACCTGCTCGCCGGTGCGTCGAGCCGGTGGCTCGACGGGATCTGCCGGGACGCCTTGTCCCGTTTGGCGACGCGATACCCCGGCCGGACCAGGTTGACCGTCACGTCCAGGCCGTAGATCCCGACCGTCGGGTCGTACTCCTGGCTCGGGAAGTCGGTGTGTTCCTCGACGCCGAAGCTAAAGTTGCCCGTGTCGTCGAACTGCGACCGCGACAGGTCCGCCAGCGACAGCGCCGTCTCCAGGAACGCCCGGGCCTCGTCGTCGCGCAGCGTCACCTTCGCACCGATCGGGTCGCCCTCGCGGATGTCGAACTCGCCGACGGTCGCCTGTGCCTGCGTGCGGACCGGTTGCTGGCCCACGATGTCCGCCAGGATCTCCTCGCCGTCTGCGAGTTCGCGACCGCCACGACCGACGCCCATGTGGACGACGACCTTCTCGATGTGCGGTTCGCGCATCTCGTGGAACTCGCCGCTCTCCGATTCGGAACTCATTCGTCGTCACCTCCGTCCCCGGACGCCGCCTCGGCCTCCGAGTCGTCGGCGTCCGAATCGTCGGCGACGTCGGCGTCGTCCTCGGTGTCCGCGGCCGCGCCGTCCCCGGAGGCGTCGTCTTCGTCGGCTGCCCCGTCGGCGGCGTCGGTCTCGGTGTCCGTGTCGTCCGAGTCGTCGGTGAAGTTCTCGTCGATGACGACGACGTAGTCTTCGACCGTCTCGAAGTCGCCGTCGGTCTGTTCGACGCGGACGATGTTGTTCGCGCTTCCCGGCGTGACCTGGATCTCCTCGACGGTGCCGATCTCGCCGGCGTGTTCGCCGTCGACCGCAGTGACGAGCGCGCCCTCCTCGTACTCGAAGTGGGCAACGACCTCACTGTCTTCGTTCGAGACGACCAGTGAGTCGCCGCCGTCGTACGGGTCGTCCTCGTCGACGACAAGCGTCTGGCCGTCGTGCAGCGTCAACTGGACGTCCCCGCCCGGGACGTTGCGTTTGCCGACGACTTTGCCGAGTTTGCTCCCGGCCGCGTCGGCGTCGATGGGGGTCAGCGACAGGCGACCGCCCTCGCCCGGGAAGACGCGGTAGTCCTCCTCCCGTTCGACGAACGAGAGGATGTCGAACATCCCGACGGGGCGTTCCTCGTCGGCGACCGGTTTCCCGTTGATGTGGACGCTGTCCTTGTCCAGCGCGTACCGGGCTTCCTTGCGAGAGTCGACGTAGCCGAGCACGTCCCGGAGGACGATGAGCAGGGGAACCCCTGCCTCGCCGTGGGGACCGGCGTCGGCCTTGACGGTGAACGTCTCGGTCTTGCGCTCGACCGGCCAGCTGTCGGGGACCGACAGTCGCTTCTGGTGTTTCGTCATGCGCTGTCCTCCTCGGATTCGAGACGGGTCTGGCGGCGGTTGTCCTCCAGGTCGAGGTCCGTGACGCGCAGGTTCGACGGGTCGACCCGCCGCGGGACTTCCTCGCCGTCCGCGGCTTCGACGGTGACGTCTTCGACCGACACCGTCGCCTCCTTGAGGTCGACGTCGACGACCTCGCCGGTCTCGCCGGCGAAGTCACCGCGCATCACTTCGACCGTGTCGCCCTCGTTGACCTGGACCGACCGCTGGTCGTACTGGTCGCGCAGCGACGACGACAGCGTCGCCCGGACCAGGTCGTGGCGCTCGTGGAGCGCCGCCTCGGCCGTCTGTTTGCGTTGTTTGCGTGGTTGCTCGCTCATACTATCATCGTCGCCGTGGAGGCGACAGAGCCGAACCGCTCCGCGACTTCGCGGGCGATCGGGCCTTTCAGTTCCGTGCCGCGGGGGTCCTCGTTCTCATCGACGATGACCGCCGCGTTGTCTTCGAACTTCACGCGCGTGCCGTCCGGCCGCCGGATCGGCTTGCGCTGGCGGATGATGACCGCCTCTAACACCTGGCGGCGCATCTCGGGGGTCCCCTTCGTGACCGAGACGGTGACCTTGTCACCGATGCCGGCCTTGGGGTGGCGGTTGACCGTCCCCGAGTAGCCGCTGATACTGACCACTTTCAGTTCGCGTGCGCCCGTGTTGTCCGCACACGTGATCAGCGAACCCTTCTCCAGTCCCTGCGTGACGTCGGCTTTCATCGCCTCCATCACTCGTCACCTCCTGCGCTCGCGTCCGTGGCTCCAGCCGGAGCCACGCTGACGACCACGTGGGACTTGGTCTTCGAAAGCGGTCGACACTCTGCGATCGTGACCGTCTCGTCTTCGGCCAGGTCCAGACACGGCGGTGCGTGTGCGGGGACCCGGCTCCGCCGTTTCATCAGGCGGTCGTATTTCGGAACGGGAACGTCGTACTCCCGTTCGACGACGACGGTCTTCGTCATGTCTGTGGACGCGACCCGGCCTTCGAGCGTCTGCCCGCGCACGCTGAGCGTGCCGTGGAACGGGCAGTTCTCGTCCTCACAGGCCGTGTCCGGTTCCTGTACGTTCAATCCTAGCGCCATTTGCTATCACCTGTGTTCTCCGTTCGTCGAGCAGGCCGGCCGTCCAGCCTGCCACCCTCCACGGTCACGTCCTCCCCCGACGGGAGTGTGAACACGAAGGTCGTCCCCTGCTTGGGGACCTGCGCCACCCGGTCGCCGGCCGTCTCGTCGGCACCATCGGCGTCGTCCGCACCATCCGCGCCGCACGTCCGGTCCGTCGATTGCTCGATACCGAGGGTGTGGGTCGTCTCCGCGACGACCGTCCCCTCGATACCGACCAGGTCGGGGTTGTCGGCGGCCACCACGGCGGCCGACAGGCCGACCAGTTCGTGTCGCACCAGCGACGCGGGTGTCACTGCCATCAGCGGTCCTCCGTCCGCGTTTCGTCGCGATCCCCGCCGGTCAGTCTCGGAGACCTCATTCGATGTCTCCCTCCTCGCGCTGGATCGTCTTGATCCGCGCGACGGCTTTCCGGATTTCCTTGATGCGACCCGGGTTCTCCGGGGCACCGCCGGCGGCCTTGACGGCGCGCTCGTTGAGCAGTTCCGTCTCCAGGTCCTCGAGTTCCGATTCGCGCTCCGCGGCGGTCATGTCGCGGATCTCTTCGGGGTGGAGCACGGTCATTGCTCGTCACGCTCCTCGTCGTCCATCTCGTCCATCAACTCCTCGGCCTCGGCCTCGGTGTCTTCGTCGAGTTCCTCCTCGACGGCCTCGTCCAGGTCGGCGAACTCCTCCTCGACGCCCTCGTCTTCGGGGACGTCGACGTCGTCGAACTCGGCGGCCTCCTCGATGACCTCCTCGTCGACGTCGGGTTCGTCGGCGTCGGGGTCGCCGTCGGGGCCCGTCACGGGCTCTGCGTCCTCGGGTTCGCCCTCGAGGAGTTCCTCGACGCTGCCTTCTTCCTCGTCGCCGACGTAGGCCTCGACCTCGATACCCTCGTAGATCTCGAAGTCGTCGGGCAACACGGCGTCGGGGCCGATGATCTTCACGTCCACGCCGATGGTGCCGAGCTTCATCACGGCCGTCGACTGGCCGTGGTCGACGATCTCCTCGGCGGGTTCGCCGTTGTGTTTGATGTAGCCGCGGTTGAACTTCTCGACGCGCGAGCGCGCGCCAGTCACCTTGCCCGAGAGGACGATCTCGGCGCCTTTCGCGCCGGCCTCCATGATCCGGTCGATCGTGGTGTGGCCGGCCTTGCGGAAGTACCAGCCACGTTCGAGGGCGTTGGCAAGTCGGTCCGCGACGATCCGGGCGTTCAGGTCCGGTTCCTCGACCTCCTGGACGTCGACCTGGGGGTCGTCGAGGTCGAAGTCCTCTTCGAGGGTCGTGGTGATCTTGCGGATGTTCTTCCCGCCCTTGCCGATCACCATGCCCGGTTTCTCGGCTTTGAGCACGATCTGGGTGCCCATCGGCGTCTTGGCGACTTCCATGCCGCCGTAGCCGGCGCGCCCGAGTTCGTCCTCGAAGAACTCGTCGATCCGGGTGCGCTGGAGGCCGTCCTCGATGAACTGCTGTTCGTCGGCCATCACTCGACCTCCTGCAAGACGAGTTCGACGTCGATCTCTGGCGTGTTCCAGGGACTGGCACGCCCCATCGCGCGGGGTTTGCGGCCCTGGCTCTCGCCGACCTTGTGGGGTGCGACGTGGACGATCTCCATCGACTCCCCGTCGAAGCCCTGGTGTTCGGCGTTGCTGACGGCGTTTTCGAGCAGGTCCAGGAACGCGCCCGCGGCCTTCTCGGGGTAGCGGCCGGCGTCCCAGCCGTCGATGTCGTTGCGGTGGCCCACCCCCGAGTTGTGCTGGCGGAAGGGGACCGAGGTCTCCTCGGCCCGGACCGCCTCGAGGTACTCGACCGCCTCGGCGGCGGTCGTGCCCTTGATCTCCCGGGAGAGGGCCTTGCTGTGCTTCAGACTGATGTGACGCTCCCGGAGCATCGCTTTCGCGGTCTCGTCCGGGTCGACGTCGACTGAGTAGCTGATTCCCATATTATTTGAGGGGGACGAACTTCGAGGAGCGCGTCGCCCCGATGCCGGCCTGTCCGTGTTCGACGGAGGTCCGGGTGAGCTGGAACTCGCCCAGGTAGTGGCCGATCATCTCGGGCTCGACTTTGACCCGCTCGAAGCTCTGTCCGGTGTAGACAGCGAACGTCACTCCGACCATCTCGGGGACGATCGGCATGTCCCGGAGGTGGGTGCGGATCGGGTCGTTGGCAGTCTCCTCTTGGCCTGCCTCGCGTGCCTCCTCGAGCAGTTTCTGCTTCTCGACCGAGAGGCCACGTTCAATACTTCGCCGCTGGCGTGCGGGCAACAGTTCCGCGACGTCCTCGACATTCATTTCCTGCAACTCCTCGAGCGTGTGGCCACGGTAGGTGAACTCGCCCTCGTGGCCGATCTGGTAGTCCGAACTCATTCGTTACCACCGCGGCCCGTGCGCCGCGACGCGATGTCGCCCACCTTCCGTCCCGGCGGGGTGTCCCGCGAGACGGACTTGGGCTTGCCGGGGTGCTGGCGGCCGCCGCCACCGAACGGGTGGTCGACGGCGTTCATCGCCACGCCGCGAACGGTGGGCCACTTCGTGCCCCGCGCTCGCATCTTGTGGTGTTTGTTGCCGGCCGTGACGAGCGGCTTCTCCGTCCGTCCGCCGCCGGCGACGACGCCGATGGTCGCCCGACACTCCGGGTCGAGGCGCTTGACCTCGTCGCTGGGCAACTGGACGACCGCCACGTTGCGGTCGTGGGTCATCAGCTGTGCGCTGACGCCCGACGCGCGGGCGAACTTCCCGCCGTCGCCGGGGTTGGCCTCGACGTTACAGACGGGCACGCCCTCCGGGATCTCCGCCAGTGGGAGCGTGTTGCCCGGCGCGATCTCGGCGCTGACGCCGACCTGCAGTCGGTCGCCGACGCCGACGCCCTCGGGTGCGAGGACGAGGCGCTGGTCGCCGTCCTCGAACTCGACGGCCGCGACGGGCGCCGAGCGTGCCGGGTCGTGTTCGATGTCGACGACCGTCCCGCTGACGACGTCCCCGTCTTCGACTTTGCGGTGCGACAGGTCTGCCTTGTAGCGGTGTGACGGCGCCCGGAACGTGGGCGTGCCGCGACCGCGTCGTTGTCCCTGGATTCGTCGTCCCATGGTCAGAACACCCCGATCCGTGACGCGACGTCCTCTGCCTCGTCGTCCTCGGAGAGAGCGACGACGGCCTTCTTCGACCCGTCCGGACGTATCTGGGTCGTCACGTCGACGACGGTCACGTCGAACTGGTCGGCGACAGCGTCGGCGATCTCGGGCTTTGCAGCCCCCGAGTCGACGACGAACTGGAGCTTGTTGCTGAAGTCCAGGTCGTCCATCGCCTTCTCGGTCATGTGTGGGTGTTTCAGTATCTCGTGGTTCATCTGTCAGCCACCTCCGAAACGGCGCTTTCCGTCCAGACTGTGAGGCGACCGGGCTCGCCGCCCGGCGCCAGGTCCTCCGCGTTGACCTCGCGTGCTGTCGCGACGTCCGCGCCCGCGAGATTGCGGGCGGCTTTCGACTGCTCCTCGCTGGTCACGAAGAGGATCGACGAGGGGCGCTTGTACTTGCGACCCCGGGTCGTCCCCGAGCCGGCGCGGATCGTCGCCTCGTCGGCGCGCTCGATGTCGGCGTGCAACCCGAGCGATTCGAGCGTGTCCACGACCGCCTGGGTCTTGACCAGTTCCTCGAACGCGTTCGAGACGACGAGCGGGAGTTCGACGTCGTCGTCGAACTCGTGGCCCCGCTCGCGGACGGCCTCGGCGTCGGTCGTCGCCGCCACCGCCGCGCGGACCGCCAGCTTGCGTTCCTTGTCGTTCAGGCCCAGGCCCTGGTCTTTCTCGGTCTTGGGCGGGTGTGCCCGGCGGCCGCTGACGGCCTGGGGAACGCGCCGCGCGACGTTGTTCTCGCGCGGGACGTGGGCCATCCCGCGGCCACTCCCGTGTGACTCGGCGGGCGTCCGGAAGCCCGCGTACTCGTCGCTGCCGTAGTCCTGTTTGCGATTGGCCTGGGCGGCCATCACGGCGCGCCGGACGAGGTCCGGGCGCTGTGTCGTCTCGAAGACGGCGGGGAGTTCGACCGTCCCGTCGTCCTCGCCGTCCAGGTCGCGTACTGTCGTTTCCATGGGTTAGTCCTCCCCCGAGACTGCCCGGCCCCGGTTGCCCTGGTTGGACTGGGTGGAGACGTACCGCAGTTCGGGGTCGAGTCTCGGCTGGTCGTTCGGCCGGACGGCCGGACGCAGACGCACGACGCGCTCGTCGGGTCCCGGAACGGAGCCTTTCACGAGCGTGTAGGGCCCGTCGACCTCGCCGTAGTTGACGAAGCCGCCGTCGACAGTGGGCTCGTCGCCCTCGCCGATGTCCAGCAGTCGCTTGTTCAGTTCGGTGCGTTGGTGGTACCCGGTCTGGCCCTGCTGGGGTACTGTCGAGCGCACACGCGAGGGGTTCCACGGGCCGAGGTTGCCGATGCGTCGGCGCCACCCCTGGCGGGCGTGTTTGCCCTTGCGCTTCTGGACGCCCCAGCGCTTGACCGGGCCCTGGGTGCCCTTGCCGGTCGTGACGGCCGCGATGTCGGCGTACTCGCCGGCGCGGAACACGTCGGTCATGGAGTGTTCGCCGCCCTCGTCGACCAGGTCGATCCCGTAGTCGAGTCGGTCGGCGAGCGTGCCGCCACCGACCCGGGTCTCCATCACGTCGGGTTCTTTCTTCGGGACACCCGGGACGGCCTCGGGGACGGTGTGCGTGATGAGACGCACGTCGCCGAGGTCGCCCGCGTCGAGTGTCTCGCGGATCTGTGCTTCTGTGGCGTCTGCGTCGTGGCTCTCGGGGAGGTCGAGGGCCCGGTCGAGTTCACCGTGGAACTCGTCGGTCCAGACCTCCGTGAGCGGTCGCAGGCCGTACGGCGTCGATTCGTAGGCTCGCAGCGCGACGGCGCGCATCGGTGGCGTCTCGACGACGGTCACCGGGACGGTCTCTTCCATCCCCTCGCGCGGGGAGTCGGGTTCGTCGTTGATCTGCACGACGTGGGTCATGCCGGCCTTGTAGCCGGCGAATCCCTGGAGCCCTGGCTGCCCGTCGTCGTCCGGCCAGCTGTTGAACCGCGGCGTCTCACTGGCCGCACGCTCACGCGGGCCGAAGCCCAGCGAGCCTTTGCGTGGTCTGTTTGATTGTGGCATCTTGTTACCTCTCCAGATGTAGGGGTGCGAGGGTGGCGAACAACGCTTCCTCCGTTCGCACGACCTCGCTGCCCTGGTCCGGAACCGTATTCAGCCAGAGGTCGAACCGGTCGTCGCCCGTCGCTCCGCGTGCCGGGGGGTCGACGTCCCAGATCGTGGGTAGACCCCGTTCTGGTGCTCCGAAGGTGACTGTCAGGTCACCGTCGGCGTCGTCTTCCTCGGGGGCACCAGCCGTCCCGTCGTCGGACTCGCCATCCTCGCCACGAACTCGACCGAGTAGCCGGTCGAGTTCCGTGACGGTCAGCTCCTCGCCGTAGCGAGAGGCCGCGATGGTAAGTCCGGCGTCGGTGCGTGCGAGCGCCTCGTCGCGGTCCGTGGCGTCGACGTCGAACCCCGGAAGGGGCTCGTCGACGAGTTTCGCCCGGACCGGTCGTCGCGAAGAGACTCTGACGGCAACGCGTTCCCGCTCCCGGACGTCCATCGCGGACGGCACCGGGAGCGAGACCGGGTGTTGCAGGCCGCAATTGACCCGAACGCGCCCATCAGCTCCGACCTCGGTCACGATTCCCTGTCTTAACGACCCCGATTCGGTGGAACCGGAGCCGGTCCGTGAACGGACGCGGAGCGGCGGCAGGACGCCGGCGTACTCCAGTTCGTCCCGCCTGTCCCATACCTCCTTTCGGAGATAGGGGGGTGTGGCGGCGTACCGCAACACCGTTTCGACGAACCCGTCTTCCCACCGCCGCCGGCCGCCGGGATCCGGGTAGACCGTCAGACGGTCCACCCGGAAGACCGTGGCCGCGCGGGCCACGTATCCCAGTTTGCGAGTCGCCTCGCGTCTGTCCTCGGCTTCCCGGGCGAGGGAAGATGGCACGAGCACGCTGGTCGTCATGCCGTGACGCTTCCACGCCACGCCACTAGACTGTGCCGATACGTCCCCATCCCACCCTTAAAAATAGCGCGCTTCGCGCGCGTAGCGAGAACCGTTCACACGGACCACTCCGCGTTGGTTTCGCGTGCGAGGCCGTCACATGACCGTTCCCGTGGCGGTCACCAGTGTGAGTGGCCCCATATTTTGCCGCGGTCACAAGTCCGGGCTGTCGCGAGTGGTCGGCGTCCCAGTTTCGTTGACGAGTGTATTGTCCTCCCGTGGGGTCAGTCGGGGTTCGGTGTCGTCGTCACGTCTCCGGTCCGTTCAGTCGGAATCGACCGACCCTAACCTGGTCACCGGAGGTGGATCGTCCGTTCCGGAAGTCTTTTATTGCTCTCACTCGCCAGTTTCTGCTGTCGCCTGCGACGGTGGTGTAGTGGTATCACAGGACCCTGCCACGGTCCTAACGGGGGTTCAAATCCCCCCCGTCGCACTCTTTCCGAACGCGAGCCGGTGAGCGACCGCTGTGCGTGTCGCTCCCTACGCGTGAGGAGAGTGCGTCGGAGAGATTTGAAGCAGGGAGTGGAGCAACGCGGAACGACCGTGGTTCAAATCCTCCCCGTCGCATCCTGCGAGGAACGGACGTGACGAGCGGAAGTGATGAGGATTTGAACGCGGGCAGTCGCAGCGCGAGCGGAGCGAGCGACCGTCTGGCTCAGGTTCAAATCCCCCCCGTCGCACTCCTTCCGAACGCGAACCGGTGTCCCGTTCGGACGCCGGAATCCCGTCCCCGTCGTCCTCGACGAAGAAGCCGTCCCCCAGTGGCCCGACGGTGACCGTCGCATCCTCGCCGGCGTGTTCGACCGCATTCCGGAACAGGTTCTCGAAGATTTCGCGGAGGTGACTCTCGTCGGCCAGGACATCGGCCAGTTCTGTTGATTCGACCTGGAGTGTGGCGGCGCCGGTGTCGACAGTCGTCCAGGCCTCGTGTGCGACGTCCGGGACCGGCGTCGACTGGAGTGATTCGGGGTCGACGCTGTATCACGAGCAAGGCACTGGACTGTATCTTGTGGTGGCGATACCCGAAGTACAACTGGACAGACCCACTACCTGATTCCGAAACACGCACTCTACACTGGGTTCCGGGACTTCTGGACGGAAGTTCTCGACTGCAGTTGGGTCCCCGACAGCCAGACGTTCGCATGGGTCGACCGGAGAGAAACGCCAGTTGCAGGGCGAGACGCGTACACAACGACGACCGAAATACAGTCGTGGAGGGCCGCTCGCCGATCTGGCCGACTCCTGATTTCCATCCACAGACCCAGCAAGTCTTCGATCCAGGTCCTGCTGCATCGATTATCCGTCTCTCGCACTACCATCGGTGGTCGTATCTCTCTCGACAGTTTACCGCCCGGGTCGGACCGCAGTAAACCGGCCGTCGATGGTTCCGCGACACGCTCCTCGGTGACCTCTGCAGGCCGCAACTCTCACTGCCATCGCCGAGCGAGTTCGTAGGCGACGGTCACGGGGACGGTGATAGTGAGAACGACGAAGACGATCTCGTCGACAGTCGGGCCGGATGCGGTGAGAGCGCTGTAAAAAACAAGCACAGCCACTGCGAGGACACCGACGACAGTCGCGACGTACTCAGGGTCCGTCCAGCTGGGCTGGGTGTCTCGAGTCGCCATGTGTCTTGTTACTGGCCTCTCGTTCGTATACTTTGAGATTTCTCCATACGGTTTCGACCTGCTCACCCGCGTCGTCAACAGAGTCATGGGTAGCGAGGGGGACTTCGAAACGGCGTACGTCACCCGGTCGGAGGTCCGGGAGGTGATCACTGCCGGACGGCGAGCGGGCGTGATCACCCCCGACGAACACCGGATGCTCCAGCGCCTGCTGCGGTTCCGCAACCGGATCGTCAAGGAAACCATGGTCCCGCGACGAGACGTGGTCGCAGTGTCGGTCGAGACGGACGCCGAGGCGGCCATCGACACCTGTCTGGAACACGAACTCACGTAACTCCCCGTCTACGAGGGCGTACTGGACACGCTGGTCGGAACCGTACACATCCGCGACCTGATCGAAACGCACCGAGGGGGGCCAGAACCTCACTTCGGGCCGTTGCTACGGAGGCGTACGTCGTCCCGGAAACCAAAGAGATCGACGACCTCCTGACCGAGTTGCGCGCCGAGGGACGCGGAATGGCCGTCGTCGTCGACGAGTCCGGGGCGACGGCGGGAATCGTGACCATCGAGGACAGTGAGGGCGTGACCTACGACGGTGTCCGACTGGTCGTCGAAACCGTCGCGCGGAACCGTATTCTGGAGGTCCGGTCCGGCAACTGCAAACTCGAACCGAGTCCAGACCACGTCAGTGACCGAGAGTCCTGGCACGCCGTGGTTTTGCCGGAGACGGGATACTGATTTGACCCGGCTATGCAAACGGGAGTAATGGCGGACGTCGTCAGCCTGGGAAGCGTGAACGTCGACCTCTTCGCGAGTGTCGACGAGACGAGTATCAAGGAACTGTCGGCCCGGTACGAGTGGTTTCCGTCGCCAGACGAGACGCGGGCCGTCGCGAGCGTCCCGTCGGCGGTCGACGAGTACGTCGACGGGATCTTTATCGGCGGTAAGGGGTCGAACCAGGCCGTCGCAGCGGCGAAGGCCGGTGTGGACGCCGCGTTCTGTGGCCGGGTCGGAACGGACCACGAGACATACGGCGTTCTGGAGACGCTGTCGACTCGGGGCGTCGACACCGCGGGGACGGAGGTGGCCGACGCCGAGACCGGCAAGGCGTACGTCTTCGTCGACGAAGCGGGTGAAAACCGTATCGCGATCGTTGCGGGGGCTAACGCGACGGTGGACGAGTCCTACGTCGACCGCCACTGGGAGACGATCCGCGCCGCGGACTGTCTCTTGCTCCAGAACGAGATCCCGATGGCGACGATGGAGGCAACGCTCGCGTCGCTGGCAGACGTGTCCGACCGGCCGACGGTCCTGTTCGACCCCGCACCGGCCGAGGGGGCGGCGCCACTCCTGGAGTACGAGGCGGTCGACGTGGTTACCCCGAACGCGTACGAGTACGAACGCCTCGGCGACGCGATCGGCGAGTTCGCTGGGACCGTCATCCGGACACGCGGGAGCGGAACGCTCGTGGTCGAGCGCCGAGCGACGGGCGAGGAGTTCACCGCCCCACCGCCCGAGGTGACGCCGGTCGACACCACTGGGGCTGGCGACGTGTTCAACGGCTACCTCGCCGCCCGACTGGCGGCAGGCGACCCGCTCCCCGCGGCCGTCCCCGCCGCCGTCACTGCCGCCTCGCTCGCGACCACCCACGAAGGCGCTCAGCAGGCGACTCCCTCGCTCGCTGTCGTCCGTGATTTTATGGACTGATACGGTCGTGCGTACCCAATTTCGGCAGTGTCGGTGAAGACCGGCGTTTCGGACCACGGAGAGAGCCTTCTGTTTCGTGGGAATACAAAGAATTACGCAC